>NZ_JBDJMU010000008.1:0-171157 GCF_039674105.1 Luteimonas sp. TWI596
GCATCAACAACACCATCAAGGTCATCAAGCGCCGTGCCTACGGGTACCGCGATCAGGAGTACTTCTTCCTGAAGATCCGCGCAGCCTTCCCCGGAATTCAGCGATGAACCAAAAAAAGGGCCGCCCCGCGCACGGGACGGCCCTTGGGTCATGCCACCGCGCGCCTCAGTGGGCCTGCGGTGTCTCGTTGCGCGCCTGATGCGCGGCGATCGCCTTGGGATCGGGCTCGTCCATCTTGTCGCCCAGCACGCGCCGGACGATCACGAAGAACACCGGGATCAGCAGCAGGCCCAGGAACGTCGCGAACAGCATGCCGCCGATCACGCCGGTGCCCAGCGCGTGGCGCGCGTTGGAGCCGGCGCCGGTCGACAGTGCCATCGGCGTGACGCCCAGGATGAACGCGAACGAGGTCATCAGGATCGGCCGCAGGCGCAACCGCGCCGCCTCGACCGTCGCCTCGCGCAGAGTCTTGCCCTCTGCCCGTTGCTGCACCGCGAACTCCACGATCAGGATCGCGTTCTTCGCCGCCAAACCGATCACGGTGATCATGCCGATCTGGAAGAACAGGTCGTTCGACAGCCCCGGACGCAGCATCGTGAACACCACCGCGCCGAGGATGCCCAGCGGCACCACCAGCAGCACTGCCACCGGGATCGACCAGCTCTCGTAGAGCGCGGCCAGACACAGGAACACCACGACCACCGACAGCACCAGCAGCAGCGTCTGGGTGTTGCCGGCGATGATCTCCTGGTAGGACATGCCCGCCCAGTCGAAGCCGAAGCCCGGCGGCAACTCGTCGGTGACGATGCCTTCCATCGCCGCCATCGCCTCGCCGGTGCTGCGGCCGGGCGCCTGGGCGCCGACGATGTTGACCGCCGAGTAGCCGTTGTAGCGGCTCAGCGACGGCGAGGCGGTACCCCACTCGGCCGAGACCACGTTGCTCAGCGGCACCATCGCCGGCTGGCCGTTGGCGGCCGTGCCCGGCGCCGGGGTATAGAAGCGCTCGAACGACTCCGGACCGGTGCGGTAGGGCGCGTCGGCACGGATGTTCACCCGCTTGATGCGTCCTTCCGAGAAGTAGTCGTTGACGTACACCGGCGCGAGCATCAGCTGGATCGCGTTGTAGACGTCCTGCACCGACAGGCCCATTGCCTGCGCCTGCACGCGATCGACGTGCAGACCCAACTGCGGCGCGGCCTCCAGGGTATTCGGGCGCACGCCCACGACCGTGTCGGACTTGCCCGCGGCACTGGCCAGCAGCTTGTTGCGGGCTTCGGTCAACGCCGCCTGGCCCTGGCCGGTGCGGTCCTGCAGGTACATGTCGAAGCCGCCGAACTGGCCCAGGCCCTGGATCGTCGGCAGATTGACGACGAAGATCTGCGCTTCGGGCACCGCGCCGTAGAGCATGCCGTTGGCCTGATTGACGAACTCGTCGATGCTGACGTCGCGCTCGTCCCAGTGCTCGAGCTCGACGAACGCCATACCGACGTTCTCGCCCATGCCCACGAAGCTGAAGCCCGAGACCTGCAGGATGTTCTTGAAGCCGGGCACGCCGCCCGTCCGCTCGCCGGTTTCCGGGTTCTCCTGGCCGCGGAAGGTCTGGTAGACCCGGTCCATGACCGCCTGCGTGCGCTGCAGGCTGGCGCCGGGCGGCAGTTGCACGATCACCATCGCATAGCCCTGATCTTCCTCGGGCACGAAGCTGCTCGGCAGCCTGGCGTACAGCAGGCCACAGACCAGCGCCAGCAGCACGAACAGCACCATCCAGCGCGGCGAATGCCGAACGACGCTGGTGATGTGGCCGACATAGGTGTCGTTGATGCGGTCGTAGTACTTGTTGAAGACGCGGAAGACCACGTTCTCGCGCTTGTTGCCGTGCGGCTCGTGCTGCTTGAGGAACGTGGCGCACAGCGCTGGGGTAAAGCCCAGGGCGAGGAACGCCGAGAAGCCCATCGACACCGCGATGGTGATCGCGAACTGCTTGTAGATCTCGCCCGAAGCGCCGCCCTGCAGCGCGCTGGGGATGAACACCGCGGCCAGCACGACGGTGATCGCGACCACTGCGCCGGTGATCTGGCCCATCGCCTTGATCGTCGCCTCGCGCGGGGGCAGGTGCTCCTCGGCCATGATGCGCTCGACGTTCTCGATCACCACGATCGCATCGTCGACCACGATGCCGATCGACAGCACCATCGCGAACAGCGTCAGCTGGTTGACCGTGAAGCCGAGCGCGCTCAGGCCCAGGAACGTGCCCAGCAGCGCGACCGGGATCACGAGGGTCGGGATGATCGTCGCGCGCAGGTTCTGCAGGAACAGCAGCATCACCAGGAACACCAGGACGACCGCCTCGATCAGCGTCTTGACCACTTCCTTGATCGAGATCGTCACGAACGTGGTGCTGTCGAACGGCTTGAACCATTCGACGCCGGGCGGGAACGTGGCCGACAACTCGTCGAGCCGCGCAGTCACCGCCTCGGCCACGCCGAGCGCATTGGCGCCGGGCTGGAGCATGATCGCGACCGCGCCGGTCGGCTGGCCGTTGTACCTGGTGTCGAAGCCGTAGCTCGACGGACCAAAGGCGACCCGCGCCACATCGCCCAGACGCACGACCGCGCCATTGGCGTCGGTACGCAGGATGATGTCGCGGAACTGCTCGGGCGTGCTGAAACGGCCTTCGCCCGACACGGTCGCGCTGAATCCCACGCCCTCGGGCGCGGGGTCGGAACCGATCGAGCCGGCGGCGAACTGCACGTTCTGCGCCCGCACCGCCGCCAGCACCTCGGTCGCCGACAGGCCGTAGCCCTGCAGCTTGTCGGGATTGAGCCAGATGTTCATCGCATACTCGGCACCGAAGTGCTGGGTATTGCCGACGCCGGGCACGCGCGCCAACTGCTCGAGCACACGGGCCGCGATCAGGTCGTTGATCGCATTGCGGTCCATCGATGGGTCGCTCGAACGCAGGCCGACCACCATCAAAAAGCCGGTGTTCTCCTTGGCGACGACCACGCCCTGCTGGACCACCTCGCTGGGCAGCCGCGGCGTGGCCAGGGCGACCTTGTTCTGGACCTGCACCTGGGCGATGTCGCTGTCGGTGCCGGTCTCGAAGGTCAGCGTGACGCTGGCCCGGCCATTGGCGCTGGACGTCGAACTGAAGTACAGCAGATTGTCGATGCCGGTGAGCTGCTGCTCGATGACCTGGGTCACCGCCTGCTCGGTGGTCTGCGCATCCGCGCCGGGATAGGTCGCCGAGATGGTCACCTGCGGCGGCGCTACCGACGGATACGACTCGACGCCCATGTTCAGCAGCGAGATCAGGCCGCTGAGCGAGATCAGAATCGAGACGACCCAGGCGAAGACCGGGTGGTTGATGAAGAACTTGGGCATGGGATCAGTCCTGGTCGGCGGCGTCCGGGGCCGGCGCATCGGCAGCCGGCGGCGCGGCAGGCGCCGGGGCCGGCGCGCCGGACGCCGGCGTGGCGGCGGCAGCCGGTGCGGCCTGAGCCGGCTTCGGGCTCACCGCCGCGCCGATCTGGGCGCGCTGCAGGCCCGAGGTGATGACCCGGTCGCCTGCCGCCAGACCCGAATCGACGATCCAGTTGCCGCCGTCGGCGCGCACCAGATTGATGTCCTTGCGCGCGACCTTGTCGTCGGGACCGGCGACGAGCACGAAGGCGCTGGTCGCGTCGCGTTGCACCGCGGCCTGAGGCACCACGTAGATGCCGTCCTGGCGGCCCATGTCGGCGACCAGGGTCACGTACGTGCCCGGCAGCAGGCGGCGGTCGGGATTGGGCACGGTGGCGCGCAGCGCGATGGCGCCGGTCGCCGGGTCGACGACGTCGGCCGAGAAGTCCAGGCTGCCGGTGTGCTCGTAGACCGTGCCATCCTGCAACCGCACCTGCACCGAGGCCTGCTCGCTGCGGTCGACCTGCTTGGCGCGCAGCGCCTCCATGTCCGACACGCTCATCGAGAAGTTCACGTACAGCGGGTCGATCTGGTCGACGGTGGTCAGCAGCGTCACATCGCCCTGTCCGACCAGCGCACCCTCGGTGACCTGCTGCTTGCCGGCGCGGCCCGAGATCGGCGCGCGCACGGTGGCGTAACCTAGGTTGATCTGCGCACTGCGCACCGACGCCCGCGCCGCTTCCAGCGAAGCCTGCGCGCTGCGCTCGGTCGCCAGCGCGTTGTCGAGGTCGGACTTGGAGATGAAGTCGGTGGGCGCCAGCTGACGTGCGCGGTCGGCGGCGGTCTTGGCGTTGGTGTACTGCGCCTGCGCCTGCGCTTCGGCGGCCTGGGCGTTACCGAGCGCGGCTTGCAGTTGCGCCGGATCGATCACGAACAGCACGTCGCCTTCCTTTACGTCGCTGCCTTCGGTGTAGACACGACGCTCGAGCACGCCGGGGACACGGGCGCGCACATCGGCGCTGCGGAACGGCGCGAGCCGGCCGACCAGATCCTGGCGCAGCGGCTGCGCGCCCGGCTGGACAGTCAGCACCTCGACTTCGGGTGGCGGCGGCGCCGCCTGTTCCTGTTGATTGCCACAGGCGGAAAGCGCCGCGGCGAGCACGGCAATGGACAGGATTCGGCGCATGGGAGGACCTGGGGGAGGAGTCGAACGGGATTTACTATACCGGCCAGTATAGCTAATTAGGCAACCGATCTGCACCGTGCAGGAAGTCATTCCGCCACTCGGCTCCCCGAAGCGGCCATGAACCTTGCTCACAAAATGAACTTGATTCACAATGCGCCGCCGTTCCTGTTCAGGTTCCTCATGTCCGTCACCAGCGCCACTGTCGCCCGGCGCCAGCGCGAGATCGCCGAGCGCGAGATCGCCTTGCTCGATGTCGCCCAGGCGCAGATCCAGCGCGACGGGCTGATGTCGTTGCAGATGGCGCGCGTCGCCGAGGAATGCGGCTATGCGATCGGCACGCTGTACCGGCATTTCGCCAGCAAGGAAGATCTGCTGGTGGCCCTGGCGACACGCAACTGCATGAGCCGGGTGGAGCTGTTCGAGCGTGCGGCGCATTGGCAAGGCCCCACGCGTGAGCGGATGCTGGCCGTGGTTCTGGCCGACCTGCTGATCATGCGTGAGCAGCCGGAGCATTTCCGCCTGGCGCAGTTCGTCTGGACCGACATGGTCTGGGGCGCTGCGTCGGCGGAGAGCCGGCGCCGGGCGCTGGCGGCATTCGCGCCGCTGGGCGACCTGATCGACGGCATCGCGGCCGAAGCCCGCGCGAACGGCGAGCTGCCGTCGTCCACGCTCCCGATCCCGGCACTGACGATGGGCCCATGGATGATGTCGGTCGGGCTGCAGGCGCTGGTGCAGCAGCGCGATCTGATCGACACGGCCGTGATCGGCCACCCCTATCGACTGCTGATCCGCCATCTGCAGTACCTGTTCAACGGCTACGGCTGGCAGCCGCTGGTCGATGCCGGCGACGACGCCGCGCTCGACGCGCTGATCGACCGCGTCAGCCGCGACGTCTTCGGGACCGACTGGTCCAGCATCGCTCCCGCACTGCCCTGCCCTCCTTCCTACGCCTGACGGAACCCCCTATGTCCAGGACCGAGCCCCGACGCGCCCCGCGTCCCCGCCTCCGCATGTTCGTCGTGCTGCTGATCACCGTTCTGGTGTTCGGCGGCGTGTTCCTCGCCAAGTTCCTATCGGGACGTGCGGTCAACGCCTTCTTCGACGACATGCCGCAGCCACCGGTGGCGATCACCACGTTCGATGCGGTCGAGCAGGCATGGACGACGCCGCTCGAAGCGGTCGGCACCCTGGTCGCGGTCAACGGCACCGATGTCACCACCGAGGCCGGCGGCGTGGTCCGCCGGCTGTCGTTCGAGCCCGGCCAGCCGGTCAAGGCCGGCACGGTGCTGGTCGAGCTCAACACCGACAACGAGCTGGCGGTACTGCGCTCGAGCGAGGCGGCCGCCAAGCTGGCGGCGGTGCAGCGCGACCGCTGGCGCGAACTCGGCAGCGATCAGCTCGTCTCGCAGGCCGAGGTCGAGCAGCGTGCCACCGAGGCGGCAACGGCGCAGGCCCAGGTCGATGCGCAGCGGGCGCTGATCGCGCAGAAGACCATCCGCGCACCGTTCGACGGCGTGCTGGGCATCCGCAAGGTCAACCTCGGCCAGTACCTCGCGCCGGGGGCCGCGATCGTCAGCCTGCAACAGCTCGACCCGATCTTCCTGAACTTCACCCTGCCCGAGCAGCAGCTCCCCCGCATCCAGGAAGGCGCGACCATCGAGGCGCGGGTCGACGCGCTGCCGGACGCGCGCTTCGAGGGCACGATCACCGCAGTCGAGCCCGCGGTCGACCCGAACACCCGCAACTTCCAGGTGCAGGCGACGCTGGCCAACCCGGATGGCAGGCTGCGTCCAGGCGCGTTCGCACGCGTCGGCCTGGCGGTCGGCGGTGCGCAGAATGTGGTCGTGATCCCGCAGACGGCGGTCAGCTTCAACCCCTACGGCAATGCGGTCTACGTGGTGTCGGAGCAGCGCGGCGACGAGAAGGCCGACGCGCCCAAGGAGGGCGCACAGGGCCCGACGCTGACGGTGCGCCAGCGCTTCATCACCACCGGCCCCACGCGTGGCGACCTGATCGCGGTGACCGACGGCCTCAAGCCCGGCGAGCGCGTGGCCACCAGCGGCCTGCTGAAACTACGCAACGACGCGGTGGTGACGATCAACAACCGCGTCCAGCCGTCCGCAGACGACGCGCCGACGCCCGAGAACCGCTGACGCCGCGCGGGCTCCGGCCCGCCCCGCTCCCTGACCCGCGCTGCGATGCGCGGGGGAGAACGAGATGACATTCACAGACATCTTCATCCGCAAACCGGTGCTGGCGATGGTCGTCAGCCTGTTCATCCTGCTGTTCGGCCTGCGCGCGTTCTCCGAACTCAATGTGCGTCAGTACCCCGAGCTGCAGAATGCGGTCGTCAACATCAGCACCACGTACTTCGGCGCCGACGCCGACCTGATCCAGGGCTTCATCACCACGCCGCTCGAGCGCGAAGTCGCCAGTGCCGAAGGCATCGATTACATCACCTCGACCAGTTCGGCCGGCGTGAGCGTGATCCAGGCCTACATCCGCCTGGACTACGATCCCAACCAGGCCCTCACCCAGATCGCGGCCAAGGTCAACAAGCTGCGCAGCGAACTGCCGGCCGAGTCCGAGAATCCGGTCATCGACCTGCAGCAGGGCCAGCAGGTCGCGGCGATGTATGTCTCGTTCGCCAGCGACACGCTCGACGACAACCAGATCACCGACTACCTCACGCGCGCGGTGGAGCCGAAGATCGCGACGATCCCAGGCGTGCAGCGTGCCGAGATCATGGGCCCGGGCGCATTTGCAATGCGGGTGTGGCTCAAGCCCGACCGGATGACCGCGCTGGGCGTCACCGCCAGCGATGTCCACGCCGCGCTGCAGGCCAACAACGTGCTCTCGGCCCTGGGCTCGACCAAGGGCCAGATGGTGGCGGTCGATCTCACCGCGCGCACCGATCTGCGCACGCCCGATGAGTTCCGCGCGCTGGTGGTGCGCGAGGCAGACGGCGCGATCGTGCGCCTGGGCGATATCGCCGATGTGGTGCTGGGCTCGGAGAACTACGGCTCGTCGGTGCGCATCAACGGGGCCTCGGCCACGTTCATGGGCATCTATGTCTCGCCCGACGCCAACGCGCTGGACGTGATCGCGGACGTGCGCCGCGCCTGGGACAACGAGATCGTGCCGCAGTTGCCCGAGGGCATCGAGGCGACGATCCCCTACGACAGCACCGAGTCGATCCAGGACGGCATCAACGAGGTCATCCGCACGATCATCGAAGCGGTGATCATCGTGATCGTGGTCATCTACCTGTTCCTGGGGTCGCTGCGCAGCGTGCTGATCCCGGCGATCACCGTGCCCCTGTCGCTGGTCGGCGCGCTGTTCCTGATGCTGCTGATGGGCTTCACGATCAACCTGCTCACATTGCTGGCGATGGTGCTGGCGATCGGCATCGTGGTCGACGACGCGATCATCGTGCTGGAAAACATCCACCGCCACATCGAGGAGGGCATGACGCCGTTCGATGCGTCGATCCGTGGCGCGCGCGAACTGGCGTGGCCGGTTGTGGCGATGACCACGACCCTGATCGCGGTGTATCTGCCGATCGGCTTCCAGGGCGGACTGACCGGAGTGCTGTTCACCGAATTCGCGTTCACGCTGGCCGGCTCGGTGCTGCTGTCGGGCGTGATCGCGCTGACGCTTACGCCGATGATGTGCGCCAAGATCCTCAAGCCGCATGGTCAGGGCAGCGGCAAAAGCCGCCTGGAAGCGTGGCTGGACCGCCGCTTCGACGCCCTGCAGCACGGCTATCAGCGACGCCTGCACGGCGCGCTGCAGACCCGCGGCGTGATCCTGGCCTTCGGCGCGGTGGTGCTGGTCTCGTGCGCATTCCTGTACATCGGCGCGCCCAAGGAACCGGCGCCGATGGAGGACGAAGGCTTCGTGTTCGCGATCGGCAGCGCGGATGCGGCAAGCACGCTGGACTATGTCGAGCGCTACACCGAAGAGATGTCCGACATCGTGGATCAGATCCCCGAGATCAACGACTTCTTCCTGTTCAACGGCGGCTTCGGCGGCATGGGGGGCAGCAACAGCGCGATGGGCGGCTTCGTGCTCAAGCCCTGGAGCCAGCGCGACCGTTCGACCAACCAGGTGCTGCAGCAGGACCTGCAGCCCAAGCTTGCCGAGATCACCGGCTTGAACATCTTCGCGCTGGTGCCGCCGTCGCTGCCCTCGGCCGGCGGCGACGGCGGCGGCGAGTTCCTGATCGGCGGCATCGGTTCGCTGGCGCAGCTGTCGGAGATCGCCGACGAGGTCGTCGCGCGCGCGCAGCAGAGCCGGCGCTTCATCTTCCTGGACAAGGACCTGAAGATCGACAAGCCGCGCGTGGAGGTGCAGATCGATCGCGACAAGGCGGCGCTGCTGGGCATCGACATGCGCACGTTGGCGGCTGACATGAGCGCGCTGCTCGCCGGCGGCTACGTCAATCGCTTCGCGATGCAGAACCGCTCCTACCGGGTGATCCCGCAGGTGCAGCGCGCCGACCGGCTCAATGCCGAGCAACTCGGCAACTACTACACCCGTACCCGCAGCGGCGAGCTGATCCCGCTCTCGACGGTGGTCTCGTTCAAGGAAAGCGCGCAGCCGCAGTCGCTCAAGCGCTTCCAGCAGCTCAATGCGGTGGGCATCACCTTCGCGCCGCGACCGGGCGTGACCAAGGGCGAGGCGCTGCGGGTCCTCGACGAGATCGCCGCCGACGTGCTGCCGCAGGGCTACAGCGTGGACTACGCCGGCGAGTCGCGGCAGTTCAAGCAGGAAGGCACCACGATGCTGATCACGCTGGCGTTCGCGCTGGTGATCATCTTCCTGGTGCTGGCCGCGCAGTTCGAGAGCTTCCGCGATGCGCTGATCATGCTGATCACCGTGCCGATGGCGATCAGCGGCGCACTGCTGGTGCTCAACGCGCTGGGCCTGGTGTCGGGCATCCTGCAGTTCGCCGGCATCGAGGCCTTCCCCGGCATGTCGATCAACATCTACACGCAGGTGGGCTTGGTCACCCTGGTGGGTGTGATCTCCAAGCACGGCATTCTGATCGTGGAGTTCGCCAACAAGCTGCAGATCAACGAAGGTCTGAGCAAGGCCGAGGCGATCGAGCAGGCCGCCGCGATCCGCCTGCGACCGGTGCTGATGACGACGGCCGCGCTGGTGTTCGCGATGGTGCCGCTGCTGATCGCCAGCGGTCCGGGTGCGGCGGCGCGCTTCTCGATGGGCCTGGTGATCGCCGCCGGCATGTCGATCGGCACCGCGTTCACGCTGTTCGTGCTGCCGGCGTTCTACCTGCTGCTGGCGCGCGACCACAGCCACGACCGGGGCGCGGTGGCCGCCACGGACGCCGACGGGCACGACGGCAACCCAGCGACGCCGGTGCCCCAGGGGCACTGAGCACGTCGGGCATCCGCGGCGCATGCCGCGGATGCCACGCCCTCGATCAGAGCCGGCGCGGCAGCGCGTCGATCCAGGCCGGATCGAGCACCAGGGCGCCCGCGTCGGCGCTGCCCCCGTCGCCGACGAACGGCAGCACGCCCAGGCACGGCGCCGGCAGCGCATCGGCAAGCAGGCCGAGATAGTCGTCTGCGCGCGAGAACTCTGGATCGATCCGGTTGCCGACCCAACCCACAAGCCGACAGCCGTCGGCCGCGATCGCGCGTGCGCTTAGCCGGGCATGGCTCAGGCAGCCGAGCCGGAGCCCGACCACCAGCACCACTGCGCCGCCCAGCCACCGCGCCAGGTCCGCATGTTCGATGCCCTCGGCCAGCGGCGCAGCCCAGCCGCCAGCGCCTTCGACCAGCACCACATCGGCCGCCGCGGCGAGCCGCGCGTGCGCCGCGTGCAGATCGGCGGCATCGACGATCACGCCGGCCGCGCGTGCGGCCAGGGTCGGCGCGGTCGCTTCGGGCAGGGCCACCGGGTTGACGTCGGCGTATGCCGGCCGGGGCCGGCTGGCGGCCTGCAGCGCCAGCGCATCCTCATTGCGCCAGCCACCGTCCTGCCAATCGCAGCCGCTGGCGACCGGCTTCATGCCGACCGCGCGGCGACCATCGGCACGCAAGGCCTGCAGCAGCGCCACGCTGGCGTGGGTCTTGCCGATGCCGGTATCGGTCCCGGTGACCAGGCACGTGCGCGCGCTCATACCGGTGCGCCTATCGGGACGCCAGCGACGGCGCGGCCGGGCGGGTGCGACCCCGCTGCTACACTGCGCGACATGTTCACATCCACACCTCTGAGCGGCAGCAAGGCCGACCAGTATGCCGCGCTCGCGGCACAGGCCCGCGCTCTGCTGCACGGCGAATCCGACCCCATCGCCAATGCCGCGAACCTCTCGGCGCTGGTCTACCACGCCCTGCCCGACCTCAACTGGGTCGGCTTCTATTTCTACGACGGGACCGAACTGGTCGTCGGCCCGTTCCAGGGCCTGCCGGCCTGTGTGCGTATTCCGCTCGACAAGGGCGTGTGCGGCGCCGCAGCGCGCACCCGGCAGACCCAGCGGGTCGACGACGTGCACGCCTTTGCAGGCCATATCGCCTGCGATGCTGCGTCGCGGTCTGAAGTCGTCGTGCCACTGGTCGACGGCGACCGCCTGATCGGCGTCTTCGATCTCGACAGTCCGCTGCCGGCCCGGTTCGACGCCGACGATCAGGCCGGGCTGGAGGCGCTCGCACGGCTCTACGTCGAGCACGCGCGTTGAGCGCGCCGAAGCTGCGCAACCTCGGGCCGAAGTCGGCGGCGTGGCTGCGACAGGTGGGGCTGCGCACGCGCGAGGACCTCGAAGCAGCGGGCGCGGTCGAGGCCTTCGTGCGCGTGCGCCGGGCCGGCTTCCGACCCAGCCTCAACCTGCTGTACTCGATCGAGGGCGCGCTGCTGGACTGCCACTGGCAGGAGGTCCCCGAAGCTCGGCGTCTGCAGCTGACCGAGGCCGCCGAAGCGGCGACCGCACAACTGCCCGACCCGCGCGCACGGACCGCGGGCGGCCCGGTCACCACGATCGTGCACGACGCGGCCGATCGCGACGACGCGATGCCGGGCGACCCCGACGCACGCTGAACCGGACGAGCGCTGGCGTACAATCGCGCCTGCTTCGCGGTGACCCGGCCTGCCTGGGTTGAAACGGGAAGCCGGTGCGGGCGCCGCGAGGCAACCCCATTCCGGCACTGCCCCCGCAACGGTAAGCGTGTGCAAGCGTCGCTTCTCGCCACTGTGCCCTGTGCACGGGAAGGCGCGACGCCTGGGCTCAGACCGCCCACGCGCAAGTCCGGAGACCGGCCTCGAAGTTCCACCTGATTGCGATGCGGCGGGCATTGCGACGACGTTCCGGGTGCGCCTTGCGCCTGGACGGCGGTCCGTGTGCGCCCGTTCCCGCGATCTTCGCCCGCCCGCCGCGCGTTCGATGCGCGCGCGCAAGGAGACCGCAATGCCGTTCCGCACCTTGACCGTGGCGATCGCCACTGCCCTGCTCGCTCCGTCGGCGCTCGCCGCTCCCGGCGAACTCGACGCCGTGCTCGTCACCGCCAATCGCACCCAGACCGCGCTGGCCGACACCCTCGTGCCGGCGCAGATCATCGACCGCGACGAGATCGAACGCAGCCAGGCGCGCGACCTGCCGGAGCTGCTGCGCGGCCGCGCCGGCATCCAGATCGGCAACAGCGGCGGCCCGGGCAAGCTGAGCTCGATCTTCCTGCGCGGCGCCGAATCCGACCACGTACTGGTGCTCGTCGATGGCGTACGCATCGGCAGCGCGACCGCCGGCATGCCGGCGATCCAGGACCTGCCGGTCGACCAGATCGAGCGCGTGGAAATCGTACGCGGCCCGCGTTCGAGCCTCTACGGCTCGGAAGCGATCGGCGGCGTCATCCAGATCTTCACCCGCCGCCACGACGGCGCGATTGCGCCGCACGCACGAATCGGCGCCGGCAGCCACGGCTTGCGCGAAGCCAGCGCCGGCATCGGCGGCCGCAGCGGCCGGGGCTGGTTCGGTGTCGATGCAGCGTTCCAGCGCACCGACGGCATCGATGCCTGCCGCGGCTCGTCGGCGTTGTTCCAGGGGTGCTTCGTCGAAGAGCCCGACCGCGACGGCTACCGCAACCGTTCGCTGAACCTGCGCGCCGGCGTGCAGCTCACCGACGCGCTGCGGCTGGAAGGTCATGCCTTGCATGCCGACGCGTTCAATCAGTTCGACGGCAGCCTCTTCGGCGGTAACGAGGCCGACATCGTGCAGCAGGTGGCAGGCGGAACACTGACCTACGCGCCCTCGGACGTCGTGCGCCTGACCGCGCAGGCCGGCCGTGCCTACGACAAGTCGAGCACCTCCTTCCGCGATGCCGACACCGGCACGCGCAGTCATGTCGGCCGCATCGACACCCGCCGCGACACCGCCTCGGTGCAGGCCGACTTCGGCCTGGCGCCGACCCAGGGCCTGAGCCTGGGCTTCGACTGGCAGGCCGACCAAGTCGACAGCGACACCCGCTACGCGGTGACGGCGCGCGACAACTACGCCACGTTCGTCGAGTACCGCGGCCGCTTCGGCGCGCATCGCCTGCAGGCGAGCCTGCGCCACGACGACAACGAGCAGTTCGGCGGCCACGGCACCGGCAGCCTGGGCTGGGGCATGGAGCTGGCCCACGGCCTTCGCGTGACCGCCAGCGCCGGGACCGGCTTCAAGGCCCCGACCTTCAACGACCTGTACTTCCCCGGTTCGGAGAGCCCGGACCTCAAACCGGAACGCGCCAAAAGCGTGAATCTCGGCATCTCGCAGCAGGCGGCCCAGTGGCGCTGGTCGCTCGACGTGTTCGAGAGCCGCATCGACGACCTGATTGTGTTCGTCTACCCGCCGCCGGACTATGTCGGTCGCGGCAGCAACATCGACGAGGCCCGCATCCGTGGCGCCGAGCTGACGTTCGCGACCACCCTCGCCGGCTGGGACCTGTCGACCGAGTTGAGTCACGTCGACCCGCGCGACCGCAGCCAGGGCACCTACCGCGACAACCTGCTCGCCCGACGCGCGCGCAGCAGCGGCCGGCTCGACATCGATCGCAGCTTTGGCGACCTGCGCATCGGCACTACGCTGCGCGGCGCCGGCGGCCGCTACGACAACCCCGCCAACACGCTGCGCGTCGGCGGCTACGGCACCCTCGACCTGCGTGCGGCGTGGGCGTTCGCACCCGCGTGGACGCTCGAGGCGCGGGCGACCAACCTGCTCGACAAGGACTACGAGACGGTGGCGTGGTACCGCCAGCCCGGGCGCGAGTACGGCCTGGCGTTGCGCTGGCAGCCGCTCGCGCGCTGACGCGGTGCCGGTCGCGGGGGGGCGGGCCGCCTCGCCCCCCCCCCCCCCCCCGGCCGCATCGCCCGGCATCTGCGAGACTGTCGGCCGGCACCGGCTTGGCAGGGACAGCAATGCGCGTATTCGTCATGGGCGCGTCGGGCGGCGTGGGCACACGGCTGGTCGCGCAGGCGGTGGCGCGCGGCCACCGGGTCACGGCGCAAACGCGGTCGGCAGATCGGCTCACCGCCACAGCGGGCGTCGACATCGTAGTCGGCCGCCCCGACGACGCCCGCTTCCTGGCGCAACGCATGCCCGCGCACGATGCGGTCGTGATGAGCCTGGGCGTCGCCAGCCCGAGGCCGACGACGGTGTTCTCTGATGCGACCCGTGCAGCGATCGCCGCGATGCGCGACAGCGGCGTGCGGCGCCTGATCGCGATCACCGGCGTGGGCGCGGGCGAGACGCGCGGGCACGGCGGCTGGCTGTACAACCGCATCGTCTTTCCGCTGGTCACTCGCCACCGCTATGCCGACAAGGAACGCCAGGAGGCGCTGATCCAGGACTCAGGGCTGGACTGGACGCTGGTGCGGCCCGCGCCGTTCACCGCGCGCAGTGGACGCGGCGACTGGCAGGTCGCCCTGTCCGTCCCGCCGTCGCTGCAACTGCGCACGGTCACCCGGGACGAGGTGGCTGGCTTCGTGATCGATTGCCTCGAATCAGGCGACTTCCTCCACTGCACGCCGTTCATCGGGCGTCCGCGCTGAGGTCACGGCGCAGGCGGGGACGCTGCCCAGCCGGACGGGCACCGCCCGCCGCAGGTCAGCATCCCGCTTGGGCATCCGAATCGGCGATATGCGCCATCAACCCGCTTCGACCGGGCGCGACCTCCGCGGCCAGCACGTGGCGGTCGGGGTAATCGCCACCGTTCTGCGCCCGGAACGCGATCGGCGCCTGCTCGAACAGCCCCGCCAGCCGCGCCCGCCACGCCTGGGATGCCGACGCGAGGCCCTGCGCGTCGAGCGCACCCGCGCCGTAGACCGCGAAAGTGGGCAGCACCTGCATGCCCGGAAAGAACAAAGCACCGTGGGTGATCGGAAACAGCAACTGTTCCAGCGGGCCATTGATGCCGCGGGGCGAGTAGTCCACCTCGGGACCGCCGACCGACACCGCGAGCAATGCACGCTTGCCCGCAAACCCGCCCTCCCCGTACCGGTGGGCGTTGCCGGCATCGCCGTAGCCATAGGCCAGCCCGTAGGCCCAGACCCGGTCGATCCAGCCCTTCATGATCGCCGGCATGCCGAACCACCACAGCGGAAAATGCAGGATCACCGCATCGGCCGCCATCAGCTTGCGCTGTTCGGCCACCACGTCCGGCGTCTGACCATCATGAGCGAAGGCATGGCGCGACTCGGCCACGAACGACAAGCGCTCGGGGTCGAGGCGATGGGGAAAGTCGTCGGCGTCGAACACCGCCTTCCAGCGCGCCGCGTACAGATCGGATTGCGTCACCATGTGACCCTGCGCAGACAGGACGTCGGTCGAGATGTCGACCAGACGACGGGTCATCGAGGTCGGCTCTGGATGGGCGTGGACCAGCAGGACATGCATCGGCGCGGCTCGCAAGGACGATGCACACAAGGTAGCGATGGGAATCCTATAGTTGAAATGGATTCTCACCATTCCAGGTATCGTCATGCGCAATACCTTGCGGGGACTCGATCTCAACCTGCTGCGCACACTCGACGCGTTGCTGATCGAGCACAACGTGACCCGCGCCGCGCAGCGTCTGCATCTGGCGCAGCCGACCATCAGTGCCCAGCTCGCACGGCTGCGGGATTTCTTCGACGACCCGCTGCTGCTGCCAGGACCGCGCGGCATGCGCCCGACGGCACGCGCCGATGCGCTGCGCGAGCCGCTGCGGCAGTCGCTGGCGGCGCTGGCCCAGGCGGTCGCGCCTGCCCCGCCCTTCACGCCCGCCCAGGCCCGCCAGACGTGGCGCGTCGCCGCCTTCGACTACAGCGTACTGACGGTCCTGCGCCCGGCCTTGGCCACGTTGCGGATCGCCGCGCCAGGGATGCGCCTGGCGGTCGTGCAACGGCCACCGGGCCAGATGGCCGCCAGTACGGCGCAAGATGAGGTCGACCTCGCGTTCCTGACCAACGCCGAGGCACCGCCCACGTTGCGCTGGCGCCGCATGTTCACCGAGCGCTACCTGCTGGTCGGGCGCGCGGGACATCCTGGATTGAAGCGTCGCCCGACACTGGCGCAGTTTTGCAAGCTCGACCATGCGATCGTCTCGCCGGACGGCGGCGGCTTCGATGGGGCTACCGACCGCGCACTCGCCGAGCGCTGCATGGCCCGTCGCGTCGTGCTGTCGGTGCCGCAGTTTCTGGCGCTGCCGGCGTTGCTGGAAACCAGCGACTTGGTGGCGATGCTGCCCTCGCGCCTGGTCCAGGCGAACCCGGCGTTGCGGGTGGTCGCACCGCCGATCGCCATTCCCGGCTTCGACCTGCTGATGCTCTGGCCCGAGCGTGTCCATCGCGACCCGGCCCACCAGTGGCTGCGTGCGCACATCGCCGGTATGGAATGAGGCGACCAGCCGCGCCCCGGTGCGTGGCGGCCGCCCTCTGCCGCCGCATAGGCCGAGACCTTCGACGCGCATCTGCGCGACGGTGTGGCGCGCACCGGCTGCGAACATCAGCGCCCCTCACATTGGTATGACCACATATCTGCGACCTTGGTCGCGTTGACGTTGAACCCGCTCAGTTCGCTAAGATTGCCCGGTATTGAGCGCGCCCTGCCTTCGAATCGGTCATACCAATTGGCCGTGGCGCGCCGGATGCGGTCCATTGATCCGCGCTTGCCGGGCGCGAATCGGACCCGCCTCGGTTCACCGCCCCGCCTCCGCGCCGATGATCGTCATCGCTGCAGGCGAACTGACATGGATGGATTCCCGGATGCGCATTCCCGCCCCAGCGACCCGCCCCGACACGATCGGCGCGCGCCGATTGCGTCTGTCCGACCAGGTGGTCGACCGCGTGCTGGCACTGATCGACGCGCGCGAGCTGAGGCCCGGTGATCGCCTGCCGGCCGAACGCGCGCTCGCGCTGGAACTGCGCGTGTCGCGCACCGTCTTGCGCGAGGCGATCGCCCACCTGGCGAGTCAGGGCGTGCTGCATGCACGCCAGGGCGGCGGCACCTACCTGTGTGCGCACGACGCACCCGCAACCCCGCGCATCGCGCCGCTGCAACCATTCATCAGCGTGTTCCGGAGCGATCCGGAGTACCGCTACGACGTCCTGGAGATCCGCCACGGACTGGAGGGCATGGCTGCCTGGCACGCCGCGCTGCGCGCGACCGACGAGGACCGCGCGCGGATCGCCGATGCCTTCGACGCAATGACGGCCCTGCATGGCCGCAACGATCCCGCCGGCGAGGCGCGCGCCGATGCCGCATTCCACCTGTCCATCGCCGAGGCCTCGCATAATCTGGTGCTGCTGCAGGTCATGCGCGGGATGTTCGACCTGCTGCAGACCAATATCTCGCAGAGCCGCGAAACGCTCTATGTCTCGGCGCGCACCTTCGAGCCGCTGTTGATGCAGCACCGGGCGATGCGCGACGCCGTCCTGTCGGGTGACCCGGAGGGCGCACGCGCCGCCGCGCACACCCACCTGGCGTTCGTGCACAGCTCGCTACGCGAACTCGATGACAACGAAGCGCGCCGCGCCCGCGCCTCGCGCCTGCCGCCGTCGCACAGCTGAAGGCGAGCGCCATGATCATCGCCGCCTCGACCGACTACCGCGCCGCCGCCCAGCGGCGGCTGCCGCCGTTCCTGTTCCACTACATCGACGGCGGCGCGTACGCAGAACAGACCCTGCGTCGCAACGTCGCCGACCTGGAGGGCATCGCCCTGCGCCAGCGGGTGCTGCGCGATGTCGCCGACCTGGACCTGTCGACCGAACTGTTCGGCGAGCGCCTGGCCTTCCCCGCGGCGCTCGCACCGGTCGGGCTGAGCGGCATGTATGCGCGCCGCGGCGAAGTCCAGGCGGCCCGCGCGGCGGCTTCGCGTGGCATCCCGTTCACGCTGTCGACGGTGTCGGTCTGCGCGATCGAGGAAGTCGCACCCGCGATCGACCGGCCGATGTGGTTCCAGTTGTACGTGCTGCGCGACCGCGGCTTCATGCGCGCCGCGCTCGAACGCGCACAGGCCGCCGGCTGCAGCACGCTGGTGTTCACGGTCGACATGCCCACGCCCGGCGCGCGCTACCGCGACGCGCACTCGGGTATGAGCGGCCCCAACGCCGCGCTGCGCCGCCTGTGGCAGGCAGCCACGCATCCGCGCTGGGCCTGGGACGTGGGTCTGCGCGGGCGCCCGCACGATCTGGGCAACATCTCCGCCTACCGCGGCGCTGTGACCGGACTGGCCGACTACATCGGCTGGCTGGGCGCGAACTTCGACCCGTCGATTGCGTGGAAGGATCTGGAATGGATCCGCACATTCTGGCGCGGACCGATGGTCATCAAAGGCATCCTCGACCCGGACGATGCCCGCGATGCGGTGCGCTTCGGCGCCGACGGCATCGTCGTCTCCAACCACGGCGGGCGTCAGCTCGACGGCGTATTGTCGACCGCGCATGCGCTGCCCGCGATCGCAGACGCCGTCGGCGGGTCGCTGAAGATCCTCGCCGATTCGGGCGTGCGCAGCGGGCTGGACATCGTGCGGATGCTGGCGCTGGGCGCCGATGCAGTGCTGCTGGGCCGTGCGTTCGTCTATGCGCTGGCCGCGGCCGGCCAGGCGGGGGTGGCACACCTGCTCGACCTGCTGCAACAGGAAATGCGCGTGGCGATGACGCTGACCGGCGCGCGCACCGTCGCCGACATCGGCGGCGATACCCTGGTTGCGCCACCGCGATGACACCGGGGCTGGTCGAGCGGCTACGCGGTATCGTCGGCCGCCGTCATGTGCTGACCGGCATGCGTGCGACACGGCGCTACCGCAAGGGGTATCGCTTCGGCGACGGGCCGGTGCTCGCGGTCGTCCGTCCGGGCAGTCTGGTGGCGCTGTGGCAGGTGCTGCAGGCGGTGCTCGACGCTGGCGCGATCGTGCTGATGCAGGCGGCCAACACCGGCCTGACCGGTGGGTCGACGCCTGACGGCAACGGTTATGACCGCGGCATCGTACTGGTCAGCACGCGGCGGCTGCTGGGCATCCAGTTGCTCGACGGCGGCCAGCAAGTGGTGTGCCTGCCGGGGGCAACGCTCGACCGGCTGGAAAAAGCCCTCGCGCCGTTGGATCGCGAGCCGCATTCGGTGATCGGTGCGTCGTGCATCGGCGCCTCAGTGCTCGGCGGCGTGTGCAACAACTCCGGCGGCGCGCTGGTGCGCCGCGGTCCGGCCTACACCGAGCTGGCGCTGTTTGCGCAGCGCGACACCGACGGTACGCTGCGGTTGGTGAACCACCTGGGCATCGAACTGGGCGACGACCCCGAGATGATGCTCGCGCGATTGGAGGCCGGCGACTACCGCACCCGCGATGTCCGCGACCCGCCCGATCGCGTCGCCTCGGACCGCCGCTACGCGCAGGACGTGCGCGACGTCGATGCGCCCACGCCGGCACGCTACAACGCCGACCCCTCGCGACTGCACGAGGCCTCCGGTTCGGCAGGCCGGCTGGCGGTGTTCGCGGTGCGGCTCGACACCTTCCCGCGCGCGCCGGCGACCGTGCTCTACATCGGCAGCAACGAGCCCGACGACCTCACCGCGATCCGCCGTCACCTGTTGCGCGCATCCGACGACTTGCCGATCGCCGGCGAGTACGTGCACCGCGACGCGTTCGACATCGGCGCTCAGTACGGCAAGGACGTGTTCCTGCTGATCGACCGCTTCGGCACCGACAAGGTCCCGGCAGCGTTCGCGCTCAAGAGCCGGATCGACGGCGTGCTTGAGCGTATCGGCCTGCGCGGCGCGAGCGACCGGGCGCTGCAGGCGCTCGTCTCGCTGTTACCCGACCAGCTGCCGCGCCGGTTGCGCGACTTCCGCGAGCGCTATGCGCACCATCTGTTGCTCAAGGTCGGCACCCCGCAGGCGGCCGCGACCGAGGCGTTTCTGGATCGCCATTTCGCCGCAGCCACATCGGGCAGCTGGTTCCGCTGCACCGCCGACGAGGGCCGCAAGGCCTTCCTGCATCGCTTCGCCATCGCCGGCGCGGCGGTCCGCTACCGCGAGGTGCACCGGCGCCAGGTCGCCGACATCGTCGCGCTCGACATCGCGCTGCGCCGCAACGATCGCGACTGGGTCGAGACGTTGCCGCCGTCGATCGCATCCGCGCTCGCCGGCAGGCTGTACTACGGACACTTCCTGTGCCACGTCTTTCACCAGGACTACATCGTCAAGGCCGGCCACGACCCTCTGGCGATCGAGCATGCGATGTGGGCCCTGCTCGACGCACGTGGCGCCGAGTACCCGGCCGAGCACAATGTCGGCCATCTCTACACCGCCAAGCCGGCGCTGGCCGCGTTCTATCGCGCGCTCGACCCGACCAACAGCTTCAACCCAGGCATCGGCCACACCCCAAAAGGTGCGCACTGGCGCGACGGCGACTGTCCGCGATGATCGCGCGCGCTTATCGGCCCGCCATCGCACAGTGTCCAGCACCTGCCGAGTGCCGCGACCACCCAGCGGAATCGGGCCGCGACTGGGCGCGGTACCCGGCAGGCGCCCACGACGGACGACCGGCTCCTGGCTGGCACGTCCCTGCCCATCCAAAGTGGAACGCCCGTTCCCGCATCTGGGTGAAGAACCACAAGAAAGCCCCGCTCACGCGGGGCTTTCTTGTGGCTGCGCGCGCGGTCAGGCGACCGGCGCCACACCCGAGGCCTGCGCCCCCTTCGGTCCCTGCGTCACCTCGTAGCTCACCCGCTGCCCCTCCTGCAGCGAGCGGAAACCACTCGAGTTGATCGCCGAGAAATGGACGAATACGTCCGCACTGCCGTCCTCGGGCGCAATGAACCCGAATCCCTTCGCATCGTTGAACCACTTCACTGTGCCGTATTGCATGAACGTCTGACCTCGTCTGGATACGTGATACCGGCCCGCCTGCAAGGAGCGACCGGCGGCCCGAGTATGCAAAGCAAGCTACCGCCGTGGCAATCAGGCCGCGAGCAGCGCCCGCAGCAGGGCCGGAATGCCGGACGACGCCGCGGTGACGTTGGCGAGCACGTCCTCGAAGGTGATGACCTCATCGACCTGGGGGCCGGCCCCGGCCGCCCAGTTGGCGACGATGGCCAGGCACGCGTAATCCAGACCGAGCTCCCGTGCCAGGCCCGCCTCGGGCATGCCGGTCATGCCGACCAGGTCGCAGCCATCGCGGCGCATGCGCGCGATCTCGGCCCGGGTCTCCAGTCGCGGACCCTGGGTCGCGCCATAGCAGCCGCCGTCGACCAGCGCCACGCCGGCGCGCCCGGCCGCATCGACGACCGCCCGCCGCAGCGCAGGCGTATAGGGATCGCCGAAATCGACGTGCAGCACCTCGCTGCCCTCCTCCTCGCAGTACGTCGACACCCGGCCCCAGGTGTAGTCGATCAACTGATCGGGGCAGGCCAGCACGCGCGGGCCGAAACGGTCGGTGATGCCGCCCACGGTGTTGAGCGCGAGCACCCGCGAGGCGCCGAGCGCCTGAAGCGCGGCGAGATTGGCGCGGTAGTTGATCCGGTGCGGCGGCAGCGAATGGCCCTCGCCGTGGCGCGCCAGGAATGCCACGCGGCGGCCGTCGAGCGTGCCGATCCGCACAGGGCCCGACAGGCCGCCATAGCGCGTCACCGGCTGGTGCGCCTCGACATCCTGCAGCTCGGCCAGTGCGTACAGCCCGGTACCGCCGATCACGGCCAGGTCGATGGATGCGGTCATCGCGAAGTCTCGTCAGGCGCCGGGCGACGCGGGACCGGGATGATAGCGCCTGGCCGCCGTCGTCCCGCTACCGCACAGGCGTGCGGACCCGGCCGCGCCGGTCCGACGTGTTCAGTCGGCCAGCGCGTAGATCCCCGGCAGGTTGCGTCCCTGCTCGTGGAAATCCATGCCGTAGCCGAACACGTAGCGGTCGGGCACCTCGACGCCCACGTAGTCGGCTTCCACGCCCTCGACGCAGCGGTCGTGCACCTTGACCGCGAGCACCGCGACCCGGACCTCGCTCGCGCCCTGGTCCTCGCACCAGTGCCGCACGGCCTTGAGCGTGTGGCCTTCGTCGAGAATGTCGTCGACCAGCAGCACGCGCCGGCCCTGCAGCGGTGTGGCCGGACGGTGCAGCCAGGCCAGGCCCGAGCCGGTGGTCGCGCCGCGGTAGCGGGTGGCGTGCAGATAGTCGAACTGCAGGTCCAGTTCGCGCTCGCCCAGCGCGAACGCCAGTTGCGCGGCAAATGGCATGCCGCCGTGCATCACCGTGATGAACAGCGGCGGCACCTCGTCGTCGCCGTAGTCGTCGGCGATGCCGTCGGCCATCGCCTCGATCGCCTCGTCGAGCACATCGCGATCAAACAGCAGGTCCGCGCTATCGAGCACGTCGTCGAGCCGGGGGATGTTCATGCGATGTCTCCGTTGCGCGTGGCGGTCGCGGCGAATGCGCCGTCCCAACCGAGGGGGCCGCGACCGATCAGGCCGGTCAACGCCATGGTGTTGAGGGCGCGGCCTTCGACGGCGGCGAGCGATTCGGCGACGAGTTCGGGATGACAGACCAGCACCACGTCGCAGCCGGCATCGAGGTGCGCATCGACGCGCGCCTTGATGCCGCCGGCCGAGAATGCGGCGGCCATGCCGATGTCGTCGGAGAACACGACGCCGCGAAAGCCCAGCTCACCGCGCAGGATGGTCTCGATCCAGCGCGGCGAGTACCCCGCCGGCTCCGGCGCGACCTGCGGATAGGTCACGTGCGCGAGCATCACGGCATCGGCACCGGCGTCGATGCCGGCGACGAACGGCACCAGGTCGTGCGCGCGGATCTCCTCGAGGCTGCGGCGATCCACCGCCTGATCGAAATGCGTGTCCTCGCGGACCGAGCCGTGGCCGGGGAAATGCTTGAGCGTGGCCGCCATGCCCGCCTCGTGCATCCCTTCGACGTAGGCGCGCGTGAGCGCAGCGACGATCTGCGGATCGTCCGAGAACGCCCGGTCGCCAATCGCGAGGTTGCCGTGGCCGACATCGACCACCGGCGCGAAACTCAAGTCGACGCCGCTGCCGTGCACCTCCTCGGCCATGCGTCGCGCATGCGCGCGCGTCTGGGCGAGCGCCGCATCGGGATCGCTCAAGTACTGCACGCCGAAGCCGGCCAGCGGCGGCAGCGCCGTGTAGCCGTCCACGAAGCGCTGTACGCGGCCGCCTTCCTGGTCGACGCAGACCAACTGCGGGCGCGGCGCGGCCTCGCGGATCGCGGCGGCCAGTTCGGCGATCTGCGCGCGCGAGGCGACGTTGCGCTTGAACAGGATCACACCGGCGCAGGCATCGTGCTGCAGCCAGTCGCGCTCCTGCGCAGTGAGTTCGGTGCCGGCCACGCCGATCACGAGCATTGCGGACATCTCCATCGAGCGCGCCGGGCGGCGCAGACGGGCATTGTCGCAGATGCACGCATCGCGCCGAGCGTGCGCAGCCCGGTGTTCAGGCGCAGCCGTCCGGGCCGCAAGCGGCACCGGTTGCCGACGCAGGTGCTGCGGCGGCCAGCGCCTGGCGCAAGGTCTGGGTCAGTTGCTCGGGCGGCTGCGCGCCCTGCACCGCCAGCCGCCCGTCGATGATGAAGGTCGGCACGGCGCGGATACCGATCGCCTGCGCCTGCGCAATCTGCGCCTGCACCTCCGCCTCGCCTTCATCGCTGGCCAGCAGCGCCCGCACGCGCGCCGCGTCGAGCCCACCCGCTGCGCCCGCCTCCACCAGCACCTCGACATCGGCCAGATTGCGGCCTTGCGCGAAGTGCGCATGGAACAGCGCCTCGCCAACCGCGTCGGCGTCGCCCTCACGCGCAGCCAGCGCCAGCAGCCGGTGCGCCGGCAACGTGGTCACGCGGACCTGGCCGCGGTCGAAGTCAAACGGCAGGCCCTCGGCGCGGGCAGTGGCCTGGGTCTGCGCCAGCAGCTGCGCGGTGCGCTCGGCGCCGCCGAACTTGCGGGCATAGGCCTCGCGCAGCGGCACCGGCGTGGCATCCGCGTCGGGGTCGAGCAGGAAGGGATGCCAATGGATGTCGATCGCCGGTGCATCCTCGCCCAGCAGCGCGATGGCGCGCTGCAATCGGCGCTTGCCGATCCAGCACCACGGGCACACGACGTCGGACCAGATGTCGATTCTCATGTGTGCATCATGCGCCGGTTGCTGGCGCTGCGCTCGCCTCAGCCCCGTTCCGCAGCGTCCCAGCGGGAGAACGGATACGCGGCGAGTGCCAGGTTGTAGTAGCGCTTGCGGTCGGTGACCTCCTCGCCCAGCCAGCCGGGGCGCGCGAAGGCCTCGTCGGCGTGGTCCAGCTCGATCTCGGCCACGACCAGCCCGGCGTTATCGCCGAGAAACTCATCGACCTCCCACAGATGGTCGCCGTGGTGCACCAGATGCCGGCGTTTTTCGACCCGGCCGCCGACGCACAGCGTCAGCAGCGCGTGCGCATCGGCGATCGGCAGCGGCAACTCGAACTCCTGCCGGGTATGGCCGAGCGCGCGCGACTTGATGTTCACGAACGCCGCTTCGCCCTCGATGCGCACGCGCACCGAGGCCTTCTGCGCGCCGCTGTCGAGCGCAGCCATGTCGTTGAGATAGCCCTGCGCCATTGGCACCACCGCCTGCGCCGCATCGCGCCACGCCTCGGACGTCACCAGGAACTTGCGTTCGATCTCGATCGCCATGGCGCTACTTCTTCCTCTCGAACACCGCGATCGACTCCACGTGCGCGGTCTGCGGGAACATGTCCATCACGCCGGCGTCGACCAGCCGCCAGCCGCGCTCGTTGACCAGGTAGCCGGCATCGCGCGCCAGCGACGCGGGGTGGCAGCTGACGTACACGATGCGGGCGAACCGTTCGAGTGGCAGTTGGCGCAGCACATCGATCGCGCCCGAGCGCGGCGGGTCGAGCAGCAGTTTGTCGAAGCCCTGGCGCATCCAGGGCGCCCCGCGCTGGTCCTGGGTCAGGTCGGCAGCATGGAACTGCGCATTGTCCAGGCCGTTGTGCGCGGCATTCTCCCGCGCACGTGCGACCAGCCCGGCCTCGCCCTCCACACCGACAACCTCGCGCACGCGGCGCGCCAGCGGCAGCGTGAAGTTGCCCAGGCCGCAGAACAGGTCGAGCACGCGGTCGTCGGGCTGCACGTCGAGCAGGTCGAGCGTGCGCGCGATCATCGTGCCGTTGAGGCCGGCGTTGACCTGGATGAAATCCAGCGGCCGGAATTTCAGCTCCACATCCCAGGCCTCGAGCCGGAACGACAGCGCCGGCGCCTGCGGCCACAGCGGGTGCACGCTGTCGTTGCCGCCCGGCTGCAGGAAGATCGCCATCCGCTGCTGCTGGCCGAACGTGGTCAGCGCCGCGAGATCGCGCTCGCCCAACGGCTGCAGGTGCCGGAACACCAGCGCCACGCCGTCGAACTCGGAGGTCGCGTCGCCGGCGATGAACTCGATCTGCGGAATATCGGCGCGGGCGTCCAGGCCATCGACCAACGCGCACAACGCCGGGATCGCGGCACCGATCGGCGGGATCACCGTGTGGCATTCGTGCAGGTCGGCGACGAAGCGTGGATCGCGCTCGCGAAAGCCCACCAGCGTCTTGTCCTTCTTCTCCACGCGCCGCACCGAGAAGCGGCCCTTGCGGCGGTAGCCCCAGGCGCGGTCGACCAGCGGCGCCATCCAGCGCTGCGGCGTGACGTGACCGATGCGCTCGAAGTTCTCGCGCAGCACGCGCTGCTTGGCCTGGATCTGCTGCTCGGCGTCGAGATGCTGCAATACGCAGCCGCCGCAGACGCCGAAATGCGCGCAGCGTGGTGCGACCCGGTGCTCGGACGCACGCAGCACCTCCAGCGTCACCGCCTCGTCGAAGCTGCGCGAACGCGCGGTGCGCTGGGCGACGACCTGCTCGCCCGGCAACGCGCCGGCGACGAACACGGCCTTGCCGTCGGGCAGCCGCGCGACGCCGCGACCATCGTGGGTCAGGTCGAGGATGTCGACCTGGAAGGGAGTCTGATCGAGGCGTTTGCGGGCCACGTGGCGAAGGCTGCGGGCGGAAAGGCCGCGTATTGTCGCAGAACCTAACGCGACATCGGACCGGGTGCCCGCGTCAAGCACGTCATGGGCAAGCCCGCGCCGCCTCCGGGAAACCTGCGGTAAACCGGGGTCAGAGTGCAATTTCGCTACACGAAATTGCACTCTGACCCCGGTTTTGATCGAGAATCGCGCGTTCGAAGAAGCCGCGAATTTCGAGCCGCAGCGCGTTGTGGCGGCTGGGGGGTGCGGAGAGCGGGCCATGGATGGCCCGCGGCGGCGAGTCGGCCATGGGTGAGTGTGGGCTGCTCGCGCGGCATGTCGCGCAGCCTGCACGAACGCACGGCGTGCTTCGCCGGGCCGGACCGCGGAGCGGGCTGCCGAGCCGAGTAGCACTCCCCGGCCGACGCAACGCCGCTACCGACGTCGAAGCGCCTAACAGACCCTACTTCTGCGTCCAGCTCCCGCCCTGCTGATACCACCAGCCCGAACGCGCGCTCTGGATCCACTGGCGCGCGAACACATCGCGGATCTGCGACTCCCATTCGGGATGACCGTTGGCGACCGCGATCTCGCGGTACACCGCCTGGCGGTCGCGGTTGTCGTCGGCGACCGCGGTGTTGACCGCGACCCGGTCCTTGATCGGCAACTGCGAGGCATCGCGGACCACGATCAGGCCATTGCTGCCGAAGCCGAGCGCGCCCGAATCGAAGTGCGGCCGCAGCGTGCCGTTGAAACGCTGCTCCATGCGCGACTGGATCGCCTGGATCGCCGGCGTGCGGATCGTGACGTCCGGGGTCTGGGCCTGGGCGGTACCGATGCCCAGCAGCATCCAAGGATCGAAGCGCATGCCGCGCTGGGCCATGCCGCCACCGGGCGTCGTCGACGGCGCAGGCGGCTGTGCGGCCGGCGTGTCGCCGATCACGTTCTCGACGAACTCGCGCGCCGCTTCCTTGGCCTCGGCGGCGGGAAAATAGACGTTGATCGTCACGCATGCGGTAAGTGCGAGCGCGGCCACGGCCGGCAGTCCCATCCAACGCGCCATCGGGTGTTCTCCTGTATCGATACGGGGCGTGGCGCTCAGTCGATGACCGGGGCCACATCGCCGCCAGCGGCGGCAGCCAGACGCTCGACCAGCGTCGGCCAGTCGACGTCGCGGTTGTAGCCGACGACGTCCAGCCGCGGCAGGCTCGCGCCGTCGACGATAGTAAAGGCGTTGCCCGCTGAATGCAGACCCCCCATTCGGCACACCTGGTTGCGCAGCCGGCAGGAGATGCCGATGCCGCGATAGCCGAAGTCGTCGAACAGCGCGATCGCCCTGCCCTGCAGGCTGGTGACGAACGACGCATCGCCGACACTGGAGATGTCCTGCACCGCGCGCTGGCTGATGCGCTGGCGCACGCCGGGCGTGCGTTCGGTATGCAGTTCGGCATCGAACGCGGTCGCGCCCCAATCGACCAGGCGCAACCCATCGATCCGTCCGTGCAGCCGCCCCTCGATGCTGCCGAAGCCGAACACGCCGGTCAGCGCCTGCAGGTCCAGCCCCTGCAGCGCCAGGTCGCTGGTGACCGTCGGCGCGACGCCGAACGGGCGCTCGATCGACAGCGACGACACATCGACGCGTCCGTCGAAGAGCTGCATCGCCAATCCGCCGTCGAAGTCGATCCGGTTGTCCGCATAGCGCACTGTCGGAATGCGACCGCTCAGGCGGCCTTCGAACGCGGGCCAGGCCAGCGCCTGCGCCAGTCGACCGATATCCAGACCGTCGAGCCGCAGCGCGGTACGCATCCGCAGGCCGTCGCCATCGCTCTGCGCATGCCCTGGCAATTGCAGCGCCAACGCGTCGAACCCGACCTCGCCGCCGAGGAACGACAGCGCGACCGGCTCGCGCAGCCGCATACGGCCCCCCGCGCTTTCCAGGCTCCAGGCCGCTGCATCGAACGGCATGCCGTACAGCGCCCCGCCCCGCCAGGCGAACGTACTGTGCACGGGCGCGGTGGCGGAGTAGCGGAGCGCGCCGTCCATGCGGTCGAAGCGGAACCGCGCCTGCGCATCGCCGACATCCAGGCCGCGCAGGCGCAGGTCCGCCGTCCGCAGGACGCCCCCCGCCACCTCCAACGACGCCTCGAACCCGCCCTGCAGCGACAGCCCCGACAGGCCGGCCGGGCCGAGCCAGCCGGAGAGGTAGCGTGCCGGCAGCGCATGGGCGTCCCGGCTCGTCGCATCGAGCGACAAGGCCTGCAACGTGCCATCGGCCGACAGTGTCGCAGTGCCGCCGAGTTGCAACGCATCGCTGTCGCGCCAGGCCAGACGCGGCAGTGCCCAGCCGCCATCGGCGCTGCGCTGGAGGTCGAGGCCGATCCCGATCGGCGCAGTAGGCAAGGCCAGATACGCCGCACCGAACAGCCATTCCCCGCCGTGCAGCGTGCCGTCCAGCCGCAGCGTGGGGCCGGCATCGGGCAGACGCAGGTCGAGCCGCAGATCGGCGGCGACCCCTTCGGTCGCGATCGCGCCGTCCGCAGTCTCAAGCGCAAGGTCGTGCACGGCCAGGGGACCGGCGACGCGCAACGGCTGCGCGTCCGGCACGTCGATCTGCAGCGCGCCGTCCAGCCGTCCCTTGCGCAATTGCGCGGCCTCCCAAGCGGTGCGCACCAGCGCCTGCGCCCAGGCCGCCGGGACGCGCTTGAGGTCGATCGTCGTGCGCTCGGGCGTGGCCGCCCGGCGCGTCAGCGTCAGCGTGCCCCCCTCGCCCGACAGGCGGGCATCGAGGTCCTGCGCATCGAGTTCGAGCGCCAGCCGCAGCACCGACCCCGAGCCGTCGCGGACCGGACCATCGCAGCGCCAGCGCACCCGCCCCTCGTTCACGATCCGTTGCAGCGGGCACTGCCAATCGACATCGCGCAGCCGCCACCCCAATGCCCCGGCGTCGACGTCCGCAGCGCGCAGCCGGAGCCGGCCATCGGGCGCATCGGCCGGCCAGTCGAGCGCCAGCCGGACCTGCGTCATCGCCGCGACCGGGGTGTCGACATGCGCGATTCGCGCCGCCATCGTCCGCGCCTGCGCGACCGGCACACAGGCCAGCAACAGCGGTAGGATCGGCAGCAGGCGGCGAGGCATCGCCGCAGGATACCTTCATCGCATGGAGCGACCGATGCCCAGATTGCTGCTGGTCGAAGACGACCCCACGAGCCGCAGTTTCCTGCTCGCCGCAGCGGCGGCGTTGCCGGCCGAGGTGGACGTGGCCGGCACGGTCGCCGATGCCCTGGCACTGGCCGCCGACGACACCCACGATGCCTGGCTCATCGACGCCAACCTGCCCGACGGCAGCGGCATCGAGCTGCTCGCCCGCCTGCGCGCCCAGGGGCTGGACACGCCGGCCCTGGCGCACACCGCCGAGCGCGAACGCGAATCGCTCGATGCCCTGCGCGCGGCCGGCTTCCTGCTCGCGCTGAGCAAGCCGGTGACGGCCGCCAACTGGCGCGCCGCGATCCGCACCCTGGTGGCAGCGCCGGTCGTCGCCCCGCCGCCACCGCCGCGACCGACCCCGGCCGACGACGACCTCGAACCCAGCGCCTCCGCACGTCCCCCCGTCTGGAACACCCGGGCCGCGCTGGCCGCGGTCGGCGGCAACGTCGGCAACGCCGATGCGTTGCGCGGGCTGTTCATCGGCGAACTGCCGCAGGCCCGCGATGGGATCGTGCTGGCGGCACGACGCGGCGATGCCGCGGTCATGCGCAGCCTGCTGCACAAGCTGCGGGCTGGCTGCGGGTTCGTCGGCGCCGACCGCCTGTGCGCAGCCGCCGCCAGCCTGCACGCCGCCCCGGAGTCGGAGCCGGCGCTGCATCGGTTTCTCGCCGCCATCGACGCGACGCTCGCGGCGGCGTGAGCGCGCGGGCGGCTAACGGTCGCCCGGCGTTCCGCGCCGCGCGAACTGGGACGCAAGTTCCCAGGACTTGAGGCCCCGCGGCCCCAGGTGATGCGCCAGGACCGCGCGCAGTGCGCGCCGCAGATTGGCGAGGTCCGCGCTGTCGGGCGCCGCACCATCGGCGGCCAGCGCGAGCAATGCGCGCCCGGTCGCCGCCGCGCTGCGCGAGGCCGCGCCGCCGTCGAGATGCAGACGGCGCGGGCCATGCTCGGGATCGAGCAGGTAGCGCGCCGCGGGGTCGATCGCCCGGCCATCGCCATCGGTATCGAGCGGCAGACCCACGCCAAGCGCATCGAGCAAGTCGCGTTCGAACCGGCGCAGGCTCCAGGCCAACTCGCCCGGCAACGCCAGACGCCCACGCACGCGCGCATAGGCCTCGTACAACTCCGGCAGCGGATCCTGGCGCGGCGCCAACCGCAACACCAGTTCGTTGAGGTAGAAGCCGGCAAGCATCGCATCGCCGAGCAGCCGGGGCGCCGCGTCGAGCGCCTCGGCGCTGCGCAACTGCGCCAGCTCCCCGCGCAGTTGCGCGTCCAGCCGCACATGTTGCAGCGGTTGCAGCGCCGCGCGCAGTACGTGCTTCTTCGGGCCCTGGACGCCACGCGCCACCAGGCCCAGGCGTCCGTGTTCGCGGCTCAGGACCTCGACCAGCAGGCTCGTCTCCCGCCATTGCCGGGCATGCAGGACGAACGCGGGCTCGTTGTCGATGCGCACAGGCGCCAGGCGCCGCGCTCAGCCCGCGCCGATGCGGGCGAAGAACGCCTCGCCGGTCAGCCGCTCGTCCGGATCGGCCAGGCTGTACCAATCGGGCTTGGCGTCGATGAAGATCTCGAGCGCGAAATGCGCATCGGGGATCGCATCGAACAGCCCCGCGGCGACGTAATGGTGGCCGTCGCCGGTGGTCGCGAAGAACAGGCTGCTGCCACAGGTCGCACAGAACGCGCGTTCGGCCCAGTCGGAGGATGCGAACCTGCGCACCAGCGACGCACCGGCCTCGATCCGCAACGACGTGGCGACCGGCAGCAGCATCGCCGGGCTGCCATGGAAACGGCGACAGGCCCCACAGTGGCAGGCATGCACCTCGTGCGTCCCGGCAGGCACACTCAGCACCACCCCGCCGCACAGACACCGGCCTTGCAGCCGCGCCGCCTCGTCCTGATCGTGCACGGCCACAGCCTCGGTCATTCGCCGTAGCCCAGCGCCTTCAGCGCGGCCTCGTCGTCGGACCAGCCCTGGCGCACCCGCACCCAGGTCTCCAGGAACACCTTGGCGTCGAACAGCCGCTCCATCTGCAGGCGCGCCTTGGTGCTGATGTCCTTGAGCCGCGCGCCGCCCTTGCCGATGACGATCGCCTTCTGGCCGTCGCGCTCGACCCAGATCACCGCGCCGATGCGCAGCATCGCGCCGTCGACCGTGAAGCTCTCGATCTCGACCGTCGTGGCATACGGCAGTTCGGCACCAAGCTGGCGCATCAGTTGCTCGCGCACGAGTTCACCGGCCAGGAAGCGCTGGCTCTTGTCGGTGATTTCGTCCTCGCCATACAGCGGCGGCTGCTCGGGCAGCAACGGCAGCACGGTCGACACCAGTTGCTGCAGGCCATTGCGCTTGAGCGCCGACAGCGGCACCACGCCGGCGAACTCGCGTCCGTCTGCGACCTGCTGCAAGTACGGCAGCAACGCGGTCTTGTCCTTCATCCGGTCGATCTGGTTGACCACCAGCACCACCGGTACGCCGGCACCGCGCAGCGCATCGAACGCCAGCGTGTCCTCCTCCTCCCAGCGGCCGGCCACCACGACCAGCAGGGCGACATCCACGCCTTCGAGCGCACCGCGCGCGGCGCGATTCATGACCCGGTTCATCGCGCGCTTCTGCTCGCGATGGATGCCCGGGGTGTCGACCAGCAACAGCTGGCCTTCGGGCAGGGTCGCGATGCCCAGCAGACGGTGCCGGGTGGTCTGGGGCCGGTTGGAGACGATGCTGACCTTGGCGCCCACGAGCGCGTTGACCAGGGTGGACTTGCCGACATTGGGTCGACCGATGACGGCAACGAAGCCGGCGCGATGGGACGCGGAATGGGGATCTGTCATGCCGGCATTCTACGGAAAAACCCGCATCGCTCGGCGGCGGCGGGCCGCCGCGCTCAGGCACGGGCGTCGAGCAGCGCGACCACGCCCTCGGCGGCCTGCTGTTCGGCCGCTCGGCGGGAACTGCCTTGCCCCTCGGCGGCGATGTCGGCATCGCCCAGCACGCAGCGCACGATGAAGGTCCGTGCGTGCTCCTCGCCAGTCTCGGCCAGCAGTTCGTAGACCGGCAACGCGCGCTGCCGCGCCTGCAGCCATTCCTGCAGCCGGGTCTTGGCGTCCTTGGCGATCCGGCCGCTCGCCAGGGCGGCCAGCGCGCGCTCGAACAGCGGCAGCACCACCGCGCGGCAGGTGTCCAGGCCGGCATCGAGGTAGACGGCCGCGATCACCGCCTCGAGCGCGTCGGACAGGATCGAGTCGCGACGATGGCCACCGGACTTCATCTCGCCCGGGCCCAGTACCAGACGCGATCCCAGATCGAGTTCGCGCGCGACCGCGGCGAGCGAAGACTCGCGCACCAGTTCGGCCCGTGCCCGCGTCAGCGTGCCTTCGTCGGCACTGGGGCAGCGCGCAAACAGCGCCTCGGCGATCAGCGCACCCAGCACCGCGTCGCCGAGGAACTCGAGCCGTTCGTTATGGGGCGCACCGGCGCTGCGATGGGTCAGCGCCTGCGCCAGCAACCCCGGATCGCGGAACACATGCCCTGCGAACCGGCCCTGCTGGCGGTCAACCGCGCCCGCCATCGCCTGCGAACGTCTGGGTGGCCTGGAAGCGGCCGACCACGTCGAGATTGCCGATCAATGCCTTGCGGGCCTCGTAGTTCACGTCCATGCGCAGGCCTTCGGGCACGCGGGTGATCGTGACGTCCTGGGGCTTGACGGTCTCCGCGTAGCTGATCTGCAGCCGACGGAAGAACAGTTCGCGAATCCGCGCGGTGTCGGCGCTGGCGATGCCCGGCTCGGCGGCCAGGCCCTTGAGCGCGGAGCGGACGCTGTAGTACTCCGAATACATCGGAAACAGCTTCATGCCCACGTAGGCGAAGAAGCCGACGAGCGCCAGCACGACGACGAAGCCCAGCAACGTGATGCCGCGTTGCGTACGTTTCATGGTGTCCCCCTCAGGTCGCGTCCGCCGGCTCAGCGAATGCTGCTGCCGATCCGGCCCCAGTCGACCCAGCCCGGCGCCTGCGAGTCGACGTTCATCCAGATCAGGAACGCCTTGCCGCGCAGTTGGGTCTCGGGCAGCGTACCCCAGAAGCGGCCGTCGTCGCTGCGGTCGCGGTTGTCGCCCATGACGAAGTAATGGCCCTGCGGGACTTCGTAGCGCCCCTCGCCCATGTGGAACGGCGCGGCCTCGTCGATGTGCAGGATCTCATGGCTGCGACCGGGCATCGTCTCCTCGTAGAGCGAGGCACCAGTCATCTCCGCGCCGCGCCCCACGCCCTCGTAGGTGCCCAGCCGCTGGTAGCCGAACGGGGTGCCGTTGACGAAGACCTGGTTGTCGCGGAACTCGACCGTGTCGCCCGGCAGGCCGATCACGCGCTTGATCCAGTCCTGGTCGGGGTGCTGCGGCGGACGGAACACCACCACGTCGCCACGCGCCGGCTCGCCGATGTCGATGACCTTCTTGTTGGTGATCGGCAGCCGGATGCCGTAACTGAACTTGTTGACCAGGATGAAGTCGCCGATCAGCAGCGTCGGCATCATCGAGCTCGACGGGATGCGAAAGGGTTCGGCGACGAAACTGCGCAGGATCAGCACCACGAACAGGACCGGGAAGAAGGCCTTGGCGTAATCCACCGCGACCGGCTCCTTCTCCTCGATCAGCCCGCTGCGGCGCGCGCGCCGTTTGGCCAGCACCAGCTTGTCGAGCAACCAGATGACGCCGGTCAGCAGCGTCAGGAGGACCAATGCAGTCTCAAACCATTTCATGCGAGCTCCTCGGGAGCGGTGGTGCCTGATGGGCGATCGATGATCGGAAAAACGGGGCGTTCACGTTGCGCACGCCGCTCACCGACATGCGATCACGAATCGCGACTGTTGCTGAGCACCGCCAGGAACGCTTCCTGCGGGATCTCGACGCGGCCGACCTGCTTCATGCGCTTCTTGCCTTCCTTCTGCTTCTCGAGCAGCTTCTTCTTGCGCGAGATGTCGCCGCCGTAGCACTTGGCCAGCACGTTCTTGCGCATCGCCTTGACCGTGGTCCGGGCGATGATCTGCGAGCCGACCGCAGCCTGGATCGCCACGTCGAACATCTGCCGCGGGATCAGGTCCTTCATCTTCTCGGTCAGCTCGCGCCCGCGGCGGTCGGCGTGCTGGCGATGGACGATCAACGACAGCGCATCGACCTTGTCGCCGTTGATCAGCGTGTCCACGCGCACGAACGGACCGGCCTGGAACCGCAGGAAGTGGTAGTCGAGCGAGGCATAGCCGCGGCTGACCGACTTGAGCTTGTCGAAGAAGTCGAGCACGACCTCCGCCATCGGCAGCTCGTAGCTGATCTGCACCTGGCTGCCCAGGTAGCTGATACCGATCTGCGTGCCGCGCTTCTCCTCGCACAGCGTGATCACGTTGCCGACATAATCGGGCGGGGTCAGCACGTTGGCGCGGATGATCGGCTCGCGGATCTCCTCGATCTGGTTGACCGGCGGCAGCTTGGCCGGGTTGTCGAGGCTGAGGATCTCACCGTCCGTGCGCAACACCTCGTAGATCACCGTCGGCGCGGTGCTGATCAGGTCGAGGTTGTACTCGCGCTCCAGCCGCTCCTGCACGATCTCCATGTGCAGCATGCCCAGGAATCCGCAGCGGAAGCCGAAGCCCATCGCCTCCGAACTCTCGGGCTCGAAGCGCAGCGCGGCGTCGTTGAGGCGCAGCTTCTCGAGTGCCTCGCGCAGCGCCGGATAATCCTCGGCATCGATCGGAAACAGGCCCGCGAACACGCGCGGCTGCATCTCCTGGAAGCCGGGCAGCGGGCTGGGCGCCGGATCGCCGGCCAGGGTCAGGGTGTCGCCGACCGGCGCGCCGTGCACGTCCTTGATCGATGCGGTGATCCAGCCGACCTCACCGGCCCGCAGTTGCGGCAACGGCTTGCGCTTGGGCGTGAACACGCCGACGTTGTCGACCTGGTGGCTGCGCCCGGTCGACATCACCAGCAGCTTGGCACCGGGCTTGATCTCGCCCTGCATCACGCGCACCAGCGAAACCACGCCCAGGTAGTTGTCGAACCACGAATCGATGATCAGCGCCTGCAGCTTGTCGGTGTCGCGCGGCTTCGGCGGCGGGATCCGATGCACGATCGCCTCGAGCACCTCCTCGACGTTCAGGCCGGTCTTGGCGCTGACCGCGACCGCATCGGCGGCATCGATGCCGATGACCGCCTCGATCTCGCTCTTCGCCCGCTCGATGTCCGCCGTGGGCAGGTCGATCTTGTTGAGCACCGGCACCACTTCGAGCCCCTGCTCGACCGCGGTATAGCAGTTGGCGACCGACTGCGCCTCCACGCCCTGGGCCGCGTCGACCACCAGCAGGGCGCCTTCGCAGGCGGCCAGCGAACGGCTGACCTCGTAGCTGAAGTCGACGTGTCCGGGCGTGTCGATGAAGTTCAGATGGTAGGTCTGGCCATCGCGCGCGGTGTACGGCAGCGACACCGACTGCGCCTTGATCGTGATGCCGCGCTCGCGCTCGATCGGGTTCGAGTCGAGCACCTGCGCTTCCATCTCGCGCGCCTGGAGGCCGCCGCAGAGCTGGATGATGCGGTCGGCCAGGGTCGACTTGCCGTGGTCGACGTGGGCGATGATGGAAAAGTTGCGGATGTTCCGCATGGGATCGTGGGTCATGTGCGGCGGCCGGGCCGTCGTCGGGATAACGGGCGATTATCGCATAGCGCCGCCGCCCCGCCGCGCTCGCCGTGCCTCCTGCCAGCGCGACGCCTGGGCGCCCGGAGACGCGAAGGCCCGCGGCGTCGGCCGCGGGCCTTGCATGAACGCAGCGCGGGCGCCTGCGCTCAAGGCGCGTCGGGCACCGAAACTGCGCGGTACTGGGTCGCGCCACCGCGGCCGCGCACCAGCAGCATCACCGTATCGCCCGGCTTGACGTCGCGCAGCGCACGGTCCAGCGCGGCCGCACTGGCGACCGGGGTCCGGCCCACGCGCAGGATCACATCGCCCGCGGCGATGCCCGCGGTCGCCGCGGCACCACGGCCGACGCCGGTCACCAGCACGCCTTCGTCGTTCGACAGCCCGAACTGCCGGCGCTGCGCGGCATCGAGGTCGCGACCGGCCAGTTCGAGCGGATTGCCCTGCGTCGACGGCGTGGTCCCGCGCTCGGGCGCGGTGCGCGGCGCGCCGGCCGACCCCTGGCCGTCGAGCTGCATCAGCGTCACGTCGAAATTGCGGCTGCGGCCGTCACGGAACACGTCGAGCTTGACCCGGGTCCCAGGCGCCTTGCTGCCGACCAGCGGCGGCAAGTCGCTGAAGGTGTTGATCGGCGTGCCGTCGACGGCGCGGATCACGTCGCCCGGCTCCAGCCCGGCCTTCTCGGCCGGACTGCCCGGCGCGACCACGGTCACCAGCGCGCCGCGCGCATCGGGCAGCTTGAAGCCGGCGACCTCGTCAGCGCCGACCAGCCCGATCTGCACGCCGAGCTGCCCGCGCTGCACGCTGCCGGTCCGCTTGATCTGGTCGGCGACGTTGGAGGCCACGTCGATCGGGATCGCGAAGCTCACGCCCATGTAGCCGCCGGAGTTGCTGAAGATCTGCGAATTGATCCCGATCACCTCGCCGGCGACGTTGAGCAGCGGGCCGCCCGAATTGCCGCGATTGATCGGCACGTCGGTCTGGATGAAGGGCACGTACTGCTGGTTGGCGTAGGGATTGGAGCGCTGCACGGCACTGACGATGCCGGCCGTCACCGACTGCTCGAAGCCGAACGGCGAGCCGATCGCGACCGCCCACTGCCCGGGCTTGACCGCCGCGGCGTTGCCCATGCGCAGCATCGGCAGACCGCTGGCATTGATCTTGAGCACGGCGACGTCGGATTCGGGATCGCTACCGACGACTTCGGCCTGGAACTCGCGCCGGTCCGACAGCCGCACCTTGACCTCGTCGGCGCCCTCGATGACGTGATGGTTGGTCAGCAGATAGCCGTCGGACGAGATCAGAAATCCTGTGCCCATCGAGGCACGCGGCACGCTCTGCCCGGGGCCACCCGGCCCGCCCGGAAAGTCGAAACCAGGACCGAAGAAACGTCGGAAGATTTCCGGGATCTGCGCGTCGTCGGGCATCTGCTGCCCGCGCGTCTGGCGGGTGCCGGCGGTCGATTCGATGCTGACTACGGCCGGACCGACGCGCTCGACCAGCCGGGTGAAGTCCGGCAGCCCGCTGACCAGCGGCGCCTGGGGCGTGGCGGAGACGGTGTTGGCGGTATCGGCCGCCGACGGGGCGGCGCTCGACTGCGCGGTCGCATTGGGCAGCACCAGCGCCGTGGTCGCCGCCGACAGCACCGCGACCAGGGACACGGCCAGCAAGGATTTCTTCATCGAGGTCATGGGGGAGTCCGGAAGTTCAAGACAGGGGGATCTGTCGCCGCTGGGCGGCGACGTGCCGGAACGGCTGCGGCGCGATGCTCAGGGCTGCGCGGCGGACGCCTGATCGGGGACCTGGCGTGCGTCGCCGGGCTCGACCGGGAAACTCGGCAGCACGTCGCTGGCCGGCGCGTCGCTGCGTGCCCAGGAGGGCGCATCGAAGCCGCCGCCGTAGCGCACCGAGAAGCGGGCATCCGGCGCCAGGTCGCTCGCCTTCGGCCAGGGCCGCGCGACCGAGGGCGCAGCCGGCAGCCCGGCGTTGGTCGCGGCGGCCGCGAATGCGGCCTCGACCTGCGACGCGGCGGCCGGCGCTGGGGCCAGGGCATCGGGGGCGACCTCCAGAGGCGTTGCCGCAGCGGCCACCTGTACCGGTGCCGCATCGCGCGTGCGGCGCGCCGCCGGGGGCGCGACCGCGCGGTCGCCGCGGCTGCGCCGGGGGACTTCGGCGGTCGCGTTCGCCGCCGCACCTGCGGCCGCAGCCGCCTGGACCGGCGCTGCGGGTTCATGCGCAAACGCCGACGCATCGGCCGCGGCATCGGTGGCCAGCGGCTCGCTGGTCGCGGCGACCTGCGCGGCCGGCAGTGCGGCCTTGTCTTCCGCGCCCGGCACGCCACCCGGGCGGCCGACGAACAAGGCGGCCAGCGCGACCGAGGCCGCCAGCGCCGCGCCGCCCCCGCCCCAGCGCAGCAGGCGCGGACGGCGCCCGGCCGAGGCCGGCGCGACGGTGACGCCGTCGTTGGCAATGCCACGGGCGACGCGATCGGCGAAATCGGGCGGCAGCAGCGAGACGTGGCGACCGCGCAGCACGTCGCCACAGACCTGCCAGCGCTCGAAGCACGCCGACAGTTCGGCGTCATGCTGCAGCCGGCGGCGCAGGAAGCGCGCCTGGTCCTGGGGCAGCGCGTCGTCGAGCATCGCCGACAACTGCTGGCGGTGGTACAGCTCGAGCTTGTCCGGATCGGGACCGAGCTGCAGGGCATCGATGTCGTCGGAAGGGCTCATCGGGTCACGCGCTCCACTTGTCTCTCGTTGTCCATCAGGGGCCTGAGTTCGCGATCGATCGCATCGCGCGCCCGGAAGATCCGCGAACGCACCGTGCCGATCGGGCACCCCATGCGTTCGGCGATCTCTTCGTAGCTCAGGCCATCGACCTCACGCAGGTTGATCGCGACGCGCAGTTCCTCGGGCAAGGCTTCGACCGCGCGCACCACCGTTTGTTCCAGTTGCTGACGCATCAGTTCACGTTCCGGCGTATCGCCGTCGCGCAGACGGATCGCCGAATCGAAATGCTCGGCGTCATCGACGTCCACATCGTCGGTCGGCGGCCGCCGGTTGTGCGCGACCAGATGGTTCTTGGCGGTGTTGACGGCGATGCGGTGCAGCCAGGTGTAGAACTGCGCATCGCCACGGAAGCTGGCGATCGCGCGGTAGGCGCGGATGAAGGTCTCCTGGGCGACGTCCTGGCATTCGCTCCAGTCGGCCACGTAGCGCCCGATCAGCGCGGCGATGCGGTGCTGGTACTTGCGCACCAACAGGTCGAACGCCGCGGTGTCGCCGCGCTGTACCCGCTTGACCAGTTCCTCGTCCAGATTTCCGTACTCCGGGCTGTCGCGTTGTTCGGCCATCAGCCGGACCTCCTTCGGGGCCCGGCCTGGCACGGGCAATGAGACAGGCGGTCGCGCGAAAAGTTCCGTCACGACGGGTATGGCATCGTCGCCGCACCAAAGAATGCATGTCCTGGGGCCACGACCGACGTTCCGCAAGCCGGCCGCACGATTTGACGGCACGGAAGCGACCTCGGGATCATAGGACCCACCTCCGTACTCTAAAGAATGGTGCCGTATGCTTGCAGGCCTCGACGGGCTTCGCTTCAGCCACTGGCAAGCGCAATCGCGCGATGACGGTGTCCTGGTGCTCGCGTTCGACCGCGCAGGCGAGTCGGTCAACACCTTCGCCCAGGATGTGCTCATCGAGTTGGACACGCTGCTCGAACGCCTGGCGCTCGACCCGCCCAAGGCCCTGGTGATCCGCTCGGCCAAGGCCAAGGGCTTCATCGCAGGGGCCGACATCCGCGAATTCCAGGCATTCGATGCCAAGGGCACGATCGGCGACTCGATCCGCCGCGGCCAGTCCACGTTCCAGCGCCTGGCCGAGCTGCCCTGCCCGACCGTCGCCGCGATCCACGGCTTTTGCATGGGCGGCGGCACCGAGATCGCGCTGGCCTGCGACTATCGCGTCGCCAGCAACGATCCCTCGACCAAGATCGGCCTGCCCGAGGTCAAACTCGGGATCTATCCCGGCTGGGGAGGCAGCGTACGCCTGCCGCGGCTGGTCGGTGCACCGGCCGCGTTCGACATGATGCTCACCGGACGCGCGTTGTCGGCCAAGGCCGCGCGCGGGATCGGCCTGGTCGACAAGGTCGTCGAGCCGGCGCTGCTGGTGGATGCAGCCGCGGCGCTCGCGCTCAAGGGCACCACGCGGCCGCTCAAGCAGCGCGCGCTGGCGCGGCTGACCAATCTGTGGCCGGTGCGCCAGGCGCTGGCCCCGGTGCTGCTCAAGCAGGTCGCACGCAAGGCAAGGAAGGCGCACTACCCCGCTCCCTACGCGCTGGTCGAGACCTGGAAGCGCGCGTCCGGCGATACCCGCGCCCTGCTCTCGGCCGAACGCCGCTCGGTGGTCAAGCTCGCCGGCACCTCGACGGCGCGCAACCTCACGCGCATGTTCTTCCTGATGGAACGGCTCAAGGGCCTGGGCGGCAAGGCCGGCGCGCAGCAGGCCCCGATCCGCCGCGTGCACGTGGTCGGCGCCGGCGTGATGGGCGGAGACATCGCCGCGTGGTCGGCCTACAAGGGCCTGGAGGTCACGCTGCAGGACCGCGAGCAGGGATTCATCGACAAGGCGCAGGCACGCGCGGCCAAGCTGTTCGAGAAGAAGGTCCGCGACGAAGCCAAGCGTCCCGAAGTCGCCGCCCGGCTGCGCTCGGATCTGGCCGGTGACGGGATCGCCGAGGCCGACCTGGTCATCGAGGCGATCATCGAGAACGCCGAGGCCAAGCGCGCCTTGTACGCGACGGTCGAACCCAAGCTCGGCCCCGATGCGCTGCTGACCACCAACACCTCTTCGATCCCGCTAGACGAGCTGCGCGCCCACGTGCAACGCCCGGCGCAGTTCGCCGGCCTGCACTACTTCAACCCGGTGGCGTCGATGCCGCTGGTGGAGATCGTCCACCACGACGGCGTCGCCGAAGCGACGATCCAGCGGCTGGCGGCGTTCTGCAAGGCGATCGACAAGTTGCCGGTGCCGGTCGCCGGCACGCCGGGCTTCCTGGTCAACCGGCTGCTGTTTCCGTACATGCTCGAGGCCGCGACCGCGTACGCCGAAGGCATCCCGGGGGCGGCAATCGACCGCGCGGCGATGGCGTTCGGTATGCCGATGGGGCCGATCGAGCTCATCGACACCGTCGGCCTGGACATCGCCTCGGGCGTGGGACAGGAACTGGCGCCGTTCCTCGGCCTGCAGATTCCCGCTTCGCTGGCGACGCCGCCCGAGGCCGGCAAGCGCGGCAAGAAGGACGGCCAGGGCCTGTACACGTGGGAAGACGGCAAGCCGAAGAAGCCCGACCTGCCGAAGGACTATCGCGCGCCCGAGGATCTGCAGGACCGGTTGGTGCTGCCGCTGCTCAACGAGGCAGTCGCCGCGCTGCACGACGGCGTCGTCGCCGATGCCGACCTGCTCGATGCCGGCGTGATCTTCGGCACCGGCTTCGCCCCGTTCCGCGGTGGCCCGATCCAGTACATCCGCGAGACTGGGGTCGATGCAGTGCTCGAACGCCTGCGGACGCTGCAGGCGCGCCACGGCGACCGCTTCGCGCCGCGACCGGGCTGGGACGCCGCGGCGCTACGCGCCGGCTGAGCCTGCCGGACCGATCGAGACCGGGCCGAGCGCCTGGTCGGCGTCACGCGCCGTCGGCGGCTGCCGCGATCGCTGCGGCGCGATCGGCGATCGCCTGCACGACCGCTTCGCGCTCGGACGGCGTCAAGGCGAGCATCTCGAAGGTCTCGCCGAAAAACAGCCCGTCGAAGGCGAGCATGACCATCATGGCCTCGGGAAACCGCGGTCCGAGCCGCCGCAGCTGATCGATCTGTTCGCCCGAGAACCGCCGCGGCTCCTCCATGAGCTCGGGCGTGTTGACCGCCGCGGCAATGAACGAGCGGGTGGCGTGCGGCTCGTGCAAGCCTTCCTTGCGTTCTGCGCGATGTGCCTGCACCAGTGCCTGCAGGTAGCCACCAGGCGTGGCCGGTTGCTCCGCGATCGCCGCCTTGAGCGTCGTGCGGTGCTCGTCGAGGTGATGTTCGACCATCGCGCGCAACAGCGCGTCCTTGCTGGCGAAGTGGTACAGCAGGCCGCCCTTGCTGACGCCCGCTTCGGCCGCCACGGCATCGAGCGTGAGATGGGCCGCGCCCACCTGTTGGGACACGGCCAGGGCCGCGTCGAGAATGCGGGCGCGGGCATCGCTGCGGGGTTTTCGGGTCATGGCTGCCGGGCTTGACGACGAGCCCACAAGTCTAGACGATACCGTCCAGCCGGTACAGTCAAGGATTCAACGTGATGACCTCCCTTCATCCGCGACCTGCGCTTGTCGACAGCGCCAACGTCACTGCCGCAGATGCCTACGCGGCGCTGTCTTGGGTCGAGCAGTTCGTCGAACTCGCGCGCCTGGCGATCGACGAGGACGACGACGAAGCGCTGCGGCGCCGTTATGAGGACGAGCTGCTGCGCCGCGCGGTCTATCTGCGCGCCGCCGGTCTGTTCGATGTCATGCAGATCCGCCACCCCGCCCTGCGCGCGCTGGTCGCCGACGCGCGCTGAAGGCGGCCACGCCGCACGCCCAGCGCCGTCGCACTACATCGTGTGGGTCGGCTTCTCCGACGTCAGCACGCCGGCCAGCAAGGTCTCGATCCGCCCTTTGAGCGCTTCGCCCTCGGGGGTGTCGGCGAACTGGACGCCGACCCCGGCCGCGCGGTTGCCCTGGGCGCCAGCCGGCGTGACCCACACCACCTTGCCTGCGGTGGGCAGGCGTTCGCTCGACTCGGGCAGCGTCAGCAGCAGGAAGACCTCATCGCCGATGAAGTAGCGCTTGGTCGTGGGCACGAAGACCCCGCCCTGCTTGAGATAGGACATGTAGGCGTTGTACAGCGCCGCCTTGTCCTTGATGGTCAGCGACAGGATGCCCTGGCGCGCGGCGGCTCCGGTAGCGCTCATCGATTCGATTCCCCGGTTGTGGTCATGGACGGCCAGCGGCGCTGCGCCATCCCTGGAGCAGTTCGGCGATCGCCAGGTCCGCGCGGACGGTGGTCCTGAGCAGATCGCGCGTGCGGTTGGCCGCGTCGAACCACGCCGCGAGCTTCGCGATTCGCGTCGGGTCAGTCAAGGCGGCCGCGCGCGCAAGCGCAAGATCGGCCGCATGGCGCAGCCGGTCCACGGCCTGCTCGTCGCCGGCCCAGCGCTGCGCGGTCGCAACGGCCGGCAGCTCGCCCTTGGCCAGCCCGGCCAGATCGCGATGGACCTCGCGGCGCAACTGCATGCCACCGCCAGCGAGCCAGTCGGCCGCCAGGCCCGGGTGTCCCTTCGCCGCATCGAGCGCCTCGACCACGTCGTCCTGCGCGTAGCCCTTGCCCGCCAACCACGCCAGCGCCTCGTCGCGCGGCGGCAGGCGGAACTCGATGCGCTGGCAACGGCTGCGGATTGTCGCCGGCAACCGCGCCGGGTTGGCCGCGACCAACCACAGGTGACGACCGGGCTGCGGCTCCTCGAGGGTCTTGAGCAGCGCGTTGCAGGCCGCGTGATTGATCGCGTCGGCCGGATCGACGATCGCGACCTGCGCCTGCCCGTACTGCGGCGTCAGCGACAACTTGTCCGACAGGCCCCGGATCTGTTCGATGACGATCTCGGTGCGCAGCTTGGTGCCGTCCTTGGTCGGCACGAACGACACTGGATGGAAATCGGGATGGCTGCCCGCGGCCAGCAACTGCGCGACGCGCGGCTCGCGGTCGGCCCCGAGCACATGCGCGGCCAGCGCGTCGGCGACCGCGCGCTTGCCCAGCAGCGCAGGCCCGCAGAACAGCAGCGCATGGCCCAGCCGCTGCGCATCGAGCGTGGCGAGGGTGTGCGCATAGATGCGCTGCTGCCAGGGGGCGAAGTCGGCCACGCCGGCGCTCATGCCGACACCTGCAGGACCTGGAGCGCGTGCACGGCGTCGGCGGCGACCGCATCGGCCGGCCGGGCGGCATCGATCACCCGGAACCGCGCCGGATGCGTTTGCGCGCGGTGCAGGAACGTCGCGCGTACCCGCTCGAAGAACGCGTCCTGCTCGGACTCGATGCGGTCCGGGCTCGGGTCGCGACTGCGCGCACGCGCGCGGCCCTGTGCCACGCCCAGGTCGAGCAGCAGGGTCAGGGCCGGCTCGATGCCGACATAGTCGCGCTCGAGCGCGGCGATCCGCGCAACCTCCAATCCGCGCCCGCCGCCCTGGTAGGCGTAGCTCGAATCGGTGAACCGATCGCTGATCACCCAGGCGCCGCGCTCGAGCGCCGGCACGATGGTCTCGGCCACGTGTTGGGCGCGCGCGGCGAACACCAGCAGCAGTTCGGTGTCCGGGCGTGCGGGCTCGTGCCCCGGATCGAGCAGCAGGCTGCGGATCATCTCGGCCAGCGGCGTCCCGCCGGGTTCGCGCGTACACACGACCTCGCGGCCGTCGGCCTGCAACGCTGCGCACAGCGCGCGCAACACCGTGGTCTTGCCCGCGCCTTCGCCGCCTTCGATCGTGACGAAACGCGGATACGACCGCAGCCCGCTCACGGCCGCACCTCCTCGCTGGTCGCGGCTTCGACCTCCGCCTCGTTCGGCGGCAGGGTCTCGTCGCCGGCGGCGGCCTGGGCGGCGCTGCCTGCGCTCGCATCGCCGCCACCGAAGCGCGCCCGATAGCGCCGCACGTACTCGCGGACCGCGGCGTTGTGCTCGGCGTAGCTGCGCGAGAACACATGGCGGCCACTGCCATCGCCGACCGCGACAAAGTACAGCGTGTCGCCCGGCGCCGGGTGCGTGGCCGCCTCGATCGCGGCCTGGCCGGGCATCGCGATCGGCGTGGGCGGCAGGCCGTCGCGGGTGTAGGTGTTGTAGGGCGTATCGGTCTGCAGATCGCGGCGCCGGATATTGCCGGTGTACGCGGTGCCCATGCCGTAGATCACCGTGGGATCGGTCTGCAGGCGCATGCCCAGTTGCAGCCGGCGGTTGAAGACGCCGGAGATCTGCGGGCGCTCTTCGGGCACGCCGGTCTCTTTTTCGATGATCGAAGCCAGCACCAGCGCCTGCTCGCGGTCCTCGAGCGCCAGGCCCGGGTCGCGCGTCTCCCAGGCGCGGTCGAGCGCAGCCTCGAGCGCGGCATTGGCCCGCGCCAGCACGTCCAGGTCGGTGTCCCCGCGGGTGTAGAGATAGGTCTCGGGCAGGAAGCGGCCTTCGGGATGCACGCCTTCTAGGCCGACTTCGGCCATCAGGCGCGCGTCGTCGAGCTCGGGCACACGCTGCGCCAGCAGTTCGGCGCGCGCGAGGGCAGCGCGCAGTTCGCGCATGTTCCAGCCTTCGACGATCGTGAAACGGTGGTGGATGACCTTGCCGTCGCGCATCCGCAGCAGCAGCGTGCGCGGGGTCGTCTTGGCGTCGAGCGGATACTCGCCGACTTGGATCTTGGCATCGGCGCCGAGCTGGCGCGCGAGCATGCGCCATTCCAGAGCATGCCCTTCGACCACGCCGGTCTCGCGCAGCCGCGCGAGCACGCGCTGGAACGAATCGCCGCGCTCGACGGTGAACGTGCGACCGTCCTCGATGTCAGACAGCGGGGTGTCGGCAAAGCCGGTGTAGCGGTCGTAGAGCAGATAGGCGCCGGCACCGGCCAGCAGCGCCGAGAGCACGAACAGCAGGCCGAGGCCGCGCCAGCGGCGTTTCACAGGTGGGGTCATGGGCGGCGAAGGCCGTCGGTTCCGAATCGGGACGTCAGGATACCGTGGCGCCCGTGCAGGGCGTGACCTGCGGCCGCGATCGGCCGCGCAGGACGGCCATGGCGCGGCAGCGACGCGACTTCTGCGATCCTAGCCGGCCTTCCCGCCGCCATCCCTCGATGAAGAAGCGCGTCAAGAGAATCCTCGCCTGGGGTGTGTTCACGCTGCTGGTCATGGCGGTCAGCAGTGTGTTCGTCGCCGACCGGCTGATGCCGCCAGCGACCGGGGTGCCGAGCACGACGCTGCCGCTGTCGGAGGATGCGACCGCACTGGACCGCGAACTGACGCCGCTGCTCGCCCGCCACCCGGGCCAGACCGGCGCGATCATGCTGCCCGACGGCATCGACGCCTACGCCGCGCGTGCGATCTCTGCACGCCAGGCCGGACGCAGCCTCGACCTGCAGTACTACATCTGGCACGACGACCTGACCGGCCGCATGCTCGCCAACGAGGCCTGGGAAGCGGCCGAGCGCGGCGTCCGGGTCCGGATCCTGCTCGACGATGTGGGTGTGGGCGACATGGACGCCACGCTGCTGGCGATGGACGCCCATCCGCGCATCGAGCTGCGCGTGTACAACCCGTTCCGCAATCGGAGCGGGCCGCTGCGGGTGCTGGAAATGATCCAGCGCGCCTGGGGCGTGAACCATCGCATGCACAACAAGGCGTGGATCGCCGACGGGCGACTGGCGGTGGTCGGCGGGCGCAACATCGGCGTGGAGTACTTCAGCGCCGCCGAAGCATTCAACTTCCACGACCTCGACGTCGCCGTGTTTGGTCCCGCAGTCGCCGAGGCCAGCGCGATCTTCGACGACTTCTGGAACAGCGAGGCCGCGGTGCCGATCGCTGCGCTCAATCGCAAGCCGCCGCACACGCTGCGCGCGGTGCTCGCGCGGATCCGCGACGAGGCCGGCAGCCCCGAGGCACGCCGTTTCCTCGATGCGATGGACATCTCGCCCAGCGTACGCCGTTACTTCTCGCAGGAGCTGACGCCAATCTGGAGCGAGGACATCCGGATCCTCTCCGATCCGCCGATCAAGTGGCGCGGCGATGAACGCGGCAACTGGCTGGTCGAGCATCTGGTCGGCCAGATCGGCGCAGCCAAGCGCAGTGCGTTGTTGATCTCGCCGTACTTCGTCCCCGGCGGGAATGGTACCGAGGGCCTGGTCGCGCTGGCCGACCGCGGCGTCCATGTGTCGGTGGTCACCAACTCACTGGCCGCCAACGACGTCGTGGCCGTGCACGGCGGCTACGCGCGCTATCGCAAGCCGTTGCTCGAAGGCGGCGTGCATCTGTTGGAGACCCGCAGCCAGGCCGACGCCAAGGCCGCCAGCAGTCTGTTCGGCAGCAGCGGGGCGAGCCTGCACACCAAGGCGGTGCTGATCGATGGCCATCGCGGCTTCGTAGGCTCGTTCAACCTCGACCCGCGCTCGGCCAATCTCAACACCGAAATGGGCGTGCTGTTCGACGACCCGGACCTGGGCGCGGCGCTGCGCGACGAGTACCTGCACCTCGCCGACCCGGACATGAGCTATTGGGTCTATCTCGACAGCAAGGGCCGGCTGCGCTGGCTCGACCGCGCGCGCGACCCGCCAGCCGCCCTGGACAGCGAGCCCGACGCCACCCGGCGACAGCGCGCGATCGCAGCGCTGGTGCGCTGGCTGCCGATCGAATCGCAGCTGTGACCGTGCGCGGTCGGCGGGCGCGCCAGCGCTGCGCCCACACGCCGGCCGCGTGGTGCACTGCAACACCTGCGGCAACCCGATGACGCAGACGCAAGCGCTTGATACCGCGGTGTTTTCCGCCTCGCGCGGGTGGGCGCGACCCTTTCCGGGGAGGAGGTGCGTAAAATGCGGCGTTCCCGGACAGACGGCGTCCGCGGACGTCCGCAGACGGACGTACGGGCCCACCTGCTGGCCCCATGCCGCCTCCAGCCAACCATGCGTCGGGCGATTGCCCGCGACGGAGCATTGAATGATTTTCGAGCACCTCGACACCACCGGTCACGAGCAGATCGTGTTCTGCCACAACAAGGACGTCGGCCTGAAGGCGATCATCGCGATCCACAACACGGTGCTGGGCCCGGCGCTGGGCGGCACGCGCATGTGGCCGTACGAATCCGAGCAGGACGCGCTCAATGACGTGCTGCGCCTGTCGCGCGGCATGACCTACAAGAACGCGGTCGCCGGCCTGAACATCGGCGGCGGCAAGGCGGTGATCATCGGCGACCCGGCCACCGACAAGTCCGAGGGTCTGTTCCGCGCATTCGGCCAGTTCGTCGAGTCGCTCGGCGGCCGCTACATCACCGCCGAGGACGTCGGCATCGATGTCAACGACATGGAGTTCGTCTACCGCGAGACCCAGTACGTCACCGGCGTGCACCAGGTCCATGGCGGCTCGGGCGACCCGTCGCCGTTCACCGCCTACGGCACGCTGCAGGGCCTGCTGGCGTCGTTGAACCGCAAGTTCGGCAACGAGGAAGTCGGCAACTACAGCTATGCGGTCCAGGGCCTGGGCCATGTCGGCCTGGAGTTCGTGAAGCTGCTCAAGGAGCGCGGCGCGAAGATCTTCGTCACCGACATCAACAAGGAGCGGGTCGAACGCGCGGTCAGCGAGTACGGTGCCGAGGCCGTGGGCCTGGACGAGATCTACGATGTCGATGCCGATGTCTATTCGCCATGCGCACTCGGCGGCACGGTCAACGAAAAGACCCTGCCCCGCCTGAAGGCCAAGATCATCTGCGGCGCGGCGAACAACCAGTTGGCCAACAATGCGATCGGCGACGAAGTCGAGCAGCGCGGCATCCTCTACGCGCCCGATTACGCGGTCAACGCGGGCGGCGTGATGAACGTGTCGCTGGAGATCGACGGCTACAACCGCGAGCGTGCGATGCGCATGATGCGCACGATCTACCACAACCTCACGCGCATCTTCGAGATCGCCGAGCGCGACGGCATTCCGACCTACCGGGCCGCCGACCGCCTGGCCGAGGAGCGCATCGAGGTCATCGGCAAGCTCAAGCTGCCGCTCGGTCGCGCCGCCCCGCGTTTCCAGGGCCGCGTCCGCGGCGCCTGAGGCGGTTGAAGTAGAGCAAAGCGCTTCAGAAATGGGAGTTCCACTTCGGCTGGGCAGCGGCCTGCCGGCCGGAAGCCGCTCTTCCCTCGGCCAGGCCGCTTCGCGGTCCGGCCACGCGAAGCACGCGTGGCGTTCACCTGGATGCGCGGCAATGCCGCGCAAGCCATCCAGGCTCACCCTGTCCTGACTCGGGTGCGCGCCCGCTCCGCTTCGCGGATCGGTCCGGCCCGGCGCAGCGCGCCGTGCGTTCGTCCACTCGCGCGGCATGCCGCGCAAGCAGAGCGGACTCACCCATGGCGCGCTTGACGCGGCCACCGACCGGCAGTCCGCTCTGTGCGGAGCGCTTCTGATGACTTCGGCAAAGAACCCGGTACAAGACGATGGGGCTTCGGCCCCATCGTCGTATCCGGCGATCCGAAAGAACGGGGCCGAATGCAATCGCGCGCGCCGCCCCGACCCGGTCAGAAGCCGTAGGCGTAGCGCAGCGACAGCATGCGGTCGGCGCCGCGCGGGCCGAAGCGCTGGTCCAGCCCCAGCCCCAGCAGCGAGCGGCGCGTCAGTCGGCTGTCGAGTCCGACGCCGAACAGGCCGCCCGAGCGTGCCGGATCCAGCCCCGCGATCGGCGCCCAGGCCTCGATGCCGGTGAAGCTCGCCTGCAGGTCGAAGCCGCTGGCCGACAGCGTCTGCTGCCATTCGCCGTAGCCGTGCAGCGAGAACCCGGGTCCGTCCCAGCGCGCACGCACGCCGGCGATCGCCTGGGTGCGCTGCGCCGACCAGCCGGCGCTGCGCAGGCCGAAGCCGTCGCCGCCGAGTTCGTCGAAGCCGTCGCTGCGCAGCCGCACCTGCTCGGCGCCGGCATACGGCCCGATCTCGGCCGCACCGATCCGCCAGTGACGGCCGGCCTCGATCGCCGCCTGGGTGTAATGACCCGCGTAGCGGGTCGAGACCCCCTGCGGCATCGCGCCAGTCAACAGCGTGCGCTGCAGGTCGCGATCGAAGCGGCCGCTGCCCAGTTGCATCATCGCGTAACCGGCGCCAAAGGTCCGTGCAACGTAGGCCTGGGCCTGCGTCAGCCGATCGTGGCTGCGATCGCCGCGGCTGCCCGCGATGCCGTCGCCGCGCAGCTCGCCGAACGCGAATCCCGCCACCAGGCCGTCACCGAGCGCGTGATCGCGCCCCAGGCTCCAACCGTCGACGGTGAAGCCGTCCCGGGCGAATCCGCCGCGGCCGCCCTGTCCCAGGGCGTCCTTCCACACCCCGATACTTGCCGCATTGGCCGCCAGCGCACCGACGCGGTCGGCGACCAGGCGGCGTGTCATGTCGACATTGTCGAACGTCGCCGACAGCGCCGCGGCGTGCTGCGCACCGGACAGACTGTCGAGCGCGGCGAGCGCGCGCGCCTCGTCCTGCACCTGTTGCAACGCCCCCGCCGCGCGCACGAAGCCGTCGGCGACGGGCACGCCGGCGGCGTTCTGCGCATCGATGCGCGAGAACGCGCCTTCGACGCGGACCGCCGCGCCCTGCCCCTGCGCCGTGATGCCGGCCATCGACATCGCCGTTGCGCTGACGTCGAGCCGGGCGATGTCGAGCCAGGCCCGGTTGGCGTCGTAACCGAGCGTGGCGTCGAGGAACACGCCCGGGCCGCGGGTCAGGCTCCCGAAGCTGCCGGTCACGCCGTCGGTGGCCTGGACCACGATCTCACGCGCCGAGTGGACATAGCCGCCGACGATGCCGGTCACCTGCAATTCGCCGGCCAGCCAGGCGCTCCCGGTGACCTGCAAGGGCGCACCGATCTGCCACGCCAGCCGCCCGCTCGCGCCTTGCTGGAAATCGCCGACGATCGTCCGCCTGCCGAAGTTGCCGGCGACTGCGACCGTGCCGTTGTTGACCAGCGTGCCGCCGATGCGCACGCCACCCAAGCGCAGCGCGGCGCCAGGCGACACGGTCGCCGCCCCCGGCACCGTGCCGGCAAACGACAGCGTGCCGCCCTCGACACGCGTCGCGCCGCGATAGTCCATGAGCCCGTCCAGTTGCAGCGTGCCGCTGCCGCGCTTGACCAGCCCGCCAGCACCGGTGATGGCGTTGCGCCAGGTCGAGGTGCCAGTGAAGTTCACGGTCACATCGCCCCAGTCGAACTTCGCGGGGCCGCCCACGGCCTTGGCGACGTTCAACGCGCCGTAGCCGAACACCGGATCGACACCCGGCGCGCCGATGTCGGTGGCGGTGCCGAGGATCGTCTGGCGCACCAGGTCGTTGTCGAAATACGGGAAGGCTTCCCAGACCAGCGCCGCGGCGCCCGAGACCAGCGGGGCGGCCAGCGAGGTGCCGCTGTACTTCCAGTACTCGGGGCGGTTGGGCGCGGCGTCGGTGCCGGTGACGACGACGGTACCGGGCGCGACCAGGCAATAGCGCATCGCGATGCCGCAGGCGTTGGAGTAATCGGCCAACTGCGTGGTGCTGTTCTCGGCCAATGCCGACACGGTCAGCCAGCCGCGTTCGAGATCGGCGCCGGGCGTGCTGCCGTTGGCGCCGCGCTGACTCGGCAGTGCGGCAAGATCCGAGGGATCGGCGCGCTTCGAGTTGCCCGAGGCGAAGACCACCAGCCCGCCGTGGCCGATCACGAATGGGCGGTACTCGCTGGCGATCTCGCGCGCTGCATTGTCGCCGCTGATGTACAGCCCGCCCCAGGAGTTGTTCATGACCCGCACATCGCGGCGGATCAGGTCGGCATGGATCGCCTCGACGCCGATGCGCCCGGTCACCGGGTTGCCATTGCCCGAACCGTCGTCGACCGGTGGCTTGTCGTTGATGATGCGCGCCGAGACGATCTCGGCATTGGGCGCCACGCCGCCCGGCCAGGCGCCAAACGGCCGCCCCGCCGCAGCCTGCGCGACGGCTGTGCCATGCCCGGCGACATCGTCGACCGACAGGTTGTTGTCCCGACCGACGTAGACCAGATTGGCGACCACCCGATCACGCAACGCCGGATGCTTGCGGTTGACGCCGCTATCGAGGAAGCCGATACGCACACCACGGCCGGTATAGCCGGCGTCATGCGCGGTCCAGGCGCCGGTGTCGGCCAGATGCCGGCTATAGGCCGGCTCAGGCGGCTCGACCACCGTCGGCGGCGGATTGGGCGAGATCACCGGCGGCGGTGGTGTCGGCAGCACGATCCCGCCACCCGACCCGCCGCCGCAGGCCGCCAGCGCGCTGCCCAGTGCCATGGCGAGCACGGCGCGACGCATGGTCTGCGGCGCCCGCACGATCCTCGAATCCGACATCCTGCACCCCTCTCCCGTTGATCGATCGTCGCGCGCGGCCACGCCGGCGCCTGCTTCCCCTGCGCATGCTTCTATACGCGCAAATGTCCAATCCCGCCATCGGGGCCAATCCCAGTCGGCCGGGTGCCGATTCCCGTGGCCGGATGCGATAATCGCCCGATCGCATGCAGCTCACTACGGAGTTTCGCCTCATGACCGAGATCGTCATCGTCGGTGCCAAGCGCACCGCCATCGGGTCCATGCTCGGCCAGTTCACTGGCGTTCCCACGCCGACGCTGGGCGCAGCGGCCATCCGCGCCGCGCTCGAGCAGGCCGGCGTGGCGCCCGAGCAGGTCGACGAGACCGTCGTCGGCTGCGTGCTGCCGGCCGGCCTGGGCCAGGCCCCCGCGCGTCAGGCCTCGCGCGCGGCCGGCATCCCCGACGCGGCCGGGTGCGTGACCATCAACAAGGTCTGCGGCTCGGGCATGCAGGCGGTGATGTACGGCCACGACATGATCAAGGCCGGGACCGCCACGGTCGTCGTCGCCGGCGGCATGGAATCGATGACCAATGCGCCGCATCTGCTGCCCGGCGCACGCACCGGCATCCGCTACGGCAGCGCCGAGTTCCTCGACCACATGGCCTGGGACGGCCTGACCAACCCGTACGACGGCAAGGCGATGGGCGTGTTCGGCGACATCGCCAGCGAGAAGTACGGCTTCAGCCGCGAGGACCTGGACGCCTATGCGGTCGAGAGCGCGACCCGGGCCAAGCATGCGATCGCGTCGGGCGCCTTCAAGGACGAGATCGTTCCGGTCGTGGTGAAGACCCGCAAGGGCGAGGCGAGCTTCGACACCGACGAGCAGCCCGGACGCATCCAGGTCGACAAGATCCCGACCCTGCGCGCGGCCTTCGGCAAGGACGGCCTGCTCACCGCGGCGAGCTCGTCGAGCATCTCCGACGGCGCCGCCGCGTTGGTGCTGACCTCGGCCGACGAGGCCGCCGCGCGTGGCTTGACCCCGCTGGCGCGCATCGTCGCCCACGGCCGGCATTCGCAAGCACCCGAGTGGTTCACCACCGCGCCGGTGACCGCGATCCGCAACGTCCTCGACAAGGCGGGCTGGAAGGTCGAAGATGTCGACCTGTTCGAGGTCAACGAGGCGTTTGCCAACGTCGCGATGGCGCCGATGAAGGATCTGGGCATCCCCCACGACCGCCTCAATGTGAATGGGGGCGCACTGGCGCTCGGCCATCCGATCGGCGCAAGCGGCGCGCGATTGATCGTGACGCTGGTCCACGCGCTCAAGGCGCGCGGCCTAAGTCGCGGAGTCGCTTCACTTTGTATTGGTGGCGGCGAAGCGACCGCAATTGCCGTCGAAATGGCGTGAACTTCGGTTAACGTGATTTTTACGAAAAAACCACGAACTCCCGCTTGACAGCCGTTCGCGGCTTGTCATGATGTTGCCGGCGCGCATTTAGCGCGTTGCCCACACTTTCAGACGAGGAAGACACAATGACGATCAACAAGGCTCTGCTTGCCCTGGCTATGGGTTTTGCGCTGGCTGCCTGCAGCAACGCCGATCAGGCCAACAGCTCGGCCGAAGGCGCTGCTGACGCGGCTGCCGACGCGCAGGCCGCTGCCAACGAGACGACCGATCCGGCCGTCGCTGGCACCGCGCAGACCGCCGCTGACGACGCCGCCGCTGCTGCCGACGCCGCTGCCGAGGCTGCTGCCGACGCCGCCGCTGCTGGCACCGACGCTGCTGCCGAGCACGCCGCCGACGCTGCCGACCACGCTGAGACCAAGGCCGAAGACGCCAAGGACGCAGCGCAGGAAGTCGCACCGTAATTCCACGTGGTGGCCCTCGCGCCACTGTGTCGAATTGCAGAAGGCCGCCGGGTGTCCCGGCGGCCTTTTTTCATGGTCGGGCACCGCCCGGCCTTGCCATCGCGCTCACATCGACGCATTCACGCTCCGTCTTCCGTACTTGCCCACAGGAGACCTGCCATGCGTTTCACTCTGTTGACCGCCACGACGATCGCCGCCCTGACGCTGGCCGCCTGCAACAACCACAGCGCCGATGCCGAGCGCGAGCGTGCCGAAGCCTCGGCTGCCGCCGACAACGCCGGCCGCGCAATCTCCGATGCCGCGTCGGCGACCGGCGAGGCCGCGCGCGAAGGCGCCGATGCCGCCGCTGCCGCCTCGTCGGACGCGATGCACCGCGCCCAGGTCGCCGCCGACGACGCCGCGGCGCGCTCCGAAGCCGCCGCCCGCGAGGCTGCCGCCGCCACGGGCCGCGCGACCCAGCGTGCCGGCGAAGCGATCGAGAACACCGGCGAGCGCATGGAAGAACGCGCCGACCGCTGAGTCCTGCGCGATGTCGTTCCCGGGCCCGCCGCAAGGCGGGCTTTTCGTTGGCGGATTGGCCACGCGTTCAAATGATGGAGGGACGCCCAGATCGATGCGTGCTGGCCAGCGCCTGCCGACGGACGGCCGATGAGTAAGCCATATGCCGGCGCGCGCGCGCCGTCCACCAGGAGCGCCCGCCCCCTTGGCGGTGCGGAACACGCCCCGTAGCGGCCGATAATCGCGGTGGTTGTCGAGTGAACACGAGGCCGGCGCTCGCCCGTCGCCTGCGCCAAAGTGCGTGCTAGTCTCGGCCTTCCGCGTCGTCCCCCGGCGGCGCGGACCGGCCCGTTGGGTGCATCGGGCGGCCCCGTCCATCTCCGAGGTAACGCGCGACATGGCTATTTTTCCAAGTTCCGGTTCCGCCAAGAAGGATCCGCCCGCTCCCGGCAATGACGCCGCGCTTTCGCCTGCGCCGGTCCGCGACGTGACGCCCGCCGTCGCCGACTTCGCGACGCCGACCCCGATGCCACAGCCGCGCAGCGCGCCGGCGCCCGTTGCGAAGGAATCGATCATCGCGGCCGATCTGACGATCGAGGGCAAGATCGAGGGCTCGGGCGATGTCCGCATTGCGGGCCGCTTCAAGGGCGACGTCAACGTCCAGGGCACTCTGACGATCGAACATGGCGCCAAGCTCAACGGCGGCGTACGCGCCAACCAGGTGCTGGTGTCGGGCGAACTCGACGGCAACATCGATTCGGCCTCGCTGGTCGAACTGCGCGCCTCGGCGGTGATGACCGGCGACCTCAAGGCCGGCTCGCTGACGGTAGCCGCCGGTTCGAAGATCCGCGGGCATGTCGAGTGCGGCTGGGGCGAGGTCAAGGGCGACGAACGCCGCGCCTCCCGCAGCCAGGATGCAGCGGCGTCCGATCGCGTCTGACATGGATCCCCGCACCGGTGCGGCAGGCGCGACCCGCGTCTGCCCGCACTGCAAGACCACGATCCTCGAAAGTTCGGCGCGCTGCCCGGCGTGCCGGCACTATCTGCGCTTCGATGCCGATGCCTCCACCAGCATCGGCACGCAGGACGCCACCACCGCGCTGCAGGTCGAGGGCACGATCCGGCACCCGCCCGAAGGTGGCGCCTGGGAGTACTCGGTGGTGCTGGTCATCCGCGACGAAGCCGGCAAGGAACTCAACCGCCAGGTCGTCGGCGTCGGCGCACTGTTCGCTGGCGACGAACGCAGCTTCAGCCTCGCCGTCGAAGTCGTGCCCACCCGCGACATGCGACGCAGCCCCAACCGCCGCGGCCGGCACTGACCCACGCGATCGAGCAGCACGCCGAATGTCCGAACCGTATTCGCTGTATGCCCGCCTGAGCTTCGCACCCGGCGCGTTCGAGGCGTTCCTGGCGGCCGCGCCTGCCCAGCCGTCTGCCTTCGGCGACTGGCAGACCTGGTTCGATCAGCATCGACTGGCCGGCGACGGGCGCGTGCCGGCAGGCCTGCTCGCCGATGTGGATGCTGGTCGGGTCGCAGACATCATCGAGGCCTGGCAGCGCGACCCTGCCCTGGGAATGCCGCCGATGGCCTACGACGCCGCGACCGGCGTGTGCCGGATCGCGATGCTCAGCGCGTCGGAGAACGTCGAAGCGCTTGTGCGCATGCTCGCGCCGCTGCGCGGCGCTGCCGCATGGCATCGCGCCGAGGCCGACGACTTCATCGTGGTGCTGGACTTTCTGTGGGGCGGTGATCAGCTTGGCGCGTACGTGGCCCTGCGCGATGGTCACAGCCATCTCGGGACCACGGTGCCCCCGGCGCATCGCGCCGAGGCCATCGACTATCTCGAATGCACCTTGGCGGCATTCGAGCAGGGCGCCTGAACTCGACCCCGCCCGCGAGCACAGCCGTCGGATTCAACCGCAGCCATCACAGCCGCCGCAGCTCGCACCGCCGCGCGGTGCGGGCGCGATGCGCCGCCCCAGCGCCCGGATCCAGGCAGGCCGTCCCGGCCGCACCAGCGGCACCGCCAGCGCGATACGCAGGCGCCGTGCGGTCGCAGGCGCCTGCTTCTTCAGCACGATCCAGCCGCTGACCGCGACCAGCAGTGCGACCGCAACGTACTGCAGTGCGAGCTGCAGGTCCGCGCTCACCCGGCCCCCAGCGCACGCGCCACTTGGTAGGTCAGCAGCGAGGCCAGGTAGGCCAGCGCAAACAGGTAGCCGGCATTGATCGCCATCAGCTGCCACGAGCCGGTCTCGCGCCGGATCGTCGCCCAGGTCGAGATGCATTGCGGCGCATAGATGAACCACACCAGCAACGATAGACCGGTCGCCAATGACCAGCCGTCGGTGATGATCGGCGTCAGCGCCTGGGCTGCGGCGGCATCGTCGGCGGCCGATAGTGCATAGACGGTCGCCAGCGATGCGACCGCGACTTCGCGCGCGGCCAGGCCGGGGATCAGCGCGATGCAGATCTGCCAGTTGAAGCCGAGCGGCGCGAACACCAGCGCCAACGCATGGCCGAGGCGGCCACCCAGGCTGTACTCGATCGCCGCCCCGGTGGCGCCGTCGGGCGGCGCCGGGAACGAGAGCAGGACCCACAGCAGCACGGTCAGCGCGAGGATGATCCCGCCCACACGCCGAAGGAAGATCATCGCGCGCTCCTTCAGGCCGATCGCCAGATCGCGCGGATGCGGCAGCCGGTAGGACGGCAGCTCCAGCAGCAGCGGATGCTCGCTGCGATCGTGGCGCCAGCGCTTCATCACGAACGACACCGCCAACGCGCTCAAAATGCCGGCCATGTACAGCGCGAACAGCACCAGCCCCTGCAGGTTGAGCGCTCCCCAGACCTGCCGTTGCGGAATGAACGCACCGATCAGCAACGCATAGACTGGCAGCCGCGCCGAGCACGTCATCAGCGGCGCGACCATGATCGTCGCCAGCCGGTCGCGCGGGTCCTGGATCGAGCGGGTGGCCATGATCCCGGGAATCGCGCACGCGAAGCTCGACAGCAGCGGGATGAACGATCGGCCCGACAGCCCGGCGCCCTTCATCAGCCGATCGAGCAGGAACGCTGCGCGCGGCAGGTAACCCGACTCCTCCAGCGCCAGGATGAAGAGAAACAGGATCAGGATCTGCGGCAGGAAGACGATCACGCCGCCCAAGCCCGCGATGATGCCGTCGGCGAGCAGGCTGGTCAGCGGACCGGGCGGCAAGGTCGCCGACACCCAGGCCCCCAGCGCGGAGGTGCCGGCATCGATCATGTCCATCAACGGCGTCGCCCAGGCGTAGACGGCCTGGAAGATCAGGAACATCACCAGTGCCAGCGCCAGCAGGCCGAATACCGGATGCAGCAGCCAGCGATCGAAGGCATCGTCGATCCGTGCGGTCCGGCGCGGCATGCTCACTGTGGCCGCCAGCAGCGCACGCACCTGGGCGTGCAGGTCGCCTTCGGCGTCGCCGCTCGAGGGCGGCCGCGGTCTTGCGACCGTGTCGGCCAGCCGCTGGCGCAGCGCCTGCGCGCCGTCGCGGTGGATGGCGACGGTTTCGACCACGGGCACGCCGAGTGCGGCCTCCAGCGCCTGGACATCGATGGCGATACCACGCCGTGCCGCGGCATCGGCCATGTTCAGCGCCACCACCATCGGCCGGCCCAGCGTCCGCAACTCCAGCACGAAACGCAGGTGCAGCCGCAGATTGGTCGCATCCACCACGCAGACCAACACATCGGGGGCCGGCTCGCCCGGATAGAAGCCGCGGCACAGGTCGCGGGTGATCTGCTCGTCCAGACTCGCCGGCTGCAGGCTGTAGGCGCCGGGCAGATCGAGCAGCGCCCAGTGCGCGCCATCGGGGCCGCGCATCCGCCCCTCCTTGCGCTCGACGGTGACGCCGGCGTAGTTGGCGACCTTCTGTCGGCTGCCGGTCAGCAGGTTGAACAGTGCCGTCTTGCCGGCGTTCGGGCTGCCGACCAGGGCCAGCCGCGGGATGGCCGCCGTGGTCATGCCGCCTCGCCAGCGTGGACCTGGACGCGCGCGGCCTCGCTGCGACGCAGCGCGAAGCGGGTAAAGCCCACGCGCACCAGCAACGGGTCGCCGCCGAACGGCGCCAGCGCAACCACCTCGACCGACTCGCCGGGCACGAAGCCCAGTTCGCCCAGACGGCGGGCGATCGGATCGTGACTGCCGACCGCCTGGACGGCATCGACGAGGCCCGGGGTGCGCGGCGGCAGCTGGCAGAGGTTCAAGGCAGGTCCGGTGCGAATGGGAATGGGTCGCGATTCTACTCCCGCGCGACCGCGACACAGGCGCCCGCCCCACCCTCCGTCATGCCTGGGTCTGTTTCGCCCGCGCAACGCAGCGCCGCGCGCTCTGGCCGCGCTCGAGGCTCGGCCCACAGACGCCACCTCACGCGCCTGGGCGCAGGCGCGTGGCCCTGCGTCCGCGCGCCATCGTGCCCGGGCGCAGCGGTTAGACTGCGCGCTTTCGTTTCGAAAGGATCGCGCATGCTCCCCGATTCCGTCCGCGCCATCGTCACCGGGGGGGTCTCCGGCCTCGGCCTGGCCGTCGCCCATCGCATCGTCGCCGATGGCGGCCGTGTCGCGCTGCTGGACGTCAACGACGACAAGGGCGCCGAGGCGGTCGAGGCGCTGGGCGCCGATCGCGCACGCTACCTGCGCACCGACGTCACCGACGAGGCCGGGGTCGCGACCAACATCGAGGCCGCGCACGCGTTTCTGGGTGGCCTCAATGCCGCGGTGAACTGCGCCGGCATCCTCGGCGCCGGCCGCGTGCTCGGACGCGAGGCGCCGATGCCGCTGGAGACCTTCAGCCGCACGGTGATGGTCAATCTGGTCGGCAGCTTCAACGTCGCCAAGGCCGCGGCCGCGGTCATGCAGCACAACGCGCCCGGCGAGGACGGCGAGCGCGGCGCGATCGTCAACACCGCCAGCGTCGCCGCGTACGAAGGTCAGATCGGCCAGGCCGCCTATGCGGCGTCCAAGGGCGGTGTAGTGGGCATGACGCTGCCGATGGCGCGCGAACTCGCGCGTTTCGGCATCCGCGTCAACACGATCGCGCCGGGCATCTTCTGGACCCCCATGGTCGACGGCATGCCCGAGGCGGTGCAGCAGTCGCTGTCGGCCTCGATCCCGTTCCCCTCGCGCCTGGGCCGACCGGACGAATTCGCCGACCTCGTCGCCCACCTCCTGGCCAGCCGCTACCTCAACGGCGAGACCATCCGCCTCGACGGCGCGGTCCGGCTGGCGCCGAAGTAAGCGATGTCCGTTTCGTCGCCCGGCCTGGCCTCGGGCCTGCTGCTCGCGCTGCTGTCGCTGGCGCCGGCCCATGCCGGCGACGCGGCGCCCGCCGATGCGGGCGCGCTCACCGGCCTGCTCGCCGCGCGCGGCTACGACACGATCCCGATGCGGCGCTATGGCGCGGCGCATCTCGCGGTCGAAGTCAGCATCAACGGGGTCGCCGGCACCTTCCTGATCGACACCGGCGCTGGGCGGACGGTCATCGACCGGGCGCGCCAAGCGCGCTTTGCCGGTGGACGCCAGGCCGATGCGTCAGGCGGGCTGCAGGCGACCGGCGCCGGTGCCGGCAACCTCGCCATCGAGACACTGCCAGGCAGCCGACTGACGATCGGCGAGTACCGGGACGACGATTTCACCGCGCACTTTCTCGCACTCGACCACGTCACCACTGCCTTCTCGCAACGCGGGCTGCCGACGATCGACGGCGTGCTCGGCGCCGACGTCCTCGACCGCGGCCAGGCGGTGATCGATTACCCGAACCTGCGGCTGCACCTCCGCAATCCCGCCGCACCCGCGGCATCCGTCTCCCACTGAACAACGCAGACACCGATGAAAGCCTACGACGTCAAGAAAGGAAACGTGGTCGAACACAACGGCGGGGTCTACCAGATCCGCGACATCGAACGCAGCTCGCCGCAAGGCCGCGGCGGCAATGTGCGCTTCCGCTTCACCATGTACAGCGTGCCGGGCGGCAACAAGCTCGACGCGAGCTTCGACGGCGACGACGACCTGCGCGAGGTCGATCTGGCCCGGCGCCAGGCCAGTTTCTCGTACAAGGACGGCGACGCCTTCGTGTTCATGGATGACGAAGACTTCACCCCCTACACCCTCGACGCCGATGTCGTCGGCGACGGAGCGGGCTACATCACCGAAGGCCTGGGCGGCTGCTATGTCCAGGTCATCGACGATGCGCCGGTCGGCCTGCAACTGCCGCAGAGCGTGGCACTCGAAGTCGTCGACACCCCGCCCGAACTCAAGGGCGGCACCGCGACCAAGCGGCCCAAGCCCGCCAAGCTCAGCACCGGCATCGAGATCCAGGTGCCCGAGTACATCGGCAACGGTGAGCGCGTCTGGGTCAACACCACGACCGGCGAGTTCGGCGGACGCGCGGACTGATTTTCCGGCTCGGGTCGCGCCGTTGGAAACGCCAGCGACCGAGGCGGCGAATGCTTCAGTCGAGTTGCAGCCCGCCCGCCTCGCGATGCAGTTCACGCAGGTGGGCGCCGAGCATGGCGACGTTGCGCTCGGTCGTCGCCAGGCGTCGTTGCGCGTCCGGCGGCAATGCCGCGCGCCCCTGGGTGTCCAGCGCGTCGCGCAGCGCCCGCAGGCGGTGGCCGAGCGCATCGGCCTGCACCCGCAGCGCCGCGCGCTCGGTCTGCTGTGGCAGGCCGTAGCCGCTGTCGAGCAGTTGCGCCGGACGGCTGAGGCCGTCGCCGGCAGCGAGCAATGCCTGCAGCGTATCGGCCGCGGCGCCCTGGTCCGCGGCCGCGAGATGCCAGCGGCGCTTGAGCATGTTGCGCAGCCGCAGCTCCAGCCGCCGCTGCGCGGCGTGCTCGAGCACCAGCAGCGCTGCGCCGTCGCGCTGCCCTGCCGTTGCCAACCATGGCGCGCGCAGATCGGGATCGAGATCGAGCCAGGTGGCGACATCGCCGGTCGGCAATGGCTGCGCCGCCTGGGCGACCGCCAGCAGGGCCGCGTACTCGCGGTCCGCGGCCGGAAAGTAATACCCCTCACGCATGGCGCGATCGGGCGCATCGAGCACCGCGACGTCGGCGATGCCGTCGCGTACAAGCCTGCGCAGCAGGCCGTTGGGCGTGATGCTGCGCAGGCGCGGGCCGTCGAGCCGCGGCACGCCGGCATCGAGCAGTTTCCAGGTCTCCACCGCACAGTTGTTGCCGACGAACCGGTAGCGGCCGTCGTAGCTCCAGTGCACGCTGGCCGCGCGCTCGAGCAATGTCGCGATTTCGTCCGGCGACAAGCGCAGCGGAATCGACTGCAGCCCGCGCAGTTCGATCCTGGTGTACTCGTCGATCACTTGGTCGAGCGGCAGCACGAACAGCCGCGCCGGATAACGTCCCGTCAGCCCGCGCAGGCTGGAGATCTGCACATCGTCGACGAACGCCCGGAACGACAGCACGCGGTGGTGCGCCAGGTCGTAGCGGCAGTCGGGCCCGGGGGTGCGACCCGGCGCGCAGATCACCAGACGCAGCATGCTGTGGCCCCAGCGACTCATCGGCTGCGCGTTCCCCTCGGCGAACAGGTACTCGACCGACCAGACCCGTGCCGGATCGAGCTCCAACAGCAGGTGGCCGTCCTCCTGCGCCTGCGACTCGGCCTCGATGAACGGCAACCCGCCAGCGCAGTCCGCGGCGGGCGGCGCCCAAGCGAAATGCGCGCTGAAGTACGCGTGCAGTGCGGGCCGCCGGCAGGCGTACTCGGGATCGAGCAGGAAGTGCTCGAGATTGACCGCGACGAATTCCGCCGCAGATGCGGTTTCGTAGGCGTCGGGCCGACGGTCGGTCATCGCATTGTGGCGCGCCCGCAGGCCCAGCCGCAGCGGGGCGCGCGGCCAGCCTGCAAGATCGCGTAGCCGCGGATCGCGCGACAGGCCGCCGTAACGGCTGCGGTCGTAGCGATGCGCGAGCTCGTGCACGAGCGCGGCGGACGCGGCCTGCGTCGCCTGGGCATCCAGGCCATCGGCGACCACGGCATCGAGCAGCGCCCGGCGCAGCACGATGCGGTCGCCGATCGCACGCCCGTGCACCTGCGGCGGCAGGTCGTCGCGCCAGCTCAGCTGCACGTCGAGTCCCTCGGCGGCGCGCCAGGCCGGCGGCAGGCGCGCAAGTACCGTGTCGATCAGCCGGGCCGAGGCGGCCTGCGCGTCGGCATCGAGCGGCGGCGTGCCGGTTCCTGCGTCGATCCGCCAGGCCTGCGCATGCGCAGCGCCGGCGGCGAGCAACAGCGCGACGCCCACGGCCCGCAGGCGACGGCGCGAAACCATCGGCTCAGAGCGCGAGGATGGCCTGCGCCAGTTGCAGGTCGCTCGCCACCTGCGCATCGGGCCGCGTCTGCCGCAGGTGGCGCAATGCGGCCTCGAGACGGGCGCCACGGATCCGGCCGTCGCTGGCGACGAAGCCGGCAGCATCTTCGCGCGCCTGCAGGACGATCTTGTCCTTGCCCGAACTGCTGCCCGACGACGCCGAGCTGCCAGCGGACGTCGCACCGCCCGTCGTACCGGCGAAACTGCCGGCAAACGCCGACGTGGACAGAACGAGCAGCGCACAGGCGAGCGAGGATCGGGACATCAGGGGGCATCTCCATCAGGGAGGCCACACTCCACCCCGCCCTCACGCCGCCTTCATGGCGACGGCCGACCGACAGTCATGCATCGAACAGCTTGCCGGGATTGAGCACACCGTCCGGGTCGAGCGCACGGCGGATGCCGCGCATCACCGCGATCTCGGCCGCGCTGCGGGTCGATTCGAGATAGGGCTTCTTGACCAGCCCGATGCCGTGCTCGGCCGAGATGCTGCCGCCGTGCGCGTGCAGGGTGTCGGCGAGCAGCTTGGTCACGCGCTCGCATTGCGCGACGAACGCCTCGTTGGCGAGGTCGGCCGGCTTGAGCACGTTGATATGCAGGTTGCCATCGCCGATGTGGCCGAACCACACCACGTCGAACTGCGGGTACTCGCGCGCCAGCAGCGCCTGCGCCGTCTCGAGGAACGCCGGCATCGCCGAGATCCGCACCGAGACGTCGTTCTTGTAGGGCACGTGCGGTGCCAGGCTTTCGGTGATGCCCTCGCGCAACCGCCACAGCTGCGCGGCCTGCGCCTCGCTCTGACCGATCACGCCGTCCTCGACCCAACCCTGCTCGACGCAATGCTCGAACGCCGACAGCATGGCGACCTCGCCGGCCTCGCCTTCGCAGGCGAACTCGGCGACGACATAGAAGGGGTGCGCGGTCTCGAACGGCGCCTGCGCGCCATGCGCGACCACGTGGTGCAGGGCGCGATCGGTGAAGAACTCGAAGGCCTCCAGGGCCACCCGCGCGCGCAGCGCTTGGAACACCTGCATCAGGCCCTCGAACGACGGCAGCGCCAGCAGCAGCGTGCGCGTGGCCGGCGGCGGCGCGGTCAGTTTCAGGCTGGCTTCGACGATGATGCCCAGCGTGCCCTCCGAGGCGATGGCCAGGTGCCGCAAGTCGTAGCCGCTGGAGTTCTTGACCAGCCCGCGGCCGAGATCGAGCAACTCGCCGGTGCCGGTCACCAGTTTGAGACCGGCGATCCACTCGCGGGTGTTGCCGTAGCGCAGCACCCGGATGCCGCCGGCGTTGGTCGCGATGTTGCCACCGATCGTGCACGAGCCGCGCGCGGCGAAGTCGACCGGATAGGCCAGCCCATGGCCGCGCGCCGCCTCCTGCACCACTTCGAGCGCGATGCCCGGCTGCACGGTCAGGATCCGGTCGACCGGGTCGAAGTCGAGCACGCGGTTCATCCGTTGCAGGCTCAACACCAGTTCGCCATGGGCGGCGACCGCGCCGCCCGACAGCCCGGTCCGGCCGCCCGAGGGCACGATCGCCACGCCTTCGTCGCGCGCCCAGCGCACCGTGGCCTGGACCTCGGCGATATCGGCCGGCAGCGCGACCGCCAGCGGCGCGGGGGTCCAGCGCCGCGTCCAGTCGACGCCGAAATAGGCCAGATCGGCCGGATCGGTCCGCACCTGCAGGGTCGGGACGGCGGCTTGCAGCCGGGCGATGCGGGCATCGGACATGGTGTGGAGGAATCGCGGTACGGCGGGCCAGCCTGCCAGCCGCGCCCGCAGGCGTCCAGCATCCGCGCCGCCTCGGTCCGCGGCCGAAGCGGCTGGCGCGCATCTCTCGGTCCGACACCATCTGCTGCGCTGCAACAGCGGCGGCCTTCTGGCACCATGATGCGCTCCTCCCGACCGGCGGCCGCAGCCTCGATGAAGACCTCGTTTCCCCGCGCGGACATCCGCGTCCTGCTGCTCGAAGGTGTCAGCCAGAGCGCCGTCGACACCTTCAAGGCCGCCGGCTACACGCAGATCGAGGTGCATCCCAAGTCGCTGCCCGAAGACCAACTGCTGGCCAAGATCGCCGATGCGCACATCGTCGGCATCCGCTCGCGCACCCAGCTCAGCGCTGAGGTCATCGCCCACGCGCGCCGGCTGCTCGCGGTCGGCTGCTTCTGCATCGGCACCAACCAAGTCGACCTGGAAGCAGCCGAACTGGCCGGCATCCCGGTGTTCAATGCGCCCTACTCCAACACCCGCAGCGTCGCCGAACTGGTGGTCGCCGAGGCGATCATGCTGCTGCGCGGCATCCCGCAGAAGAACGCGCAGTGCCATCGCGGCGGCTGGAGCAAGTCCGCGCTGGGCAGCCACGAGGCGCGCGGCAAGACCTTGGGCATCGTCGGCTACGGCCATATCGGCACCCAGGTCGGCGTGCTCGCTGAATCGCTGGGCATGCAGGTGCTGTTCCACGACATCGAGACCAAGCTCTCGCTTGGCAACGCCCGCAGCGCGACCGGGCTGGACGACCTGCTCGCACGCAGCGATGTGGTGACCCTGCACGTACCCGAGACCCCGGCGACCAAGCTGATGTTCGGCGCCGCGGAGCTCGCCGCGATGAAGCCCGGCGCGCACTTGATCAATGCCTCGCGTGGCACCGTGGTCGACATCGACGCGCTCGACGCCGCGCTGCGCACCGGGCATGTCGGCGGCGCGGCGATCGACGTGTTCCCGGTCGAGCCCAAGGGCAACGATGACGTCTTCGACTCCCCGCTGGCCGCCCACGACAACGTGCTGCTGACCCCGCACGTGGGCGGCAGCACGCTCGAGGCGCAGGACAACATCGGCATCGAGGTTGCCGCCAAGCTCGTGCGCTACAGCGACAACGGCAGCACGCTGTCGGCGGTCAATTTCCCCGAGGTCACGCTGCCCGAGCATGTCGGCAGCCACCGCATCCTGCACCTGCACCGCAACGTGCCCGGCGTGCTGGTGAAGATCAACGAGGTGTTCTCGCGCCAGGCGATCAACATCGACGGCCAGTATCTGCGCACCACCGCCAATGTCGGCTACGTGGTCATCGACGTCGGCGCGACCCGCGAGCAGGCCGAGCGCCTGCGCAGCGAATTGTCGAAGATCGACGGCACGCTGCGCACGCGAGTGCTGTACTAGGCCATCGGGATCGGGGCATCGGGCCGGCGGGCCCTCGCGAAGCTCAGCCGACCGGAATCCCCCACCCGTCCAGACACTTGCGCGCCATGCGGCGCAAGGACGCGTCGTACTCGGTGCCGGCGGCGACGTCGGCAAGGGGGCGCCACGCGAGCGCATGGGATTCGGCGCTGACCGCGAAACGCTCGTCGGCACCGGCACGCACGAGATAGCGCACGTCGTAGTGCCAGTGCGCGGGCACGCCCTTGTGCTCGGGGATCCAGTGCCGATCGAGATCGAAGATCGCCGGCAGCACCGCCACGCCCTGCAGGCCGGTCTCCTCCTCGGTCTCGCGCAGCGCCACGCGTGCCAGGTCGATGTCGCCGTCGGCGTGGCCACCCGGCTGCAGCCACAGATTCAGCTTGCGGTGGTGGGTCAGCAAGGTGCGCTGGCCGTCGGCCGAGACCACCAGCGCCGATGCGGTGAAATGGCCCGCGAGGCGTTCGCGCACGAACGGATCGAGCGGATCGTCGAGCAGCGCAACGAACTCATCGACGGTCGCACGCTCGTCAGGATGCCGAACCGCGTAGTGGGCGAAGGCGGCGGCCAGCGCTGGCGCGCGCGATGGGCGGGAAGCGGACATGCGGTGCGGACCTGGAGCAGCGTGGGGACGCGCAGCATCGGCGCTCGGCCGCGCGGCTGCAAGGTGGCCGGCACCCGAACGCAGAATGCCTGCGGCTTGACCGCACCCCGCCCCGCGCCGAAAATTATCTCTGTATCGCGATATGGAGATATTCATGGACCTGGAAGCCTGGTCGGCGCGGCTCAAGACCCTCGCCGATCCGACCCGCGTCCGGCTGCTGGCGCTGCTCGAAGTCGAGGAACTGACGGTGGCCGAGCTGTCGTCGATCACCCGACTCGCGCAGCCGCGCGTCTCCACGCACCTGGCGCGCCTCAAGGAAGCCGGCCTGGTCCGCGATCGCCGTGCCGGCGTGTCGGCTTACTACCGATTCGACGACGCCGCGCTCGACCCGGCACAGCGCGCATTGTGGCAGGCGCTGAGCACCGGCAGCGACGATCCGTTGCTGCGCCAGGACGCCGAACGCATCCCGTCGGTGCTGGCGATGCGCGCCGCAGACCAGAACTGGGCCGACAGCGTGGCCGGCGACATGGAGCGGCACTACTCGCCCGGGCGGACCTGGGAAGCCCTCGCGCGCTCGGCACTGCCGTTGCTCGAGACCGGCGACGTGCTCGACATCGCCTCGGGCGATGGCGTCCTCGCCGAACTGCTGGCGCCGCACGCCCATCGCTACGTCTGTCTCGATGCAAGTGCGCGCGTGGTCGCCGCGTCGGCCGAGCGCCTCAAGCGCTTCCGCAACGTCGAGGTCCGCGAAGGCGACATGCACGCGCTGCCGTTCGAGGACGCCAGCTTCGACCTCGTCGTGCTGATGCATGCGCTGACCTATGCCACGCGCCCGGCGCAGGCGGTCACCGAGGCCGCGCGGGTGCTGCGCCCCGGCGGCCGGCTGCTGCTGTCGAGCCTCGACCGCCATGGCCATGAAGCGGTCGTGCAGGCCTACGGCCATGCCAACCTGGGGTTCCCTGACAAGGAACTGCGCCGCTTCGTCACCAAGGCCGGGCTGGAGATCCACAGCGCCGAGACGGTGACGCGCGAGAAGCGGCCGCCGCACTTCCAGGTGATCTCGATCATCGCGAGAAAGCCGTGACCTGGCTGCACCCCGACCGCGTCGCCGCGCTCGAGGCCGCGCTCGCGCAGCGCATCCTCGTGCTCGACGGCGGCATGGGCACGATGATCCAGCAGCATGGACTGACCGAGGCCGATTACCGCGGCACGCGCTTCGCCGGCGGCTTCGACGCGCTGCACGCTGTCGACGGCCATGCCCATGGCGCCGGTTGCGGCTGCGAGGCCGCCGACCAGCGCGGCAACAACGACCTGCTCACGCTGACCCGGCCCGACATCATTGGCGGCATCCACGCCGCCTATCTCGAGGCCGGCGCCGACCTGGTCGAGACCAATACCTTCAACTCGACCGCAGTGTCGCTGGCCGATTACCGCTTGCAGCACCTGGCACGCGAACTCAATCGCGAGGGCGCCGCGCTCGCGCGCGCGGCCTGCGATGCCGCGCAGGCGCGCACGCCCGGGCGGCCGCGCTTCGTCGCCGGCATCCTCGGCCCAACCAGCCGCACCGCATCGATCAGCCCCGACGTCAACGATCCGGGCTTCCGCGCGGTGACGTTCGAGGACCTGGTGCGCATCTACCGCGAGGCCGCCCATGGCCTGATCGAGGGCGGCGCCGACGTGCTGATGGTCGAGACGGTGTTCGACACCCTCAATGCCAAGGCCGCGCTGTTCGCGGTGGAGACGGTGTTCGACGATCTCGGCGGCCGGGTGCCGGTGATGATCTCGGGCACGATCACCGACGCCTCGGGCCGCACGCTGTCGGGACAGACCGCCGAAGCGTTCTGGTACTCGCTGCGCCATGCGCGGCCGCTGTCGATCGGGCTCAACTGCGCACTCGGCGCCAAGGACCTGCGGCCCCACGTCGACACCCTGGCGCAGATCGCCGAGGTCCATGTCTCCTGCCACCCCAATGCCGGGCTGCCCAATGCCTTCGGCGGTTACGACGAAACCCCCGAAGACATGGCCGCGACCCTGCACGAATTCGCGACCGCCGGGCTGCTGAACATCGTCGGCGGCTGCTGCGGCACCACGCCTGCACACATCCGCGCGATTGCCGACGCGATGCGCAATGTCGCCCCGCGCACGCCGGTCGGCCACCGGGCCGACGCCGCATGAGCGCGCCCGCAGGCCAGTCTCCAGCACCGCGTTTCACTCGCCTATCGGGCCTCGAACCGCTGGTGATCACCCCGGAACTGCTGTTCGTCAACGTCGGCGAACGCACCAACGTCACCGGCTCGGCCGCGTTCCGCAAGCTGATCCGCGAAGACCGCTACGCCGAGGCGGTGGAGGTCGCGCGCCAGCAGGTCGAGGGCGGCGCGCAGATCCTCGACGTCAACATGGACGAGGGCATGCTCGACTCCGAGCGGGCGATGACCACGTTCCTGAACCTCATCGCCGCCGAACCCGACATCGCACGTATCCCGGTGATGGTCGACTCCTCGAAGTGGAGCGTGATCGAGGCCGGCTTGCGCTGCCTGCAGGGCAAGGGCGTGGTCAACTCGATCTCGCTCAAGGAGGGCGAGACGACGTTCCTGGCACAGGCGCGCAAGGTACTGCGCTATGGCGCGGCGGTCGTAGTCATGGCCTTCGACGAGACCGGCCAGGCCGACACCCGCGCGCGCAAGGTCGAGATCTGTACCCGCGCCTACCGACTGTTGACCGAAGTCGTGGGCTTCCCGCCCGAGGACATCGTGTTCGATCCGAACATCTTCGCGATCGCCACCGGCATCCCCGAGCACGACAACTACGCGGTCGACTTCATCGAGGCCACGCGCGAGATCCGCGCCACGCTGCCGCATTGCCATGTCTCGGGTGGCGTGTCGAACGTCTCGTTCTCGTTCCGCGGCAACGAGGTCGTGCGCCAGGCGATCCACGCGGTGTTCCTGTACCACGCGATCGCGGCCGGCATGGACATGGGCATCGTCAACGCCGGCGCGATGCCGATCGTCGACGAACTCGATCCCGAGTTGCGCGCGTGCGTCGAGGATGTCGTGCTCAATCGCCGCTCCGACGCGACCGAACGGCTGCTCGAACTGGCCGAGCGCTACAAGGGCCGCAAGGGTGCGGCCAAGACCGAAACACTCGCCTGGCGCGAAGCGCCGGTCCAGCAACGCCTGACCCATGCCCTGGTGCACGGCATCGACCAGTACGTCGACACCGATACCGAAGAAGCGCGGCTACAGTTCGCGCGGCCGCTGGAAGTCATCGAAGGGCCGCTGATGGCCGGCATGAACGTCGTCGGCGACCTGTTCGGCGCCGGCAAGATGTTCCTGCCGCAGGTGGTCAAGTCGGCGCGGGTCATGAAGAAGGCGGTCGCCTGGCTGCTGCCGCACATCGAGGCCGAGAAGGCGCGCACCGGCGATGCGGGCAAGTCCAATGGCCGCATCGTGATCGCGACGGTCAAGGGCGATGTGCACGACATCGGCAAGAACATCGTCGGCGTGGTGCTGGCCTGCAACAACTTCGAGGTCGTCGACCTGGGGGTCATGGTGCCGGCGCAGACGATCCTCGACAAAGCCCGTGAGGTGCAGGCCGATGTCATCGGCCTGTCGGGGCTGATCACCCCATCGCTGGAAGAGATGAGCCACGTCGCGCGCGAGATGAAGCGTCAGGGCTTTGCGCTACCGTTGCTGATCGGCGGGGCCACCACCTCGCGCGCGCACACCGCGCTGAAGATCGCGCCGCATTACGGCGCGCCGACCGTCTGGGTCAAGGACGCCTCGCGTGCCGTCGGCGTCGTGCAGTCGCTGATCAGCCCCGAACTGCGACCGGCCTTCGTCGCCGCCAACGATGCCGACTACGCCGAGATCCGCGCGCGCCACGCCAATCGCGGCGACGCCAAGCGGCTGGTCGCACTGGACAAGGCGCGCGCCCAGGCCTTCGACGGCGGCTGGGAGACCTATGTGCCACCAACGCCGCGCCGCCCCGGCCTGCACGTGTTCGAGGACTACCCGCTCGACGACCTGCTGCCGGTCATCGACTGGACTCCCTTCTTCAATGCCTGGGAGTTGTTCGGCAAGTATCCAGCGATCCTGACCGACGAGATCGTCGGCGCGCAGGCCAGCGAGCTGCTGGCCGATGCACAGGCGATGCTGCGCCGGATCGTCGAGGAGAAATGGCTCACCGCCAAGGCGGTATTCGGGCTGTGGCCGGCGACCCGCGTCGGCGACGATGTCGACGTGGTCGTCCCCGAGCACGCGCACGGCCGCGTCCGCTTGCACTTCCTGCGCCAGCAGGTCGACAAGCCGGTCGAGCGGCCGGACTTCTGCCTGGCCGACTTCATCGCGCCGGCCGACAGCGGCGTGCAGGACTGGATCGGGGCGTTCGCAGTCACCGCGGGCATCGGGATCGAGCCGCACGTCGCGCGCTTCGAGGCGGCACACGACGACTACAACGCGATTCTGCTCAAGGCGCTGGCAGACCGTCTGGCCGAAGCGTTGGCCGAACGGCTGCACCAGCGCGTGCGGACCGACTACTGGGGCTACGCGGCCGACGAAGCGCTCGACAACGACGCACTGATCGGTGAGCAGTACCGCGGCATCCGCCCTGCCCCAGGCTACCCGGCCTGCCCCGAGCACAGCGAAAAGCGCACGCTGTTCGACCTGCTCGGCGCCGAGGCCAACGCTCGCATGACGCTGACCGAGAGCTTCGCGATGCTGCCCACCGCGGCGGTGTCGGGCTATTACTTCAGCCATCCGCGCAGCCAGTACTTCGTCGTCGGCCGGGTTTCCAAGGAGCAGGTGCACGACTACGCCAAGCGCAAGGGCGTGCCGCTGGCGCAGGCCGAACGCTGGCTGGCCTCGAATCTGGACTACGACCCGGATTGAGCGCCGGGCTGCGCATGCCCATCACGACCGCCCCGCTATCCTCGGCGCCTGCTTCGCGCTGAGGATCTGTGCATGCTTCGACGCCGTACCGCCGGCGCCCTGACGTTGGCCGCGATCGGTTGCCTGGCCGCCGCCTGCAGTCCCGTTACCGGCCCATCGGCGACCATGCAAGCCGATGCGCCGCCCTCGCCCCCGCCGATCGTCATCGAGCATGCTCGGGTGTTCGACGGCGAGCGCGACCTGGGCCAGGTCACGCTGGTGATCCGCGACGGCCTCGTCGCACGCATCGCGCAGCCGGACGCCGACGACCTGCCCATCGACGCCGAGCGCATCGACTACCGCGGCCGGTTCATCGTGCCCGGCCTGGTCAACGCCCACGCGCACGTCGGCAACACCGAGGGCACCGCCCACGGCGACCGCTTCTACACCCGCACGCACGTCGCGCGCGACCTGCGCCAGTTCCAGGCCTACGGGGTCACCACGGTGATGTCGCTGGGCATGAACGGCGCGGCGTTCGGCGACATCCGCAACGCCGTGACCGGCGATCCGACACTGGGTGCGCAACTGCTCGGCGCAGGCGGCGGCATCGGCGCACCCGGCGGCGCGCCGCCCGCCGCGAACATGGGTCTGGTGCACGATCCAGTGGCGCGCCCGGCGACCGCCGCCGCGGCCCGCACCGCGGTCCGGGCGCAGGCGGAAAGCGGCGTCGACATCGTCAAGTTGTGGGTCGATGCCCTCGGCGGCCAGGTCGCACCGATGGCACCCGAGGTCTATCGCGCCACGATCGACGAGGCCCATCGCCAGAAGCTGCTTGCCGCCGCGCATATCCACGATCTCGCGCCGGCCACCGATCTCGTCGCCAGCGGCCTGGACATCGTCGCCCACGGCGTGCGCGACCAGCCGGTCGACCCGGCGTTCGTCGCCGCGCTGCGCACCTCGAACGCCGGCTACATCGCGACGCTGCAGATCGACGAGGCGAACTACATCTATGCCGAGCATCCCGAGTGGCTGGAAACGCCATTCCTGCGCAACGCGTTGCCCGAGGCAGTCCGCGCCCAGTGGTCCGATCCGCAGTGGCGTGCCGACACGCTGCGCGACCCACAGACCGCGAAGGCGCGCGCCGCGCTCGCCACGAACCTGCGCAATCTGTCGACGCTGCGCGAGGCCGGCGTCCGGATCGGGTTCGGCACCGATGCCGGCGCGCTGCCGCGCCGCGTGCCGGGCTTCGCCGAGCACCGCGAACTCGAACTGATGATGCAGGCCGGTTTCAGCCCGCAACAGGCGCTGACGGTGGCGACCCGCGATTCGGCGCACCTGCTGCGCCTGGACGACCGCGGCCTGCTGCAGCCGGGCCGACGTGCGGACTTCATCGTGGTCGCCGCCGACCCACTGGCCGACATCCGCAACCTGCGCACGATCGCAGCAGTCTGGCAGGCCGGCCGCAGGGTCGCGGGCCCGGTTGCCGAGTACCGCGCGCCTTGAGTCACCCCAGAACCGGGGTCAGAGTCGGATTGTCACGCAGAATCTCGCGTGCTGCCGTGCGCTCGATCGCCGTGGGCGCCGCGCGGTCGCCCCTTCCAACCCACGCCGTCAGCGGAAACCGACCGCCACGCCGAAGCCGCCCTGCCAATCGGTCGCGTCGCCGCCGACCCCGCGCAGCAGCGACAAGTCGAACTGCACCCGCGGTTGCGGACGCCAGGTCAGGCCGCTGCCGATGACCGTCCCGGCCTGCGTTCCGCCGCCGACACCCGCCTCGACATAGCCGGCGAACGTGCCGGCCTCGAACAGGTCCAGGCTCGGCGCGATCTGCCAGCCGCTGCCGTCGTCGTCGTGCTGATAGCCGGCGAACAGCGCGTAGCCGCGCCCGCCGTCGGTCTCGCCCTCGACCGACGCGCCAAAGCTGCGCAGGTGGGTGTCGGGACGCAGCCCGCGCGATCCGGTCGCCAGGCCGTAGCGTGCCAGCAGCGCCCAGTCGAGCGCACCGGCGCTGGGCAATGCCCACTTCAGGCCGACACTGCTGTCGCCCGCGCCCTCGGCCACCTGCCGTGCGCCACCGGCATCGCGTGTCGACGTGCGCTGCCACGGCGCTGCCGACAGCTGCACCTCCAGCGCTGCGCCCAGGCCCACGCGCAGCGTACTGCCGGCGGTCGTTTCAGTCGTGCGCACGCCTTCGTCGCGATCGTGCTCGAAGTCAGGCAGGCCCTGCTCCCAGGCCACCTGCCCGGGCGCGAGCACGGCCGCCGAGAACCCGATCCCCGGTCGGTCGAATGCGATCTCCTGCGCCCAGGTGGTGCCGACCGGCAACAATGCGAGGCACAGCCCGGCGGCGCGCATGATCACCAGACCAGGTCGTCGGGCACTTGGTACTTGGGATCACTGTAGGGGTCGTCGCCCACCGGTGTGGACGGGTCCACCTTCAGCGCGACCGCCTGCGCAAACATCGTTTCGGCCTCGGCCAGCACCGCCGCGGTCACCAGCAGGTAGCGGCCGTTGACCTGCACCACACCGAGTTCGCCGGCATTGAGCGCGCGCAGTTGCTCGGCATCGACATGGATGCGCTTGATCTTGCCGCCATATTCGAAATGCCGGGCGATATCGGCATCGGCGCGGTTGAGCGCCTTGTCCTTGACGAACGCTTCGAGCTTGGCGCGCGCCTCGCGGCGCAGCCGGGCCTGTTCCTGCCGCTGGCGCTCGGCCTCGATGCGCTCGTCCTTTTCGCGCTGGGCGCGGATCGCATAGGCCTTGGCCAGGTCGATGTCCTCGCGCAGCGGCCGCGGCTTGCGTGGACCCTGTGCATCGCGTCGGCCGGGCGGCCGCGCCGGTCCATCCGGCCGCCCCCCCTCGGCCCGCTTACCGCCACTGCGGCGCTCGTCCGGACGTCCCCGGCGCTCGTCGCGGCGCGGTGGCGGCTTGGCCGGTTTGGCCGGCGCCTTGAAGCCCAGACCGAGCAGCTGGTCGCGCAGGGTATCGCTCATGGAGGAAGGACCTCGCCTGGAACGGAAACAGTGGACATGGAGAACAATGAAACAGCGGTGGCGGGCACCGACCGGGCACACAGGCCCGGCACTGGACTTTCGATCATGCGGACGCGTCAGTAATGCGGCGGGGGCGGCTCCTGCCCCGGGTCCGGAAACTGCACCGTACGCGCCTGGCGCAGGTCGTCCATGACCCGGCGCAACAGGCCGGTCTGGGCCACGAGTTCGAGCCGCGCGGCGGTGAGCGCGTCGTTGAGCTCGGAGATCGTGTGTTCCTGGAAGGCCAGCCGCGTCTCCAATTCGGTCACCCGCTGCTCGAGCGCCGAATGGACCTCGGCATCGATCTTGGCACCGGTCATCGCACGGCATCCCCACCGTCGCGGCCCGGCGATGCGCGCCGCGACGGTGCGTGGATCACTTGACGATGTCCTGCAGCTCGACCTCGAAGGTCAGCGCCTGGTTCGGACCGATCGGACCCGAGCCCATCTCGCCGTAGCCGAGCTTGGCCGGGATCCACAGTTCGTACTTGCTGCCGACCGGCATCAGCTGCAGGCCTTCCTGCCAACCCGGGACCACCTGGTTGAGCGCGAACTGCGCCGGCTCACCACGATCGTAGGAGCTGTCGAAGGTCTCGCCGTTGAGCAGCGTGCCCTTGTAGTGCACGCGCACGGTGTCTTCGGGACCGGGCTTGGCGCCGGTGCCCTGGGTAACGACGCGGTACTGCAGGCCCGACGCCGTGGTCTGCACGCCTTCTCGCTTGGCGTTCTCGGCGAAGAACGTCTCGGCCTCGGCGGCGTTGGTCTTCGCCTTCTCCTGCATCTCGGCAAGCTGCTTGGCCTGCATGCGCTCACCGAAGGACTGCATCACCTTCATCGCCTGCTCGTCGGTGATCTCGATGGCCTTGTCGTCGAGCGTCTCGGCGATTGCGCGCTGCAGGGTCTTGAGGTCGATCTCGTCCTTGACCTGCTTGAGCGACTCGCCCATCTGGTTGCCGATGATGTAGCTCACCTGTTCGCGCTCGGTCTTGAGCCCGGCGATCTCGGTGCTGCTGGCGGCCTCGCCGCTGGCGTCGGCGGCGCCCTGGACCGGCTTGCCGGTCTCCTTGTCGATCGGCTTGCAGGCGATCATCGCCAGCGGCAGCACGGCCACCAGGCCGACGAGGGCGATACGCGATGTGGTCTTCATCTTGAAGGACTCCGGGAGAAAGGATTGCGGAATTGAGCGTGCGAAAGCGGCAGCGAAACGCCGCGGGAATGGAAACGCGATCAGAGAATGTCGATCAGCTCGACGTCGAACACCAGTGTGGCGTTGGCGGGAATGTTGGGCGGGCTGCCCTTCGGCCCGTAGGCCAGGTCGCCCGGGATCCAGAACCGGTACTTGCCGCCGACCGGCATCAGTTGCAGGCCCTCGGTCCAACCGGCGATGACCTGGTCCAGGCCGAACACCGCAGGCCCGCCGCGTCCGTAGGAACTGTCGAACTCGGTGCCGTCGAGCAGCGTGCCGCGGTAATGCACGCGGACGCGATCGCCCGCACGCGGGCGCGGCCCCTGCCCTTGCCGCTCGACGCTGTACTGGATCCCCGACGCGGTGGCGAACACCCCGGGCTTGCCGCGATTGCCGGCCATGAACGCCGCGCCGGCGCGGCGATTGGCCTCGGCGGCATTGGCGGCGCGTGCCTGGGTCCGGCCCGCCATCGCCTCGCGGATCTGCGCGATCCGCGCCTCGTCGAGCGTCGGCGGCCGGCCTGCGATCGAGTCGGCGACCGCACGCACCAGCGGTGCGACCTCGATCTCGTCCTTGAGCGGCGCGAGCGATCGGGCGATATCCACCGCCACCATCTGGCTGACCTTGGTCGTGTCGATCGCGGGCGGCTCGCTGCCCGGCGGCAGTCCCGGCACCGGACGGCCGCTGCGCGCCGCGATGCGCTGGGCCAGCGCCACGCCAAGCTGTCGAGTCTCCTCGGGCGGCAGCGACGGCGGCTTGCCGTCGAGCGCGCTCGCGAGCGCCTGCTCGAAAACGCGCATGTCCAGGTCCGCGCCCACCTGGCCCAGCGAGCGGCCGACATCCAGGCCGACCACATAACTGGTCTGGGTGCGATCGGCGGCCGGCTCGGCGGCGCCGGCCTGGGCACCGACGGCGATGAGCAGCGCCACGACCCCGGCGCGCATCAGATTGGACATCCGTTGGTTCTCCTGCCCGGTCAGGGCGATGCAGCCGATTATTGTCGCGGCCAGCGCGGCGCGGGGCAATCTCGACCTGCGACGACTCAGATGCGCTTCAGCGCGCAGCCGGTCGCGGTGCCTGCAGCGCGCGCTCGATGGCAGCGACGATCTGCGGGTCGTCGGGCTTGGTCCGGCTGCCCCATTGCGCCAGCACCCGGCCATCGCGCCCGACCAGATACTTGTGGAAATTCCACTGCGGCGCCTGCCCAGTCGCCGCCGCCAGTTGGCGGTACAGCGGCGCCGCGTCCGGACCGACCACGTGCACTTTCTGGAACATCGGGAACTTCACCCCGTAGGTCAGCGTGCAGAAGTCCTGGATCGCCTGCTCGTCCTCGAACTCCTGTTCCTTGAAATCGCCCGACGGAAATCCAAGCACCGCAAAGCCCTGCCCGCGATAACGCGCGTGCAGGCCCTCGAGGGCCTCGAACTGCGGCGTGAAGCCGCACTTGCTGGCGGTGTTGACGATCAGCAGCACGTCGCCGCCGTAGGTCCGTCGCAGATCGACCGGCTCGCGGCCGGCCAGCGGACGAAAGCTGTGGCCGAGCAGGTCGGAGCGTCCCGGCGTCGACTGCGCAATCGCCAGTGACGCGGCCAGCAGGCCCGCCGCACAGGTCGCCAGGATCATGGACAGGTGGATTCTTCGCATCGCGCACTCCCGTGAAGGCACCGGCCTTCGTATGCCATCAGTTGGGTGGACGTCCGCCTCGCGAGGCATTGACACCCCCTGCCGTGGTGTTATAGTTGCCTACAACACCTACCCACCAGAGCAGGACGGTCCCATGACCCGCAGGCTCCAGACCCCGATCATCGCATGTGGCGTTTCCGCTGCGGCCCTGTGCGCCGTGTTGCTGGCCGCTGCCCCCTCGCTGTCGGCCGGCCGCGACGCCACCGCTTCGGCGGCAGGCGGACTGAACGTCGCGACCACGGCCGCCGCCCGCGACGTCGCCATCGGCGATGCCGAACCGCAGGACGCTGCCCCGCGCAGCCGCAGCCGGCGTGGCCGCAGCGCGATCGCGATGCCCTACTTCTCATTCGCCCGGGGCACCGGCGGGAGGGGCTGACATGGCCAACATCGAATGGAGCGACGGCGCCCCGATCTACCGACAGCTCAAGGAGCGGGTGATCGCGATGATGCTCGACGGGGTGCTCAAGCCCGGCGACGCGCTGCCCTCGGTACGCCAGGTCGCCGCGGAATACCAGCTCAACCCGATCACCGTCTCGCGCGCCTACCAGGAACTGGCCGACGAGGCGCTGGTCGAGAAGCGCCGCGGCCTGGGCATGTTCGTGACCGAAGAAGCCTCCCGCAAGCTGCGCACCAGCGAGCGCGAGCGCTTCCTGCACGAAGAATGGCCGCTGGTCGTGGAACGGATCGAACGCCTGGGGCTGTCGGCCCAGGACCTGCTGCAATCCATCGGCCATGGAGCCAATGCATGAACGCCGTGCTCGACGCCCCCGTCATCTCCGCGCGCAACCTCGACAAGACCTACAAGGGCACGCGCGCGCTCGCCGGCGCCAGTTTCCAGATCCCCGCCGGACGCATCGTCGGACTGATCGGCCCCAACGGGGCCGGCAAGACCACCGCGCTCAAGGCGATCCTCGGCCTGATCCGTTGCGATGGCGACCTGTCGGTGTTGGGCCGCGACCCGCGCCGCGAGCGCGATGCGCTGATGAACGATGTGTGCTTCATCGCCGATGTCGCGGTGCTGCCGCGCTGGATGCGGGTCCGCGACGCGATCGACTTCGTCGAGGGCGTGCACCCGCGCTTTGATCGCGCGCGCTGCGAGCGCTTCCTGGCCAATACCAAACTGCGCCCCAAACAGCGCGTGCGCGAAATGTCCAAAGGCATGATCGTGCAGCTGCATCTGGCGCTGGTGATGGCGATCGACGCTCGGCTGCTGGTGCTCGACGAGCCCACGCTCGGCCTGGACATCCTCTACCGCAAGCAGTTCTACCAGCGCCTGTTGGAGGACTACTTCGACGAACAGAAGACCATCGTCGTCACCACCCACCAGGTCGAGGAGATCGAACACATCCTCACCGACGTGCTGTTCATCCGCGACGGCCGGATCGTGCTCGACGCACCGATGGACGATGTCGCCGAGCGCTTCGTCGAGGTCCTGGTCGAGGCCGACCAGCTCGAAGCCGCCCGCGCCCATCGCCCGATCGACGAGCGGTCCCTGCCGTTCGGCAAGACCGTGATGCTGTTCGACAACGTGCCCGCTGCCGCGCTGGCGGCGTATGGCGAGACCCGCACGCCCGGTCTGGCGGATCTGTTCGTGGCCACGATGAAGGGAGCCTACGCATGAATGCCACCATCGAGACCGTCGCCGCGCCCGCACCTGCGCGCACGCCGCCCCATGCCACCCACCGGTTCGGGCTACTGCTGCGCCGCGAATACTGGGAGCACCGCGGCGGCATGCTGTGGGCGCCGCTGATCGCAGGCAGCCTGTCGCTGCTGCTGTCGGTGGGCCTGCTGATCACGATGATCTTCGTCGCACGCCGCCAGATCGCCAGCGGCTCGCGGATCGAGTACGAAGGCGTCACCATCAATGGGCTGGACCTGAGCGCACTGGCCAGCCAGCTCAGCGGCGACGACCTGCGCGAACTCGCCGACGGTCTCTATGCCACCCTGCTGATGTCGGCGGCCTGGCCGTACATGGTGATGATCTTCGTCGCGTTCTTCTATTGCCTGGGCGCGCTCTACGACGACCGTCGCGACCGCAGCGTGCTGTTCTGGAAGTCGCTGCCGGTGTCGGACACCGCGACCGTGCTGTCGAAGGTCGTCACCGCCGCCTTCGTGATCCCGGCAATCTCGACCGCGATCGCCATCGTCGTCATGTTGCTGTTCCTGACGGCGCTGAGCGTGGCCGCCGCCGCGCACGGCGCCAATCCGCTGCCGCTGCTGTGGGGCAACGGCATGGCCTTTCTGCTCGCCGCGCAGTTGGTCGCCGCGATCCCGGTCTACGCCGCATGGGCGCTGCCGACCATCGGTTGGCTGCTGCTGTGCTCGGCCTGGGCGCGCAGCAAGCCGTTCCTGTGGGCGGTGCTGCTGCCGCTGGCCATCGGCGCGGCCGCGTCGATGACCGGGCTGCTGCAGTTGGTGGGCCTGGACCGTCACTGGCTGTGGAACAACGTGATCGCGCGGCTGCTGCTGGGCACCGTGCCGCTGACCGGCGCGGACCTGTCGTATCTGCAGCACGCCGCGGCCAGCGGCGACCAGATCAGCAACCTGCTCAGCGTGACCGGGGTCTACGCGAACTTCACCACGCCCTCGATGTGGGTCGGCATCGTGGCCGGCGCCTTGATGATCGCGCTGGCGATCCGGTTGCGCCGCTGGCGCGAGGAAGGCTGACCACACCCTTGGGCATCCCATTTGACGACCGCAAGGAGCATCCATCCATGAAGTCCGCCGCCTTTTCCGCGCTCGCCGTGTTCGCTCTGGGCCTGTCGCCGGCCGCGTGGTCCGCCCCACCGCAGGACAGCGTCCGCGACGAGGTGCGTCGCGAGCTCGCCGACGCGCGACAGGAGATCAGGGCCGATCTCGCCAAGGCCCGCACCGAGCTGGAGACCGAGGACCTTGATGTCCGCGACAGCCTGCGGTTCGATCGCGACGGGCGCCGCAAGCGCGATCGCGACGCCAAGCTGCCGCGCGCCGCGATCACGCCGCGCGGCGACTTCCTCATCGATGACCGCGCCGTGGCCATCGACGCCCACCAACGTCAGCAACTGCTGGCCTACCGCGGCCTGGTCATCGAGATCGCACGCACCGGCATCGACATGGGCGAGGTCGCGGCGCTGGCGGCTGTGGACGCCGTGGACCGCGGCACGTTCGGGCTCGTGTTCAGCGCCCTGACCGGCAGTCTGGAGCGCCGCATCGAGCGGAACGTACGCCAGATCGTGGAACCCGGCGCACTGCAGATCTGCGCGCGCATGCCGGCGCTGCATGTCGCCCAGCAGCAGTTGGCGGCGGATCTACCCGCGTTCCGTCCCTATGCACGGCTGGAGGCCCGCGATGCCGACTCCTGCCGCGACGAGGTGCGGCGCAGCTTCGCATCGCGCTGACCCGTCCCTGGGCGACGCCTCGGCGCACGTCGCAACGTCCCCGTTCATCCCATCGCCCGCACCATCACCCGAGCACCGGCCCGGGCCAACCACAGGACTCTTGATGATGAAATCGCCTTCCGGTTCCCGCGCCTCCGCCTTCGCTTTCATTGCGTCCATGCTCGCCGCGCCGCTGGGCGCACAGGCCGACGATGCGCCGCAGTGCCGCCACAGCGAACCACGCGAAGCGGCGATGGACTTCGAGGGGATCCGCATCGTCCGTTTCGAGATCGGTCATCACACCTTGCGCGTCGAGGGCGCCGCACAGCCAGACGCGCACCTGCGCGGCCGCGCCTGCGCATCGAGTTCCTCGGCGCTGGCGTCGTTGACGGTCGATGTCAGCCGCGCCGGCGAAGTGCTGACGGTGAAGCTGGGGCGCGCGCCCACGGGCGGCTTGTTCGGCCCCCGCTATGCCTACCTCGATGTGTCCGGCCAGGTGCCCGCCGATGTGCTGGTGCAGGTCATCGCCGGTTCGGGCGAGGCCTGGGTGACCGGGGTCGCAGCGGCCAGCGCGGATGTCGGCTCGGGCGACGCCGAACTGCGGCGGATCGCCGGCCGCGCGACGGTCAAGACCAGCTCGGGCGACATCGTGGTCGAGGACGCGGGCGAGCTGAAACTGCTGTCGGTGGGCTCGGGCGACGTGAGCGCGCAAGCGATCCGCCACGACGTCGAGGTCGGCAGCGTCGGCTCCGGCGATCTCGAACTGCACCGTGTCGGCGGCGATATCCGCATCGGCAGCATCGGCTCGGGCGATGTCGAGATCCGCGACGCGTCGGGCAGCGTGCGCGTCGATTCGATCGGCTCGGGCGACCTGGATGCGCAACGCGTCGCTGGCGACCTGATCGTCTCGTCGAAGGGCAGCGGCGACGTCCTGGTGCGCGAAGTGCGTGGCACCGTCGATCTCCCGCGCAAGCGCTGACGCTTTCGCCCTCATCCATTCCAGGAGCGGGTCCATGCCTCGTTTTCTTCGCTCGAACACGCTTTCCTTGGCGCTGCTGCTCGCCTGCACCGCCGCACTTCCGGGCTGCAGCCGCGATCCCGCGATCGATGCGACCGCGACTGCGCCTGCGACCGACGAGACCACCGCAGCCGCGGCCGACGATGGCTTCGTTGCACGCACCACGCGTCGCGCGCTCCACGCGGCCCGTGCCGAACTGGCCGAGGGCAACATCGCCATCGGCGGCAAGGGCAGCGGGGGCGTCGATATCAACGGGGTCCGCGTCGGCGACAAGGACGGGCGGACCGCGCACCTGCCCAGGGCCGAGATCAGCCCGGCGGGCGACCTGTTGATCGCAGGCAAGCCTTCGGCCATCGACGCGGCCCAGCGCGAACTGCTGCTGGCGCACCGTGGACATATCCTGGCGATCGCCGATGCCGGCATCGCGATCGGCATGCAGGGGGCGCGGCTCGGTGCGGACGCCGCCAAGGGCGCCATCACCAGCGTGCTGTCGGGCAAGTCCGATGTCTTCGAGGCGCGCATGGAGGCAGAAGGCGCGCGCATCGAGGCCGAGGCGCGCAAGCTGTGCGATCTGCTGCCGCCGTTGCTCCAATCCCAGCAGACGCTGGCGAGCGCCCTGCCGGCGTTCCAACCCTACGCCACGATGACTGCCGCCGACATCGACGATTGCCGCGAGGATGTCGCCGAACACAAGGGCGCGGCGGTGGAGGCCGCAGCGGGCGAGACGACACCGTAGCCCGGTTCGGGTCACCGAGCCGATCCAAGGAAGGCGCGTCCCATGCATCCCGATATCCACCACCGCCTCGATGCGATCGAGCGCCGCCATCGTCTCGCCGTGTTCGGGCTGGGTGCCGTCTGCCTGCTGCTGGCGATTGCCTGCATCGCCCTCTGGCTGCGGTCATCGACAACCGAGCTTCCGGACCGCTTGCGGCTACGCGAACTGGTCGTCGTCGATCCGGCAGGCGTCGAGCGCGTGCGCGTCTCCGGCGATTTGCCCGATGCGGTGATCGACGGCAAACGCGTCGATCGCGGCAGCGCCGCGGCCGGCGTCATGCTCTACGACCGCAGCGGCCAGGAACGCGGCGGCTACGTGACCTGGGACGACGGCGACAACGTCGGCCTGACCCTCGACGGCCGAGAACGCCAGAGTGCGCTGTTCGTCGCCGGCCCCGACGGCGCCGCCGCACTGCAGATCTGGCACGGCGGCCGAATGCTGGACCTGCGCGCGGATGCCGACGGCGCGCGCCTGAGCCAGTCGGTCGATGGCCGCGTGCAGGTGCAACTGCCGGAAGTCGCCGCGTTGTCGGCACCGACCTGCACGCTGTTTCGCGGCGGCCTCGCCGAGGAAGTGCCCGGCGGCCTGCCGCCGGCGCAGGTGCGCGGCCTCTGCGAGGGCCGTTTCAGCGAAGCGGCCTGCACCGCGTGCCTGGGGCGCAACGACACCCCCAGGTAACGCGAACGGCCCCATCGGAAGGCGCGTCGCTGCGACAAGCCCGTGCCCCCACCCGACGCGCTGCACGCATCGCCCCCCCCCGCGCTGCGGGGGAAGGTGATCGCCTCCTGCGGGGGAATGATTGCCGCCTGTGCCGGACTATCCGCCGCCACCCGCACCCTCGTGGATGCCACCCCGGGTCAACGCGGCCGGATCGAGCAGCGCGCGCAGATCGGCGGCCGACAGTCCGCTGTCCTCCAGCGCGACATCCAGCACCGGTCGCTCCTCGTTGTAGGCGCGCTTGGCGATCGCGGCGGCCTTCTCGTAGCCGATGATCGGGTTGAGCGCGGTGACCAGGATCGGGTTGCGCGCCAGCGCGGCGTCGACGTTGTCGCGGCGGACCTTGAGGCCGGCGATCGCCTGGTCGGCCAGCAGCCGCGACACGTTGGCGAGCAACTGGATCGAATCGAGCAAGTTGGCTGCGATCAGCGGCAGCGCGACGTTGAGCTGGAAGTTGCCGGTCTGCCCGGCGACCGTGATCGCGGTGTGGTGGCCGATGACCTGGGCGGCCGCCATGACCGTCGCCTCGGGAATCACCGGATTGACCTTGCCGGGCATGATCGAGCTGCCCGGCTGCAGCGCCGGCAGCTCGATCTCGCCCAGGCCGCCGAGCGGGCCGGAGTTCATCCAGCGCAGGTCGTTGGCGATCTTGATCAGCGCGACCGCCAGCGCATTGAGCTGGCCCGACAGTTCGACCGCATCGTCCTGGGCCGCGATGCCCTCGAACTTGTCGTCGGCCGATTCGAACCGGGTCCGGGTCAGGGTCGAGAGCGCGCGCGCAACCTTGCGGCCGAACTGCGGATGGGCATTGATGCCGGTACCGATCGCGGTGCCGCCGATCGGCAGCCGGCGCAGACGCTTGAGCGTGTCCTCCAGCCGCGCCTGGGCGGAGGCCAGCTGCGAGGCCCAGGCCCCGAACTCCTGGCCGAAGGTCAGCGGCATCGCATCCATCAGATGCGTGCGCCCGGTCTTGACCACCTTCTGCAGCGACTTGGCGCGGCGCTCGATCGTGCGCCGCAGGTGCTTGAGCGCCGGCTGCAGGTCCTCGACCACCGCCAGTTGCGCCGAGACGCGGATCGCGGTCGGCACGACGTCGTTGGAACTCTGGCCGAGGTTGACGTGGTCGTTGGGGTGCACCGGTCGGCCGGCCCGCGAGGCCAGCGTCGCGATGACCTCGTTGGCGTTCATGTTCGACGACGTGCCAGAACCGGTCTGGTAGACATCGATCGGGAAGTGCGCGTCGTGCGCCCCGTCGGCGACCTCGAGCGCAGCGGCGCGGATCGCCTTGCCCAGCCGGCCCGGCAGCAGGTCCAGGCCGGTATTGACGTCGGCAGCCGCGGCCTTGATCAGGCCCAGCGCGCGGATGAAGCCGCGCGGCATCGGCCGGCCGGAGACCGGGAAGTTCTGCACCGCGCGCTGGGTCTGGGCGCCCCACAGGGCATCGGCGGGGACCTGCAGGTCGCCCATGCTGTCGTGTTCGATCCGGAACGCCGGGGCGTTCGCTGACGTGCTCATTCGTTCGGCTCCTTGGAGGAAAAGGGTCCGGCTGGCGTGGTCGCTGGCGGATGGGATGGTCCTGGGAAGGATACGCGAGCGCCATGCAGGCTAAAATGACCGCTTCGCCCGCCGCGCTCCCGTCCAATGACCGACTCCCGCACCGCCGACGCCGCCCTGCTCGCCCTGTCTCCGCTCGATGGCCGCTATGCCGGCAAGGTCGATGCGCTGCGGCCGATCTTCTCCGAGTACGGCCTGATCCGGGCGCGCGTGCGGGTGGAGATCGAGTGGCTGATCGCGCTGGGCGACGAGCCGGGCATCGCGGAATTGCCGGCGTTCGACGCGGCCGCGCGTGCGACGCTGCAGGCGCTGGCCGAAGACTTCTCGGTCGCCGACGCCGCGCGCGTGAAGGAGATCGAGCGCACCACCAACCACGACGTCAAGGCGGTCGAATACTTCATCAAGGAGCGGCTCAAGGACGATGCCGCACTCGCGCCGGCGCTGGAGTTCGTGCATTTCGCCTGCACCAGCGAGGACATCAACAACCTCTCGTATGCGCTGATGCTCAGCAAGGCGCGCCAGCATGTGCTGCTGCCCACGCTCGACCGGCTGATTGCGACGCTGCGCGAGATGGCGCACACCCATGCGGCGTTGCCGTTGCTCTCGCGCACCCACGGCCAGACCGCGTCGCCCACGACCGTCGGCAAGGAGCTTGCGAACGTCGTCGCGCGGCTGCAGCGCCAGGGCGAGCAGCTCGCGGCGGTGCCGCTGACCGGCAAGATCAACGGCGCGGTCGGCAACTACAACGCCCACATCGCCGCGTATCCGGATATCGACTGGCCGGCGTTCTCGCGCCGCTTCGTCGAGTCCCTGGGCATCGAGTTCAACCCCTACACCACCCAGATCGAGCCGCACGACTGCGTCGCCGAGATCGCCGACGCCACCCGCCGCATGGGCACCATCGGCATCGATCTGTGCCGCGACGTGTGGGGCTACATCTCGCTGGGCTACTTCAAGCAGGCACTCAAGGACGGCGAGATCGGCAGCTCGACGATGCCGCACAAGGTCAACCCGATCGACTTCGAGAATGCCGAGGGCAATTTCGGCATCGCCAATGCGCTGTTCGAGCATTTCGCCGCCAAGCTGCCGATCAGCCGCTGGCAGCGCGACCTCACCGACTCCACCGTGCTGCGCGCCTTGGGCACGGCGTTCGGCCATACCCAGATCGCGCTCGACGCGCTGCTGCGCGGACTGGGCAAGCTCAGCGCCAATCCCGAGCGTCTGGCGCAGGACCTGGATGCGGCCTGGGAAGTGCTGGCCGAGGCCGTGCAGACCGTCATGCGTCGCCATGGGCTGCCCAACCCCTACGAGCAGCTCAAGGCGCTGACCCGCGGCCAGGGCATCACCGCCGAGTCCATGCGCGCCTTCGTCGACGGCCTCGACCTGCCGGAGGCCGACAAGGCGCGGTTGCGCGCGCTGACGCCCGGGGCCTACACCGGGCTGGCCGAGCAGTTGGCCCGCGCGATCTGACCTCTGCATACGGCGCGCGCCGGTTGGCGCGACGCCGCCTGCACGCACCGCAGCGCAGGCTGCGGTCATCCAGCCCTTGCCCAGGCTTGCCCATGCGCCGCTCCGTGTCCCGCTCGGTCACCGTCCTCGCGCTGCACGTCATCGCCGCGAGCTTGGTCGCCTGCGGCGGGCCTGCCGACGATGCGACGTCCAGGCCCCGCGAGGAGGCACCGCCGACCGCCTCGGGTGCGTTGCGCGATCCGGCCAGCGGCGCCATGTGCGCCGGGCAGGATGTGCAGGTGACGCGCGACGACTTTCATCTCGTGCTCGACGGGGCCTGCGGTGAGGTCGTGGTGACCGCCTCGCGAGGCGCGATCAACGTCGACCATGCGGCCTCGCTCCGGGTCGACGGCGACCATGTCACCGTCCTCAATCGCCGCGTCGGCGACGTCGTGGTGACCGGCAGCGACAACACCCTCAACCTCACCGAGGCCGGCAACGTGCAGATCGGCGGCGACCGCAACACCGTGCTCGCGCGCAATGTCGCGTCGGTCGAGTTCGAGGGCGCCAGCAATACGGTCAACCCGAGCAACACGCCCGACGTGCACGACGACGGCCACGACAACCGCGTGCTGTAGCCCCAGCGCGCAGCGCAGGCCCGCCTCGGACGAGGCGCCGGCTGCCCGAAAGCGCCCGCCGCGTCCATGCGCGCACGCAATGCGCGCCCCCGGCCGATCACGTACGCTTGCGCGCATGAAAGCCCTCCCCTTCGAGATCGATGCCGGCCGCCACGGCCCGCTCGGCATGCCCCCTGCCCGCTTCCTGCGCGACTACTGGCACAAGCGGCCGCTGCTCATCCGCAACGCCTTTCCCGGCTTCCAATCCCCGCTGCAGCCCGAGGACCTCGCCGGCCTGGCCTGCGAGGAACTGGCACTGTCGCGATTGATCCGCCACGACCGCGCCAACGATGGCTGGCAGGTCGAGACCGGCCCGTTCGACGAGGCCATCTTCCCGGGCCTGGGCGACCGGGACTGGACGCTGCTGGTCCAGGACGTGGACAAGTGGGACGCCGACGTCGCCGCGCTGCTGCCGCACTTCTCGTTCCTGCCGCGCTGGCGCATCGACGACATCATGGTCAGTTTCGCTGCGACCGGCGGCTCGGTCGGCGCGCACGTCGATCACTACGACGTGTTCCTGCTGCAGGGCCTGGGCCATCGCCGCTGGATGATCGACGCCTCGCATTCGCTCGGCCACGGTCTGCCGTCGCAGGACTTCCGCGACGATGTCGAGTTGAAGTTGCTGCGCGAGTTCACGCCGACCCACGACTGGGTGCTCGGTCCCGGCGACATGCTCTATCTGCCACCGATGGTGCCGCATCACGGCGTGGCCGAAGATGCGTGCCTGACGCTGTCGGTGGGCATGCGGGCGCCGTCAGCCGCCGAACTGATGGGCGACTACATCGACACGCTGGCCGCCGAGGCCGACGACGCGGTGCGCTACCACGACGAGACGCTCACGCCGCCCAAGGACCCCAACGAGATCGACGCGGCGACGATGGGCCGCGTGGTCGAGGCGCTCAACGCCATCCGCATGAACGACCCCGACCGCCTGGGCGACTGGTTCGGCCGCTTCATGACCGGGTACCGCAATGCCCACCAGGTGGTCGCGGGCGAAACGCCGCCTCCGCCGGAAGAGGTCGATGCACTGCTCACCAGCGGTCGGGCGGTGTTGCTGCGCAATCCGTTCTCGCGCGCCGCCTGGCGCCGCGCGGCACGCGGCGCACGGCTGTTCGTCTCGGGCAGCGCGTTCGCGCTGTCGATCCGCGACGCCCAGCGCCTGGCCGCCGCTGCCCGCATCGACGCCGCCGACCACGCGGCGCTGTCGCCAGCGGGACGCGCCGCGGTCTACGCCCTGCTCGAACAGGGCCACTACACGCTGGCCCGTCCCGAGGACGCGTGAGCGTGCCGGCGTCGCTCCGGGTCTTTCCGATCGCGAACGACGCCGACATGGCCGCCGCGCAGGCCCTGCGCGAGCAGGTCTTCGTGCAAGAACAGGGCGTGCCGGCCGCGCTGGAGCGCGATGCGCTCGATGCGCAGTGCCGGCACGTGCTGGCGGTCGACACCGACGGCACGGCGGTCGGCACCGGCCGCCTGGCGCCGGACGGCCGGATCGGCCGGCTGGCGGTGCGCGCCGACCGGCGCGGCCGGGGCATCGGCGATGCGCTGCTGCGGGCCTTGCTCGACCTGGCGCAGGCCGACGGCCTGCCCCACACCCATCTGCACGCCCAGTTGCACGCGATGAACCTGTATGCACGCCACGGTTTCGTCGCGGAGGGGCCGCAGGTCGTCGAAGCGGGCATCGTGCATCGTGCGATGCATCGGCATGCGCAGGCCGCTTTCGCAGTGGAGGACCTGGAGACTGCGGTCGCGGCCAGCACGACGGTGATCCTGTCCGCCCGCCGCGGCCTGTGGCTGCGCAGCCACGACCTCGACCCCGGCCTCTACGATCATCCCGAGGTCCTGCGCGCGCTGCAGCGGTTTGCGACCGCCGGGCGCGGCGGCGGCGCACGCATTCTGCTGCAGGACGCGGCCGCGCTGCGGACCGGCCCGCCGCCCCTGGTGGCGCTGGCGCAGCGGTTGCCGAGCGCGTTCGCGATCCGCGAGGTCGACACCGCAGCCGACCGCGGCTTCGCCGGCGCCGTGCTCGTCAACGACGTCGGCGGCTTCGTCGTCCGACCGCTCGCGCACCGAATCGAGGGGGAAGCGGCGACCACGCTGCCTGGCCGGGCGCGCCGACTGGTGCAGGCGTTCGAGACGGTGTGGGAGCGTTCACGTCCGGCGACCGAGCTGCGCGCGCTCGGCCTTTGACCGCCACGCCCGGCACCAGCCTCGGCGCACAGGGTGCGCAGACGCCTTCGACCGCGGCACGAGGCCAGCGCATGCGGCCGCGCGGGGTGCATCGCAGCGGAGGACACGCGTATACTGTCGTGACCTCAATGGCCGCCAGATTCCGGCTTTTTCCGGCTTTCCGGCACGCCGCACCCCCCTCCCCAAAGAGTCCGAATCGCCAGACGTGGACAGTCTCCTGAAGCAGTTTGCGCAGTCGTCGCAGTTCGGCGCCAATGCCGCCTATATCGAAGACCTGTACGAGCAGTATCTCGTGGCCCCCGACAGCGTCGGGACGGACTGGAAACGGTGGTTCGACACCTTCAAGGGCCGCGAGGCCGGCGACGTGCCGCACTCGGCGGTGCTGTCGGCGGTCGCCGATGCCGGTCGCCAAGCCGCGCGCGGCGTGGTCCAGGCGCAGGCCTCGGGCGCCGGTGACGAGCGCGAACGCCATGTCGGCCGACTGATCACCGCCTACCGCTCGCGCGGCCACCTGGGCGCCCGGCTCGACCCGCTGGACATGACCCCGCCGGTCAACCCGCCGGACCTGGGGCTGCCGTTCCACCAGCTCACCGAAGCCGACCTCGACGACGAGTTCAGCACCGGCGGCGTGGGCGGCCAGCCGCGCATGAAGCTGCGCGACCTGCTGGCACTGCTCAAGGCGACCTATGCCGGTCCGATCGGTGCCGAGTTCATGCACATCCCGGACTTCGAGCAGCGCAACTGGCTCTACACCCGGCTAGAGAATGCCGGCGGCCGGTTCGCGCGCAGCCCCGAGGAGAAGAAGCGCATCCTCGAGCGGCTGACCGCGGCCGAGGGCCTGGAACGCTATCTGCACACCAAGTACGTCGGCCAGAAGCGCTTCTCGCTCGAAGGCGGCGACGCCCTGATCCCGCTGCTCGACAACGTGATCCAGCGCGCCGGCAAGGACGGCGTCAAGGACATCGTCATCGGCATGGCCCACCGCGGCCGCCTCAACGTGCTGGTCAACACGCTCGGCAAGAATCCGCGCCGGCTGTTCGACGAGTTCGAAGGCAAGTTCGAGCACCAGGACGACGATCGCGCCCACACCGGCGACGTGAAGTACCACATGGGCTTCTCGGCCGACCTGGCCACGCCCGGCGGCGCCGTCCACCTGGCGCTCGCGTTCAATCCCTCGCACCTGGAAATCGTCAACCCGGTGGTCGCCGGCAGCGTTCGTTCGCGCCAGCACCGCCGCCGCGACACCGAGCGCAAGGTCGTGCTGCCGGTGCTGCTGCACGGCGACGCGGCGTTCGCCGGCCAGGGCGTGAACATGGAGCTGTTCCAGATGTCGCAGGCCCGCGGCTTCGCGGTCGGCGGCACGGTCCACGTGGTCATCAACAACCAGGTCGGCTTCACCACCAGCGATCGCCAGGACGCGCGCTCCACGCTGTACTGCACCGATGTCGCCAAGATGGTCGGCGCCCCGGTGCTGCACGTGAACGCGGACGATCCCGAGGCGGTGGTGTTCTGCGCCGAACTGGCCTACGACTTCCGTCAGACCTTCGGCAAGGACGTGGTCATCGATCTGGTGTGCTACCGCCGCCACGGCCACAACGAGGCCGACGAACCGGCGGCGACCCAGCCGCTGATGTACCAGGTGATCCGCAAGCACAAGACGCCGCGCGAGCTCTACGCAGCGCGACTGGCCGCCGAGGACGTGCTCGCCGAGGCCGACGCCAAGGCGATCGTCGACCGCTACCGCGACAAGCTCGATGCCGGTGAGGTCACCGTGGAGCTGGCCGACGCCAAGCCGTCGGACTACGAACTGACGATCGACTGGGATCCCTATCTTGCCGGCCGGCTCAGCGACACGCTCGACACCCGGGTGTCGGTCGACAAGCTCAAGGCGCTCGCCAAGACGATCACCACCCTGCCCGACTCGGTGCACCTGCACCCGCGCGTGGCCAAGATCTACGAGGACCGCCGCAAGATGGCCGCCGGCGAGCTTCCCGGCGACTGGGGCTTTGCCGAGAACCTCGCCTACGCGACCCTGCTCGATGCCGGCAACCGGCTGCGGCTGGTCGGCCAGGACAGCGGCCGCGGCACGTTCTTCCACCGTCACGCGGTGCTCCACGACCAGCAGGACGGCGAAGACTACATTCCGCTGCGCCAGCTGGTGAAGAACCCCGAGGACGCCACGATCATCGACTCGCTGCTCAGCGAAGAGGCGGTCATGGCGTTCGAGTACGGCTACGCCTCGTCCGAGCCGGGCACGCTGTGCATCTGGGAAGGCCAGTTCGGCGACTTCGCCAACGGCGCCCAGGTCGTCATCGACCAGTTCCTGTCCTCGGGCGAAGCCAAGTGGCAGCGTCTGTGCGGCCTGGCGCTGTTCCTGCCGCACGGCTACGAAGGCCAGGGTCCCGAGCACAGCTCGGCCCGCCTGGAGCGCTTCCTGCAGCTGTGCGCGCTCGACAACATGATGGTCTGCGTACCGACCACGCCGGCCCAGGCGTTCCACATGATCCGGCGCCAGCTGTGCATGACCACCCGCAAGCCGCTGGTCGTCATGACGCCCAAGTCGCTGCTGCGCCACAAGCTCGCCGTGTCGACCCTCGACGAGCTCGCCAACGGCGAATTCCAGCATCTGATCCCGGACAACGACGCCGCTCCGGCCAAGGTCAAGCGCGTGGTCGTGTGTTCGGGCAAGGTCTATTACGACCTGCTCGAAGAAGCCCGCAAGCAGTCGCTGGACCACGTCGCGCTGGTCCGCGTCGAGCAGCTCTATCCGTTCCCGCGCGCGCTGCTGACCGCCGAGCTCGAACGCTTCTCCAAGGCCACCGAGGTGGTCTGGTGTCAGGAGGAGCCGCAGAACCAGGGCGCTTGGTACCAGATCAAGCACCACCTCGAGTTCTGCTCCGGGCCCAAGCAGTCGCTGCACTACGCCGGCCGCGCGCGCTCGCCCTCCCCGGCCGTCGGTCACTTCAACGACCACGTCGCCGAGCAGCAGCAGCTCATTGCCGACGCGCTGGTCAACGACCTCGCCGGCAAGGTTCTGTCCGAATAGTTTCCGATCGCATCCCCACATTCCACGCTTTTCCCAGGAAGCCACATGGCCACTGAAATCAAAGTCCCGGTCCTGCCCGAATCCGTGTCCGACGCCACCATCGCCACCTGGCACAAGAAGGCCGGCGATGCGGTCAGCCGCGACGAGAACATCGTCGATCTGGAGACCGACAAGGTCGTGCTCGAAGTGCCCTCGACCGTCGATGGCGTGATCAAGGAGATCAAGTTCGAGGAAGGCGCGACGGTCAACAGCCAGCAGGTCATCGCGATCATCGAGGAAGGCGCCGCCGCGGCCGCGCCGCCGGCCGCCGAGTCGGGCAATCAGGACAAGGAAGCCCCGGCTGCCGGCGCCGAGCAAGTGCAGTCCAAGCCGCAGGCCAAGCAGGCCGACGACAAGGCGCCGTCCTCGACCAAGCCGCAGTCGGTCTCCGGCGACAAGACCGCCGACCTGCCGCCTGGTGCGCGCTTCACCGCCCAGAGCCAGGGCATCGACCCGTCGCAGGTCGAAGGCACCGGCCGCCGCGGCGCGGTGACCAAGGAAGACCTGCTCAACTACGCCGCCGGCAAGACCCCCGGCGTGTCGGGCGGCGCCCGTCCCGAAGAGCGCGTGCCGATGACCCGCATCCGCAAGCGCATCGCCGAGCGCCTGATGCAGTCCAAGGAATCGATTGCGATGCTGACCTCGTTCAACGAGGTCAACCTGGGCAAGGTGATGGCGCTGCGCAAGGAGCTGGGCGAACAGTTCCAGAAGGAACACGGCATCAAGCTCGGCTTCATGAGCTTCTTCGCCAAGGCCGTGGCCAACGCGCTGCAGCGCTACCCGATCGTCAACGCCTCGGTCGATGGCGACGACATCATCTACCACGGCTACGCCGATATCTCGATCGCGGTCTCCACCGACAAGGGGCTGGTCACGCCGGTGCTGCGCAACGTCGAGCGCATGGGCTTTGCCGAGATCGAACAGGGCATCGCCGACTACGCCAAGAAGGCGCGCGACGGCAAGCTGGGCCTCGACGACCTGCAGGGCGGCACGTTCACGATCACCAACGGCGGCACCTTCGGCTCGCTGATGTCCACGCCGATCGTCAACCCGCCGCAGTCGGCGATCCTGGGCATGCACGCGATCAAGGAACGCGCGATCGTCGAGAACGGCCAGGTCGTCGCCGCCCCGATGATGTACATCGCGATCTCCTACGACCACCGCATCATCGACGGCAAGGACGCGGTGCTGTTCCTGGTCGACATCAAGAACCAGCTGGAAAATCCGCACCGCATGCTGCTCGGGCTCTAAGCCCGTTGCATGCGATGCCGTGATTGGGGATGCGTGCGTGGTGATGCCGGCCCGTGGCTGTTGAAAGCCCAAGACCGGATCGCCCCGCGCATCGGGCCTGGGCCCTCCCCATCACGAATCCCCCATCACGTGAGCGAATGAAATGAGCGAACAGCAGAAATTCGATGTCGTCGTCATCGGCGCCGGCCCGGCCGGCTACCACGCCGCCATCCGCGCCGCGCAGCTGGGCATGAAGGTCGCGTGCATCGACGCCGCGCTCGGCAAGGACGGCAAGCCGGCGCTCGGCGGCACATGTCTGCGCGTGGGCTGCATCCCGTCGAAGGCGCTGCTCGATTCTTCGCGCCAGTTCTGGAACATGGGCCACATCTTTGGCGACCACGGCATCAGCTTCAAGGATGCCAAGATCGACGTCGGCGCGATGGTTGGCCGCAAGGACAAGATCGTCAAGCAGTTCACCGGCGGCATCGCGATGCTGTTCAAGGCCAACAAGGTCACGCCGTTCTACGGCTTCGCCACGCTCCACCCCGACCGCGTGGTGAAGGTGAAGCAGCACGACGGCGCGGAGATCGAGCTGACCGGCACGAATGTCATCATCGCCGCGGGCTCCGATTCGATCGAGCTGCCGTTCGCGAAGTTCGACGGCGAGACCATCGTCGACAACGTCGGCGGCCTGGACTTTACCGAGGTGCCCAAGCGCCTGGCGGTGATCGGGGCCGGCGTCATCGGTCTGGAGCTGGGCAGCGTCTGGAAGCGCCTGGGCAGCGAAGTCACGATCCTCGAAGCACTGCCCGACTTCCTCGCCGCCGCCGATGCCGAAGTCGGCAAGGCCGCGCTCAAGGAATTCAAGAAGCAGGGCCTGGACATCAAGCTCGGCGCGAAGGTCTCCAAGACCGAAGTGACCGGCAAGGGCAAGAAGAAGGAAGTCGTCGTCAGCTACGCCGACAAGGACGGCGAGCAGTCGATCACCGTCGACAAGCTGTTGGTCGCCGTCGGCCGCAAGGCCGCCAGCCAGGGCCTGCTGGCCGAAGGCACCGGCGTGAAGCTGACCGACCGCGGCCAGATCCAGGTCGACGACCATTGCCATACCGGCGTCGACGGCGTCTGGGCGGTCGGTGACTGCGTGCGCGGCCCGATGCTGGCGCACAAGGGCTTCGAGGAAGGCATCGCCGTCGCCGAACTCATCGCCGGCCTGCCGGGCCACGTCAATTTCGACACGATCCCGTGGGTCATCTACACCGAGCCCGAACTGGCTTGGGTCGGCAAGACCGAGCAGCAGCTCAAGGCCGAGGGCATCCCGTACAATGCCGGCAGCTTCCCGTTCGCCGCCAACGGCCGTGCGGTCGCGATGGTCGAGCCGGCCGGCTTCGTGAAGGTGCTCGCGCACGCCGAGACCGACCGCGTGCTGGGCATGCACTTGGTGGGGGCCAATGTCTCCGAGCTCGTACACGAAGGCGTGCTGACGATGGAGTTCAAGGGCTCGGCCGACGACCTGGCGCGGATCTGCCACGCGCATCCCTCGCTGTCGGAAGTCGTCCACGACGCCGCGATGGCCGTCGACAAGCGCGCGATCCACAAGGCGAACTAAAGCGCCCTCGCCTTGCCCCGGAAGGCTCCGCTTTGGCGGAGCCTTCTGCTTTCCGGCCCGGCCCCGCAGATGCGGCCCTGGCGATCACCTGCAAGAGGACACCCTCGCATGAAATCGATCTGCGTCTATTGCGGCTCCAACTCCGGCAGCAAGCCCGTCTACGCCGAACGCGCGATGGCGTTGGGCGATCGCATTGCCCGCGACGGGCTGCAGCTGGTCTACGGCGGCGGCAACGTCGGCCTGATGGGCACGGTGGCCAATGCGGTGCTCGAGGGCGGCGGCTCGGTCACCGGCGTCATCCCCAAGCAGCTCGCCGACTGGGAGGTCGCGCACCGCGGCCTCACCCAGCTGGAGATCGTCGACTCGATGCACGCGCGCAAGATGCGCATGTTCGAGCTGTCGGACGCCTTCGTCGCCCTGCCCGGCGGCTTTGGCACGATGGAAGAGATCTTCGAGATGCTGACCTGGCGGCAGCTGGGCATCGGCAACAAGCCCTGCGCCTTCCTCGATATCGACGGCTTCTATGCGCCGCTGATCGGCATGATCGACCGGATGGTCGATGAGCGGTTCCTGCATCCCGACCAGCGCGCCGACTTGTGGTACGGCGACGACATCGACGCGATGCTGGCGTGGATGCGGGGGTATACGCCGGCGCGGGCGGAGAAGTGGATCGATGAGAAGCGGCGGAGTGCGTTGAAGTAGCACCGCATCGCTTGACGTGGTCGGACCAAGCGTCTGGTGGACACGCCGGCCCACATGCGCGCGCCAGCTCAGATGAACAGCGACCGGGCCGATGTCTGGGCCCACACGACGACGCGCTGGCGACTGGAATGGCAAACGGATCTGCCATGACGTCGCTGCAGACGACGCCGGGTTGAGAAGGGCGCGACTGAAGACTGCGCCATAGCACGCCCGCGCCAGTGCTCCGATCCGCATCTGGCGAACACAAGTCGGGGGCCTGGCCAGGCCTGGCGCACCACCAGCGACTCGAACACCTCGGTTCGAGTCACGATGACGGCGTTAACCGGCCAAGCGCAGATGCAGCAAGGGGAAACGACGGCCCTCGCCATCAAGAGGGGACCGGCCGGTTTGAACAAACCCGTAATGCAAATAGAACCCGACCGCTTCGGGGTTCTGCTCGTTCACATCCACCGTCATGTCACGACGCGACCCGCGGGCATGATCCAGCAGCGCGCGGCCAATTCCTCGCCCTCGCAGATCCGGCTCGATGAAGAGCATTTCCACGTGGCTTTCATTGAGCCCGATAAACCCTAGCGGTCTGCCCTCGACATCGACCGCCACCCACAATTCAACGGCAGGCAGGTAAGCATCACGGACCTGAGGCAGCAAGGCCGCTATATCGGATGCTTGCAAGAACAGGTGCGTGGCGCGAACCGAGCGCAGCCAAATGCTGAGCAGGTGCGGATGGTCGGCGTCAGTCGCCTGACGAATGGTCATGATCTTTTCACACCGGATATTGGACGCCACCTTCGCGATCAAAGCGTCGCCGAACGCGGACGTGTCATGACGCGTGGCGACGCGCCAAACTAGCGGGCGCCCTTGGTGTCGCCAGGTGCGCTTTCGCCGGAGAAGGCATCGCGCAGCGCCTCGTAGGCGGCCGTCTGCGCGGCGCTGCGCGGCGGCGGCGCCTGGATTTCGAGCTCGACGAGCTGGTCGCCCGCAGGCGCGCCGGCCGTGCCCGGCAGGCCTCGGCCTCGCAGCCGCAACTTGCGGCCGGCTTCCGAGCCCGGCGGGATCTTCAGTTCGACGCGGCCGCCGAGCGTCGCCACGCTCAGTGTCGCGCCGAGCGCCGCATCCCACGGCGCGATCGGCAGCGAATGGATGATGTTGCGGCCATCGACCTCGAAGTCGGGATGCGCCGCGTACTCGATCTCCAGCAGCAGATCGCCGCCCTGCTGGCCTTGCCCGGGCAGACGCACGACCTGGCCCGGGCGGATGCCCTTGGGAATGCGCACGTCGAAGGTCTTGCCCAGCACGGGCACACGGACGCTGTCACCGCGATAGACCGTCTCCAGCGGCACCGCCAGCCGCGCGCGCGTATCGCCCCGCGGCGCCGGCCCGCGGGCACCGGGGCCGGCATGGCCGCCGACACCGCCGGCGCGCCGGCCGAACAGTTCCTCGAAGAAATCGCTGAAGCCGCCGCCGGCGCCGCCACCGGCGAAAATCTCGTCGAAATCAACGCCGCCCGCCCCTGCGCCGCCGAAGCCGCCGGGGGGCGGTCGGACCTCGTCGCCGGGACGGTAGCCGCGCGCGCGCAGCTGATCGTAGGCCTTGCGCTTCTCCGGGTCGCGCAGCGCCTCATAGGCTTCGTTGATCGCCTTGAAGGTCTCCTCGGCGCCCGCCTCCTTGCTGACGTCCGGGTGGTACTTGCGCGCCTTGCGGCGATAGGCGGTCTTGATCTCCGCATCGCCGGCATTGGGCTCGACGCCGAGAATCTCGTAGTAGTCCTTGAATTGCATGTGGGGAGTTCCGATGCGGCGCGCACGGCGCCGCGACAAGGGAAGTCGTCGAATCCAGGAGCCGGATGCGACAGCGGCCCGCAGAATACCTGCAGGCCGCCGTCTCCGTCTTCATCGTGCCGCGCCGGTGCGCGGTGCGATCCCTGCGCCCGCTCAGGCCTGCGTCACAGCCTGGGTCCCGGTGTCCTGGGCCGCGCCGACCTGGATCCGTCGCGGCGTGGTCTCGGGACGCTTGGGAATGCTGATCTCCAGCACGCCGTTGTGGCCGGTCGCGGTGATCGCATTGGCATCGGCGCTGTCGGGCAGCGAGAAGCGACGGTGGAACTGTCCGGTCGCACGTTCGATGCGCGAGAACCGCGGTTCGCTCCGGCCAGCTTCGGCATCGCCAGCAGACTCGCCGCCGACATGGGGCCGGCGCTCGCCCTTCAGGCTCAGGATGCCCTTGTCCATCCAGATCTCGACGTCCTGCGGATCGATGCCCGGCAGGTCGGCCAGGATCACGAACCGGTCGCGCTCTTCGTGGATGTCCACGCGCGGGACCCACTGGCTGGTGACGACCGACGACTCGTCCTGGGCATCGCCGCCCTGCACGAACTGGTCGAAGAATCGCCGCATTTCATCCTGGAACGTCGCACGCCCGGCGAAGGCCGGCTGGCGGGCGACAGCACGATAGGCTTCATGTCGCATGGAGTGGCTCCGTGTTGAAAAGCGGCCCCGTCGGCCGCGATGTCCGAAAATTGGGGAACGGGCCCGACGCTTTCAAGAGCGCTCGCATCGACGCCACGCGCGAGCGGATAGACTGCGTTCACCCTGTTGCTTGCGAGCCCCCCATGACCATCCAGATCGGCGACGCCATCCCCGAAGTCACCCTCAAGCACATCCACGACGGCGTGCGCGTCATCGACACCCCGACCGTGTTCTCCGGCAAGCGCGTACTGCTGTTCGCCGTCCCCGGCGCATTCACGCCGACCTGCTCCGAACGCCACCTGCCCGGCTTCGTCGAACACTTCGAAACGTTCCGCGGCCGCGGCATCGACGTGGTCTGCATCGCCGTCAACGATCCGTTCGTGATGCAGGCCTGGGGCGAGAGCGTCGGGGTGCCGGACGGGCTGCAGATGCTCTCGGACGGCAATGCCGACTTCGTGCGCGCGCTCGGCCTGGAGATGGACGCGACCGCCTACGGCATGGGCACGCGCGCCAAGCGCTTCGCGCTGTACGCCGACGACGGCGTGGTGCGTCATCTGTTCGTCGAGGCCCCGGGCGAGTTCAAGGTGTCTTCGGCCGAGCACGTGCTCGCGCATCTGGACTGAAGCATCCATCGACGTCGCCGCCGGTAGCGCCGACCGCCGCTACGGCGCCACGTGGAAGGCGACGCTGCGCCAGGCGCCATCGTCGGCGAGCGCGGTCAGTTCGTGGCGGCCGGGGGTTTCGAACTCGGTGCGCAGCCAGCGTGCGCCCTGGGTTTCGCCGATCCAGCGTCCGTCGAGCAGCCACTGCACGCGCGACTCGGTGCCCAGCGCCCGCAATTGCAGCCGCACGCCATGCGCGCTGCCCGGTGGCGGCACCAGGGTCACGCCAGGCTCCAGGCCCTCGATATGCAGGGCGGCGACGGTCTCGCGGCCGTCGGGCCGGCAGTCGGGTGCCAGCGCAGGCAATTGCGAGGCCCGCCGCGTGGCCGCGGGCAGCCAGGGCGAGACCAGGGCCGGCCAGCGCGCGATCTCGCGTGATGCGCGCGGGTGCGGGGCCTCGCACTCGGCCGACAGCCGCTGCCCGCTGCGCGGGTCGATCTCGAAGCGCAGCCGACCTGCGCTCCAACGCCCTGCATCGCGCTCGGCGAACGTTGGCGGCACATTGCCGTCGAGGGTCCAGGCGGTCAGCCGACGCTGGCACAGCGGGGCGGCCTGCGTGTCGGCCGCAGTGCCCAGCGGCCAGCAGATATCGAGTTCCCGCACGTTGCGCGGCGGCGGCACGCGCAGCGCGTCGCCCCGCCCGCGCGGGAGGCTGTCGACCGTCTCGAGCAGCAGCGGCAGCGCAGTGATCGCGCCGTACTGTCCCGGCAACGGCGTGCCGTCGGGACGCCCCACCCAGACACCGACCGTGTAGCGATGGGTGCCGCCGATCGCCCAGGCATCGCGATAGCCGTAGCTGGTCCCGGTCTTCCAAGACACCCGCGGCCGGTCGCCGGTGTCGAACGTGTCGGCGCGCTCGCCCGGCCGATCGGCCGCTTCGAGGATTTCGCGCACGATCCAGGCCGCCCCCGGCGACAGCAGTCGGCGGTCGCGCAAGGCCGGGCCCGGGGTATAACGCACGCGCCCGGCGATGCCATCGCGATGCAACGCGGCATGGGTGCCGACCAGTTGCTCGAGCGTCGCGCCGGTGCCGCCCAGAATCAACGACAGGTTCGGCACCGCGCCGCGCGGGAACCGCAGTGTGACCCCAGCATTGTCGAGCCGCGCGGCGAAGCGCGCCGGACCGACTCGGTCGAGCAGGTCTACCGCCGGCACGTTCAACGACAGGCGCAACGCATCGGCGGCCGCGACCGGCCCATTGAACGCGGCATCGAAGTTGCCCGGGCGATAGCCGCCGAACGACTGCGGGGCATCGACCAGCAGGCTGGCCGAGTGGATCAGCCCATCGTCGAGCGCCATGCCGTAGAGGAACGGTTTGAGCGTCGAGCCGGGCGAGCGCCAGGCGCGCACCATGTCGACATGGCCCAACCGCGCACGATCGCCGAAGGCGACCGAGCCAACGTAGGCCAACGCCTCCAAGTTGCGATTGTCGACCACCAGCAGCGCCGCGGAAGTGCGCTCGGGCAACTGCGAGAAGTAGCTGGCGACCCGCTGCTCGAGCATGCGCTGCAGACCGATGTCGATCGTCGAAACGATCCGCGCCTGCCCGGGATGGGCGGCCCGCAGCCGCTGCGCGAGCAACGCGGCGTGCAACGGCGGCCGCAGGCTGCGCGCCACGACTGGTTCGATCTTCGCATCGTCCACCTCTGCGCGCGTCCACACGTCCAGCGCGACCATGCGCTCGAGTACCTTGTCGCGCGCCGTGCGCGCCGCCTCGGGTGCGCGGTCGGGGCGCAACCGACTCGGCGCCTGCGGCAACACTGCCAGCAACGCGGCCTCGGCCCGCGACAACCGCGCCGCCGGCTTGCCCAGATACGCCCAACTGGCCGCCTCGACCCCCTCGATGGTGCCGCCGAACGGCGCGCGCGTGAGGTACAGGGTCAGGATCTCGTCCTTGGACAGATGCGCCTCGAGCTGCAATGCCCGCAGCAGCTGCACCAGCTTGCCGCGCAGCGTCCGCCCGCGTGCAGGCTGCGGATCGAGGATGCGCGCGACCTGCATCGTCAGCGTCGAACCGCCCGACACGATCCGCCCGCCCCGCGCCCATTGCCAGGCCGCACGCGCCATCGCCAGCGGATTGACGCCCGGATGGCGCTGGAACCAGCGATCCTCGTAGCCGAGCAGCGCCTGCAGGTAGTACGGCGACACGCTCTGCGGCGTGGCCGGGTGGCGCCAGACCCCATCGGCATCGGCGAACGCGCGCAACGGCGTGCCGTCGCGCGCGACCACCAGCACGCTGGTGTCGTCGCGTGTGGGCAGTTGCGGCGGGAATGCCAGATCGAGTGCGAGCAGCGACAGCAGCAGCGCAACCGTTCCCCAGCGCAGCCCACCCAGCGCGCGGCGCCACCAGAGCTGGCGCGCCGCCGTCCCACGCGCAGGCGGATTCACGCCAGCCATCGCACAGCGCGCGCCGCCCCCCGTTGCTTCGCCTGCGCGCTCAGGGCTCGACCACCGTGATCGTCGCAGGCGTCGCAACGCCGACGCCGCGCAGCTGCGGCCGGTACATGTCCTCGACCAGCGGCGGCGGCACGGTGTAGGTGCCGGGGCTGACCGCGCGGACCAGGTAGAACACGCGTGCGGTGCGGCCGCTGTCGAGCTTGAGCGCGGCGACGAAGCGGTCGTCGCGGTACTCCTCGTGCTGCACCGTCGCCTGGCTGCCACGTTCGGTGATCCGGATGCCGTCGACCACGACGTCGGCCCACTGCTTGCCGTCGCCGAGGTTGAAGTTCTCCACCTCAAGGCCCGCCGGCAACAGGTCGGTCAACAGCGCATCGGGCATGTCGCGGTCGGCGACCACCGAGACCGCGACGATCAGCGCTTCGCCTTCGGTCAGCGGCCCGGGCGTCCACGGCTGGCCGTCGGTGCCGTAGAGCCGACGCTCGACCTTGAGCGCACTGGCATCGGCGGCCGGCGCCTGCAGCGGCACACCCGCGACGTCGATGCTGGCGTACATCGGCGGTTCGCCCTTGGGCACGAAGCGCACGCCGCGACGCAGCCCGGCCTCGTCGAAGGCACGCCCGACGATCGCCGCCGGGGCGATCGCCTCCTCGACCTCACCCTCCTGCAGGGTACCCGACACCCGGCGGCTTTGATCGGCCATCAGCGCCCGGCCCAGCCGCGCGATCGCGATCTGCTCCTGGGTGCTCAGGTACATCCAGCTGCGCTGCCGACGGGCGTCGATCTCGCGGCCGATGTCGACCGCACGGGCGTCGTAGGCGGACTTGGCCATGGCGCGCTCGTGGGTCAGCGCGATCATCAGCGAGGCATCGCGCAGCGGCGAGCCGTAGTCCCACAGATAGCCCGGACGGTCGCCCTTGAACGCGAAACCGGCGTCGATCGCCCGCTCGCCGCGGGCCTTGTCGCCCTGCAGCGACAGCGCCAGGCCCAGATGCACCAGCGGCAGGCCGGTCCGCGTCTTCGCGCGCTCGTTGTCGTAGAGCCCGCGCAGCGTGCCCAGCGGCGCACGGTTGACCCGCGCGAGCACGTAGCCGGCGTAGGCCTGGTAGGCGAAGCGCAGGTGGTCGCGCTCGTTCTGGCCGTAGAACCCGTCGCCGCCCGACAACAGGTCTTCGGACAAGCGCTCGAGCGCCTTCTGCAGCACGGCTTCCGGCACCGCGAAACCGGCGTCGCGGGCGTCGAGCAGGAACTCGACGATGTACGGCGTGAGCATCGGATTGACGTCGCCGTCGTTGCCCCACATCGAGAAGTGGCCGGTGCCGACCTGCATCGCCGCCAGTCGCCCGAACGCGGCCTCGACCACCCGGCGCCGTTTGCCGGCATCGATGTCGCGGATGCCGAGCATCGAGACGGTGGCATCGTCGAGCTGCAGCGCCGCGTAACCGCGACTGGTGGTCTGCTCGGCGCAACCGTAGGGATAGTGCAACGCCCCATCGATCGCGGCCGCGAACGGAATCGGCGGCAGCGCGCTGACCGAAATCCGCGCCGTGACCGAGCCGGCCATCAGCCCGGACATCGTGGTGGTGTCGAGGGTCAGCGGCGTGGCGCCGTCGAGCACCCGCGTGCTCGAGCGCAACACCGCCGGCCACGCCGGCCGCACCGGCAGGTCGTAGCTGCGATCGACCCGGTGGCCGTTGCCATCGACGCGCACGCGGACCTTGGCGACGGTGTAGCCGGGCTGCGCGGTCACCGGGAAGCGCAGCGTTGCCTTGCCGCCAGCCGCCAACGAGACGCGACGACTGCCCTCGCCGACCGCCAGCGGCCCCACGCCGTCGACGCGGACGTCGAAGTCGCCTGCCCGGCCGCTGAAATTGGTCAGGTCCAGGGTCACCGTGCTGCGGTCCCCGGGCGCGAGCACCCGCGGCATGCTGGCCTCGGCGACGATCGGCGCCCGCACCAGGGTCTCGACGTCGCGGCTGCCATAGCGATCGGCCGAGAACACCAGCGCCGAGACCCGCAGTGTGCCGTTGAAGTCGGGCAGTTGCAGCGGCACGCGCGCATTGCCGCGGGCGTCGAGCTTCACCGGGCCTGCGAACAGATCGACGGTCTGCACGCGTGCGGTGGGGCGACGGGCCTGCGGCAGCGAGGCCAGCGGCGCGTCACCGCCGAAGCGCAGCTTCGCCGTGCCGCCCTCGTAGCTTTCGATGATCCGCCCATAGACATCGTAGGCATCGACGCCGAACCGGCGCTGCGCGAAGAAATGCCGCCAGGCGTCGGGCACCGGGAAGCGGGTGATGTTGAGGATGCCCACATCGACCGCCGACACCGTGACCCAGGCCGACTGGCCGGCCAGTTCCGGTGCGCTCACAGTGACCTGCATCGGGCCCTCGGGGCGGATCTGTTCCGGCGCGCGCAGCCCGACCGCGACCCGGCGCTCGCGGCGCTGCATCGGCACATGCGCGATGCCCACCGCACGCGCCGGCGTGACCGCGCTCGCGGCACTGCCGCCGCGGAACACCAGCGCGGTCACGTAGACGTCGTGACGCTCCCAGTCCTCGGTGACCGGAATCTCGAACGTACTGCCCGGCTTGGCATCGATCTCGTGCAGATAGAGCATGCGGTCGCTTTCGACCATCAGCAGGCCCTTGCCCGGATGCGGCGGCGTGACCGTGACGCGCATCGTGTCGCCGGCGCGGTAGCCGGTCTTGTCCAGCGCGACCTTGACCTTGTCGGGGCGCGCGTCGAGCCCGCGGTTGTCGTCGTCCCAGCCCCAGCCGGCGCGGAAGGGATAGCGCGAGACCAGCTTGGTCTGCGGGTCCTCGACATCGATGCGGTACTCGCCCCACTCCACCGGCACATCGAAGCGCGCGGCCGCGGTACCGGCATCGACGCTACGCGTGTCCACGGTCTCGAAGCGCTGCGTGTACTCGTAGCGCCAGCCATCGTCGTCGTTGCGCCAGTGGTAGTCGCGGTGCTCGCGCACCAGCGACACCTTCAGGCCCTGCAGCGGCCGAGGCTTGCCGTCCTGGCCCACGCGCACCAGTTCGAAGCGTGCCGTACCGTTGGCGTCGGCGCCGTCGTCAGGATCGAACAACGGGCGCACGCCGACCAGCGCCTCGGCTGGCCACAGCACCCGCTTGAGCGTGCGGTTGACGCTGCGCCCGCCGGTTGCGAACAGGCTGCCGGAGACGATCGCGGCGATCGGCGTGACCGGTCGGGCCTCGTCGGGCAACGCGATATCGACCTGCAGGCGACCCTGCGCATCGAGCGCCTGATCGACGACATCCTTGGCCTCGCGCGGCAGCGTCACGGTCGGGTCGCCGAAGACGAAGCCCGGCAGGCCTTCGACCGGCGTGCGCTCGACAGCGACCGCCAGCCGGGCGGTGAAGCGGTTGCCCGCCGCCGGTGCGCCGTAGAGATAGGCGCCGGTCGCCTGCAGCCGCAGCGGCTGACCCGGGCGCAGCGTCGCCTGCGCGGCGTCGAGGTCGAGCTTCATCCGCTCAGGCAGGAACTCCTCGATCCGCAAGGTCATGCCCTGCACCGCCTCGCGGCTCGCCGGATCGGTGCGGAACTCCACGCGCCAGCTCCCGGTCGGCGCATCCACCGGAATCTCCTGCTCGAACCGGACGTAGCCGCCCTCGCCCGGTTCGATGCGGCGTTCGAGGAAGGTCTTGCCATCGGGCTGGCGCAGGCGGGCGAACAAGGTCTGCGCGCGGCCGTCCTTCGCCTGCACCGGGCGTCCGTCCTGGTCGCGCAGCAGCGCCGAGACACGGACCGTTTCGCCGGGGCGGTAGAGATCGCGTCCCGACCAGGCGAACACATCGAACCAGGCCTGCGCCCGGCCGCCGACTGCGAACTCCGACAGGTCCAGCGCCGGCTGGTTGAACGGCAGCATCGACACGTCGCCGCCCCGGGTGGCGACCAGCACATGCGCTGCGTCGAGCGTGTAGTCGAGCATTGCATTGCCGCGCGCGTCGGTCTTGGCGCGGAAGACCGTCTCGCCCTTGCCGTCGAGGACCTTGAGCTCGGCATTGCCGATCGGCGCGCCGTCCTGCAGCGACGCGGTATGTACGAACATCCGCTCGCGGTAGGCGCGTGCGTGCAGGCCGATGTCGCTGACGGTGAAGAACGCGGTCTCGAACTGGTCGGCGAACGCACCGGTGCGCTTCATCACCACGAAGTACAGCCCGGGCTGCTGCAGCTCCTTGATGCCCTGCAGCGGCAGGTAGGTCAGCACGCGCTCGTTGCGCGCACCGTCGATCGAGAAGCGATTGACGTAGACCGGCTGAGCCAGCTTCGACAGCGGCGTGCGGCCGCTGTAGCCGTAGCGATCGTCGAGGTCCCAACTGCCGCGCCGACCGCCGCGCTGGTACTGGGCGAAAAAGGCCGGCAGCGAAGCGTCGTCGACGCGCAGGAACTCGACATCGACCTCGTCGACGTTGATCGAGACGATCGGCAGGCCACGCGATTCCTTCGCCGGCAGCACGCTGCCCTGCGATGCGAAGCCGACCACCGGGTCGAGATCGCCGGTGAACACCTTGCGCTCGAGATCCTGGCCCAGCGTGCTGCCGTCGGCCGCGGTCAGCGTGCCGGAAATGCGCACTGTGTAGTCGCGGTTGGCCTCGACGTGCGGGAAGCGCAGCACCTTGCCGTCATCGTCGAGCGTCCAGCTGCCGTCACGGCCGGCATTGTCGGCCAACGTCACCAGCGCATCGAAATCCTGCGTGCCGACCAACGGCTGCGAGAACTCGAGCGCCAGCGACAGCGCGCCATCATGCTGGTCGGGAAACGCCCGCGCCAGGCCGAAGCCCTCGACCTGCGCGCGCTCGGTGCGGATCGCCTCGCCGCCTGCGGCGGGTACCTGACCACCGGCATCGCGCCGGCAGCCGGCCACGAACGCGACTGCCGCCACGAGGGCCAGCACCGCGACGCAACGGGCGCCAATGCGCCCCCACACTCTGATCGACATTCCAATTCCCCGCCTGGCAACCGGCGCAGTATAGGAATGCAAAGGGCCCGAAACCGGGGTCAGAGTGCCTTGTCCTTGCGAAAAGCCCGCTGACCCCGGTTTCGGGCCCGGTTTGGCGCCGCCGTCAGGCGTCGGGCGTCTGGGCGTCGATGGCGGCGGCCGGGGCGTCGCCCGCAGGCGGCGGTGCGATCGGGTCGGCGGTCTCGTCGTCGATCGCGCCATCGACGCGTTCGATGCCCTGCAGGCGCTCGTCCTTGGACAGGCGCATCAGGGTCACGCCCTGGGTGTTGCGGCCGACCCGGGCGATCTCCGAGGCGCGGGTGCGCACCAGGGTGCCGCCGTTGGAGATCAGCAGCACCTCGTCGGCGTTGCGCAGCAGCACCGCACCGACCAGGCGACCGTTGCGCTCGGTGGTCTGGATGCCGATCACGCCGCGCGTACCGCGGCCCTTGCACGGGTACTCCGACAGCGGCGTGCGCTTGCCGTAGCCGTTCTCGGTCGCGGTGAGGATGTAGCCGATATCCTCGCCGGCGCCGGTTTCGACCACCACGGCCTCGCCGTTGGCCTCACCGCTCGCTTCGGGCGCCGCGTCCTCGACCGTCTCCTCGAAGGTCTCGTCCTCGATGCCGCCCGCGCTCTCGGCGACGATCAGACTCACGACGTGCTCGCCGGCATCGAGCCGGATGCCGCGCACGCCGCCGGCGGTGCGGCCCATCGAGCGCACGCGGTTCTCGCTGAAGCGCACCGTCTTGCCATTGGAGGCGAACAGCAGCACATCGCGGTCGCCGTCGGTCAGCGCGACGCCGACCAGCGCATCGCCATCGTCGAGGCGGATCGCGATCTTGCCGCGCGCCAGCCTGTAGGCGAACTCGGTCAGCGGGGTCTTCTTGACCGTACCGCTGCGGGTGGCGAAGAACACGTACTGGCCTTCGACGTACTCACGCACCGGCACCACGGCCTGCACCTTCTCGTCGGCCTCGAGCGGAATCCAGTTGATGATCGGCCGCCCGCGCGCGTTCGGGCCGGCGTCGGGCAGCTGGTGCACCGGCAGCCAGAACACGCGGCCGGCGCTGGTGAACGTCAGCAGCGTGTCGTGGGTATTGACCAGCCACAGCTGCTCGATGAAATCCTCGTCCTTGGTCGCCGCCGCGTTGCGGCCGCGGCCGCCACGCTTCTGCGCGCGGTAGGCGCTGACCGGCTGGCGCTTGGCGTAGCCCGAATGGGACAACGTGACCACCACGTCCTCGGGCGCGATCAGGTCGAGGATGTCCAGATCCTCTTCGCTGGCGCGGATCTCGCTGCGGCGCTCGTCGCCGAACTCGGCCTTGACGTTGCGCAGCTCGGTGCGGATCACCTCCAGCAGCACGTCAGGATCTTCGAGGATCTCGATCAGGCCGCGGATGGTCTCCAGCAGCTGACGGTACTCGTCGGTCAGGCGGTCCTGCTCCAGCCCGGTCAGGCGGTGCAGGCGCATTTCCAGGATCTGCTGCGCCTGGGCCTCGGTCAGCTGGTAGCTGCCGTCGATCAGGCCCACGCCATCGGGCAGGTCCTCGGGACGCGAGGCCTCGGCGCCGCTGGCGGCGAGCAGCGCACCGACCAGCCCGGCGTCCCAGCGCCTGGCGAGCATCCGCTCGCGGGCGACGTTGGGATTCTCCGAGGTCTTGATCAGCTCGATCATCTCGTCGATGTTGGCCAGCGCGACCGTCAGGCCTTCGAGGATGTGCGCGCGGTTGCGGGCGCGGCGCAGCTCGAAGATCGTCCGGCGGGTGACCACCTCGCGGCGATGGCGGACGAACGCCTCGAGGATCTGGCGCAGGTTCAGCAACTGCGGGCGGCCGTCGACCAACGCCACCATGTTGATGCCGAACACCGACTCCATCTGCGTCTGCGAGTAGAGGTTGTTGAGCACGACCTCGGCCGACTCGCCGCGCTTGACCTCGATGTAGATGCGCATGCCGTCCTTGTCGGACTCGTCGCGCAGCTCGCTGATGCCCTCGAGCTTCTTTTCCTTGACCAGCTCGGCGATCTTCTCGATCAACCGCGCCTTGTTCACCTGGTACGGAATCTCGGTGACGATGATCGACTCGCGGCCATTGTCGGCCACCTCGACCTCGGCCTTGGCGCGCATGCGCACGCGGCCACGACCGGTGCGGTAGGCCAAATGGATGCCGCCCACGCCGTTGATGATGCCCGCGGTCGGGAAATCGGGGCCGGGGATGTATTCCATCAACCCGTCGATGTCGATCTCGGGGTTGTCGATCAACGCGATCAGCGCGTCGACCACCTCGCCCAGGTTGTGCGGCGGGATATTGGTCGCCATGCCGACCGCGATACCGGCCGAGCCGTTGACCAGCAGGTTCGGAAAGCGCGTCGGCATCACCGACGGCTCGAGCTCCTTCTCGTCGTAGTTGGGCTGGAAATCGACCGTTTCCTTGTCGATGTCGGCCATCAACTCGTGCGTCAGGCGCGACATGCGCGCCTCGGTGTAACGCATCGCCGCTGCCGAGTCGCCGTCGACCGAACCGAAGTTGCCCTGCCCGTCGACCAGCAGATAGCGCAGCGAGAACGGCTGGGCCATGCGCACCAGCGTGTCGTAGACCGACTGGTCGCCATGCGGGTGGTACTTACCGATGACGTCACCGACGATACGCGCCGACTTGTAGTACGGCTTGTTGCTGTGCGCGCCGAGCTCGTTCATCGCAAACAGCACGCGGCGGTGGACCGGCTTGAGGCCGTCGCGGACGTCGGGGAGCGCGCGCCCCACGATCACGCTCATCGCGTAATCGAGGTAGCTGCGGCGCATCTCGTCTTCGAGATTGACGGGAATGATTTCTTTCGCGGAATCGACCATCTAGAGGGCTTGCATCCTGTCTGCGCGGCCCGGTTTTTCCGGCATCGACGCAAGGCGCCGACGCTGCGCGTACCGGCCGCCGGCGACGCGATCAAAATGACAGGAAATCATAGCACAAATGCCATGCCCGGCCCAGGGTTTCCGACGTAAAAACAAGCACTTGGCTCGATACGGTGCGGTATTTTCGGGCCCTGGCCCGCTTTCCGGCCGACATGCCGCCGATCGGACGCACCGCCGCCGATCGCGCAAAGGCGCCACGCCTCAGCCAAACAGTACGCGCATCGCCTCGGTCGTCGGGCGCTCGACGACCCCGCGCTCGGTCACGATCGCGTCGATCAGCGCTCCCGGCGTCACATCGAACACCGGATTCCAGGCCTGGATGCCGTCGGCGACCGTGCGGCTGCCGCCCAGGCCGAACAGCTCGCCCGGGTCGCGCTGCTCGATCTCGATCATCTCGCCCGACGCCGTGTCCATGTCGACGGTCGAGGACGGCGCGACGACCATGAACTTCACGCCATGGTGGCGGGCGGCGATCGCCAGCTGATAGGTGCCGATCTTGTTGGCGGTGTCGCCGTTGGCGCAGATGCGGTCGGCGCCGACCACCACCCACTGCACGAAGCCGCCCTTCATCAGGTGCGAGGCGGCGGAATCTGCGATCAGTGTCGCGTCGATGCCGTCCTGCTGCAGTTCCCACACTGTGAGCCGTGCGCCCTGCAGCCACGGCCGTGTTTCGCCAGCGAAGACCTTGGCGATGCGTCCTTGCGCCATGCCCGCGCGAATGACACCCAGTGCGGTGCCGAAGCCGGCGGTGGCCAGCGAGCCGGTATTGCAATGGGTCAGCACCCCGCTGCCCGGCGCGATCAACGCCGCGCCGAGCGCGCCCATGTGGCGGTTCGCGGCGAGATCCTCGTCGGCGATCACCTGCGCCTCGCGCGCCAGCACTTCGCGCCAGTCGCTGCCTGCAGCCGCCAGCACCCGGCGCATGCGCGCCAAGGCCCAGGCCAGGTTCACCGCAGTCGGGCGCGCAGCGTTCAACCGCTGCAGCGCCGGCTCGAGCTTGGCCAGCGCAGCCGCGCCGTCGTCGGCCTCGATCTCGCGCGCCGCCAGCACCGCCCCCCAAGCGGCCGCGATACCGATCGCCGGCGCGCCGCGCACCGTCAACGCGTGGATCGCCTGGGCGACCTCGTCGCTGGTCGTACAGGTCGCATGCTCGACCACGAACGGCAGCTTGCGCTGGTCGAGCAGTTCGAGCGTGTCGCCGGTCCACAGGATCGGGCGGATGTGGTCGTAGCGATCGAAATCGAGGGGGGATGTGTTCATGGGGGCATTGTAGTTCGGGGCGGTTGGATTGCTGTTGAGCAGGCCGCTTGGGGGCTCCCGCGCCCCGCTCCTAACCCACCAGACCTCGGTGCCCTGCTCGATTCTGGCTCTGGCTCTGGCTCTGGCTCTGGCTTTGGCTCTGGCTCTGGCTCTGGCTTTGGCTCTGGCTTTGGCTCTGGCTTTGGCTCTGGCTTTGGCTCTGGCTTTGGCTCTGGCTTTGGCTCTGGCTTTGGCTTTGGCTTTGGCTTTGGCTTTGGCTTCGAGCTTTTGATGTATCGAGCCGTAAAGCGAGCCGAGCACCGGAGCCTGGCGCGGCCGAAGAGCAGCCCTTGTCTGAGCGCAGCGAGTTTGGGCTGCGTGCCGCGCCAGGCGAGGCGCGGAGGGCACCGCCGCGGCTTCATGCGGCGGATCGCGTCCGGCGACGGCGGTTTTGCTTACTTTTGCCAAGACAAAAGTAAGCCGCGCGCGTCGCGCGCGGAAGCTGTGGACTTGATCTTGCTTCCCGCTTCTTCCTTAAAAACAAACCAAAGCGGCAAAGCCAATGCCAAGGCACGTGCACGGCTTTCACCCGCTGCGCGGGCGAGTTTCTTTTGGAGGGACCCAAAAGAAACCAAAAGGTCCTTTCGCCGGACGCGATCCGCCGCGATACAACCGCGGCGGTCCCCTGCGCTTCTCGGCCGACGGGGCACGCAGCCCAAACTCGCTACGCTCAAACAAGGGCTGCTCTTCGGCCACGCCAGGCTCCGGTGCTCGGCTCGCTTTACGGCTCGAAGGCAAAGCAAAAGCAGAAGCAGAGCAAAAGCAGAGCAACGGCAACTGCAACGGCAACGGCAACTGCAACGGCAAAGCAAAGCAAACAGCTACGCCCTCGCGAAATCGAACGCGATCACCTCCGCGATCCGCGACGTCTCCAGCATCGCCATCATCAACCGGTCCACACCCAGCGCGACCCCGGCGCAGTCGGGGAAGCCGGCATCGAGTGCATCCAGCAGCGCCTCGTCGATCGCCGGCAGCGCCGCGCCGCGTGCGGTGCGCACCGCGTGGTCGCGCTCGAAGCGGGCCCGCTGCTCGGCGCCGTCGGCCAGTTCGTGATAGCCATTGGCCAGCTCCAGCGCCCCCAGGTACAGCTCGAAACGCTCGGCCACCGGCACGCCGTCGCGCGAGGCAATCCGCGCGAGCATGCATTGCGAGGCCGGATAGTCGTGCACGACCAGGATGCGGTCGGCGGGATTGGCCGGCTGGAGGCGATGGGTCATCAGCAGGTCGAGCCAGTCGTCGCGGCCCAGGCCGTCCGGATCGATCCGCACGTCGCCCAGGGCCGCCCGCAGTACCGCCTCCGGTGCGGTCATCGGGTCGATGCCCAACTGCTCGCGGTAGAGCGTGCGGTAGTCGGTCTCCACGACGTCCGCCCGGCGCCCGACCAACGCCAGGGCAGCCTGCACCAGCGCGACGGTCTCGGCGGCGAGCCGGCGATGGTCCCAGCCGACGCGGTACCACTCGAGCATCGTGAACTCGGGGTTGTGGCGCCCCCCCGCCTCGCCGTCGCGGAACACCCGACCCAGTTCGTAACAGTCGCCGAACCCCGCGGCCAGCAACCGCTTGAGCGGGAACTCGGGCGATGTGCGCATCCAGCGCAGCGGCGGCCCGGCATCGACATGGCCGCCGAAGCGCGTGGCGAAGCTGGCGACGTTGGGATCGGTATTACCGGCACGCGAGAGCACCGGCGTTTCGACCTCGACCACGTCGCGCTCGGCGAAGAAGCCACGCAACACGGCGTTGAGGCGCGCGCGCAGGCGCAGCGCCTCGAACGACGCAGTCGGTCCGCTCGGCACGCTCACGCCTGCGCCTCCAGGAACGCCAGCAGCGCGGCCTCGTCCCAGATCTCCACGCCCAGTGCCTGGGCCTTGTCGAGCTTGGAGCCGGCCGCCTCGCCGGCAACGACCAGCGACGTCTTCTTCGACACGCTGCCGACGATCTTCGCGCCCAGCGCTTCGAGCTTCTCGCCGGCTTCGTCGCGGGTCATCGACACCAGCGTGCCGGTCAACACCACACTCTTGCCGTCGAGCGGGCCGCTGCTGCGCATCGCACGCGCGGGGGCTGCAGCAAGCACGCGCTGCATCGCCGCGTCGGCGTCGGTGAGCGCTTGGCGCGCCCGGTCGTCGGCCAGGTACGCCGCAAGATTCGCCGCGCCCGCGCTGGACGCACCCGCACCGGCCCAGCCGCTTTCGTTCGCACGCAGCAGCGCCGCGAGCGTGCCGTAGGTCTGCGCCAGGCGCTCGGCGCTCTTGCCGCCGAGCTTGTCGACCGGCAACGTGGCCAGCAGGTGCGCCAGATCCAGCCGATCGCGCAGCTCGGCAGACGGCGCCGCTTCATCGGAGAAATGCAGCCCGGCCGCGAGCAGCGCATCGACCACCGCGACATTGCCGGGTTGCTCGAAGAACGTCGCGATCGAGCGGGCGACCTCGCCGCCGATGTCGGGCAGCGCCTGCAGCAACACCGCGGGCGTGCTGCGGATGAACTCGAGCGTGCCCAGCCACTGCGCCAGCGATTTGGCCGTCGTTTCGCCCAGGTGCGGAATGCCGAGCGCGAACAGGAAACGCGCCAGCGTGGTGTGGCGGCTGGCGTCGATGCCGGCGACGAGGTTCTCGGCCCACTTGGTGGCGAGCTTGCCGCCGGTCTCGACGGTCAAGTGCGCGCGCAGGAACACGGCGTCCTTCCAGACCGGCGCTTCCTCGGCCAGGACGGCCGCGCCTTCGGCATCGAGCACCAGCCCGCCTTTGCTGTCGGCGATCGCCTGCTGGACGTCGGCGGCGGTCGCGGCGTCGAGCGCGGTCTTCATCCGCACGAGATCCGCGACCGTCAATGCGTAGAGATCGGCAGGCGAATGCACGAAGCCGAACTCGACCAGGGCCTCGGCCTGCTTGTCGCCCAGGCCCTCGATGTCCAGCGCGCGACGCGAGGCGAAGTGCCGCACGGCCTCCTTGCGCTGCGCCGGACACGCCAGGCCGCCGCTGCAGCGCCAGGCGATGGCGCCGTCCTCGCGCACCAGTTCGGAGCCGCAGACCGGACATGCGGCCGGCATCGTCCACGGCACTGTCCCGGGCGGACGCTGGTCTTCGATCACGCGCACGATCTCGGGAATCACGTCGCCGGCGCGGCGCACGATCACCGTGTCGCCCTCGCGCGCGTCGAGCCGCGCGATCTGGTCGGCGTTGTGCAGCGTGGCGTTGGTCACCGTGACCCCGGCGACCTGCACCGGCTCGAGCCGCGCGACCGGGGTGACTGCGCCCGTCCGGCCGATCTGCACCTCGATCGCGCGCAGCAGCGTCGACTGCTCCTGCGCCGGGAACTTGTGCGCCAGCGCCCAGCGCGGCGAGCGCGACACGAAGCCCATCGTCGCCTGCTGGTCGTAATCGTCGAGCTTGTAGACCACGCCGTCGATGTCGTACGGCAGGTCGTCGCGCAGCGCACCGATGCGACGGAAGTAGGCGATCAAACCGTCGAAGCCGGTGGCGGTGTCGACCTCGGGCGCGACCGGAAATCCGAACCCGCGCAGCAACGCCAGGGTCTGCGAATGGGTCTCGGGCAGTTCCAGCCCGCGCACCTCGCCGATCGAATAGGCGAAGAACGCCAGCGGCCGGCGGCGCGTGACCGCCGGGTCGAGCTGGCGCAGCGAACCGGCCGCGCCATTGCGCGGGTTGGCGAGCAGTTTCTCGTTGTTGTCCAGCGCCCTGGCATTCCAGTCCGCGAACGCCTTGCGCGGCATGTAGATCTCGCCGCGCACCTCCAGCACCGCGGGCGCAGGCGCCCCGTCGAGGCGGAGCCGGAGCGGCACCGCGCGCACCTGGCGCAGGTTCGCGGTGACGTTCTCGCCCGTGGTCCCGTCGCCGCGCGTCGCGCCCTGCACGAACACCCCGTCCTCGTAGCGCAGGCTGATCGCCAGGCCGTCGAGCTTGGGCTCGACCGAGAACACCGGGGCTGCGATGTCGAGCTTCTGCTCGATCCGACGCTCGAAGTCGGCGACCTCGGAAAACCGCGTGCGGTCGTCGGCGTCGTCGGGCAGGCCCGCGGTCTCGAACGCGTTGGCCAGCGACAGCATCGGGATCGCGTGCTGGACTTCGGGAAATCCGCCATCGGGCCGCGCGCCGACCGTGCGCGTCGGCGAATCCTCGCTGGCGAGCTCGGGGTGCGCCGTCTCCAGCGCCTCGAGCTCGCGCATCAGCGCGTCGTAGTCGGCATCCGGGATCGACGGGTCGTCGAGCACGTAGTAGCGATGGTTGGCATCTTCGATGCGTGCACGCAGCTCGGCGACGCGCTCGGCAGGAGAGGACTTGGGCATGCCCGGAATTGTAGGACGACGGGGTTGGCGCGCGAGTCGCGATCGGGTCTGCTCGGCCGACACAGCGCTCCCCCGTTCACGAGGGAAGGCGCTGGTCCCCGGCGCCGTCGAATCGATCGATCACATCGGCGTCAGCGCGTCGGCTCGGCCCCCTCGCGATAGGCACTGAGCCGCGCATCCAGTGTGCCCGTGTGCAACTCGAAGAGATGATCGTCGAAGTCGTGGAAGTACAGCGAGTCGCCCTCGCCTGCGATCCGGGGCCGTGAAGGCCGGATCTCCACACCCAGCGCTTCGAGCCGGACGCGGTAACCCGGCAGATCGTCGGCATTCACCGAAAACGCGACATGCCCATAGCTGCGTTCGGCCGGCGGCTCGCCTTCCATCACCGCAATCCAGACGCCGCCGGGCACGAAGAACTTTTCGCGCGACAACGCGTGCGGGCGGTCGCCACTGTCGTAGACCTCCGTCGCGCCCAGCCCCTCGACCAGCAGTCGCGCTGTGCGCGCGAGGTCGCGGACGACGAAGGTCAGGTGACTGATGCCGCGGATCGACATCCGCGCGTCATCACCAGCGCGGGCTGCGGGTCACCGGCGGCGCGTCGCGTTCGCGGTCCCAGGCGCGCAGTTCGTCGCGCAGGCCGGCGATGCGCTGCCGGCCCAGGGCATTGCGCTGCTCGTCGAGCAACACGCCGTCGAGCAGTTCGGCCATGCGCTCGGCGGTCGGCAGCATCGTGTCCCAGGCATCGAGCGCACGGACCGGCGCGGGCAGCGTCAGGAAGAAGGCGATCGCCGGCGTCTCCAGGGTCTGGATCTCGGCCATCTCGAAACTGCCGGGGCTGCGGATATTGGCGACGCTGAAGATCGGGCCGCGCTCGGGGTGACCGTCGACGAGGCGATGGAACACGTTCATATGGCCGTAGGTCAGGCCGGTCTTCTCGGCCGCAACGACGATGTCCGGCCCGCGCAGCACGCTGCCCGCACGCGCGGCGATGTACAGCGTGACGATCTTGTCGAAGTCGTCGGTGTTGCGCTTGCCCAGCTCACTGTTGGGCGAGACCGTGCCGACCGTGCGGTCGAGCAGGTCCATCTCCGCCTGCACCGCGTCACCGTCGCCCGGCGCCTGCGCCTGCTCACCCTCGCCCAGTTCGCGCTCGAGCTGCGCGCCGAGCGTCGGCTCGCGTCGTGCGTCCTCGGCGGGCGCGATGCGCCGCCCCTGTCCGCCGCGCGGGCGCGTCCCGAAGTACCAGATCGCCGCCATCAGCAGCGCGCCGGCGACGATGATTCCGATACGCAGCATCCACTCATCGGTCATTGGCGGTGTTCTCCTAGGCGGCGCCGGCCAGTCGCGTGGCTTCGGCAAGATCGACGGACACCAGACGGCTGACGCCCGGCTCGCGCATGGTAACGCCACTGAGTTGGGATGCGGCTTCCATCGTCGCCTTGTTGTGGCTGACGAACAGGAACTGCACCTGCTCGCTCATCTCACGGACCATCGCCGTGAAGCGGCCGACGTTGGCCTCGTCGAGCGGCGCGTCGACCTCGTCGAGCAGACAGAACGGCGCCGGATTGAGCTGGAAGATCGAGAACACCAGGGCGACGGCGGTCATCGCCTTCTCGCCGCCCGACAGCAGCGAAATGTTGGACACACGCTTGCCGGGCGGGCGGGCCATGATCGCCACACCGGTGTCGAGCAGGTCGTCGCCGGTCAGCTCCAGGTAAGCGTGGCCGCCGCCGAACAGACGCGGATACAACGCCTGCACGCCGGCATTGACCCGGTCGAAGGTGTCCTTGAACCGGCCGCGAGTCTCGCGGTCGATCTTGCGAATCGCCTCCTCCAGCGTTTCGAGCGCGGCGGTGAGGTCGGCATCCTGGGCGTCGAGGTAGTCCTTGCGCTGCGCGGCCTCGGCATGCTCGGCGATCGCCGCCAGGTTGACCGGCTCCAGGCGCCGCAAGCGCGCATCGAAGTCGACGACCATCTTTTCCCAGTCCTTGGCATTGGCCGCATCGTCGAGGCCATTGAGCACATCGTCGACGACGAAGCCCGCCTCCACCACCTGGGCGGCAAGCTGATCGGCGGCGATCACCAGCGCCTGCTGGTCGAGCCGGCGCTGGCCGATCGCCTCGCGCTGGGTCAGCGCCTGCGCATCGCGCTGCTGGCGGATCTGCTCGTAGGTGCGCAGTTCGTTGTCGATGCCTTCGACCGCCGAGCGCGCCTGCGCCAGCGCCTGCTCGGTGCGCACGCGCGCCTCCAGCGCGACCTGGCGCTGGTCCTCGAGCGCCTCGACCGGCGAGTCGCCGCCGGCCAGTTGCGCCGACAGCTCGCCCAGACGATTGTCGAGCTGACCGCGCTGGCCGCCCATGCGCGCCAGCGCTTGGGTCAGCGAAGCGACCTGCGCGCGCTGCGACTCGAGCGTCAGCGCCAGCGCATGCGCGGTATCGCGGGACTCGCGCGCGGCCGCGCGGGCGGCATCGCGGGCATCGGTCAGGCTGCGGCGCTCGGCTTCGAGCGCGGCGCGCGCCGTTTCCAGGTCGCCCATGCTGCCGACCGCGTCCTCGAGCCGGGCGCGCGCCTCGCGTGCCTGCTGCGCGGACTGGGCCAGGGTCTCGTCGAGCTGCGCGAGCTCGGCATCGATGCGGGCGATGCGGGTGCGCGCGGCCTCGACCCGGCCCTGCTGGCTCTGTACCTGGCCGGCGAGTTCGGACACGCCGCGGTGGGCCAGGTACAGCGCACGCTGCGCCTCCTCGCGCTGCTGCTCGGCGGCGAGCAGGCGGTCGCGGCCGCTGGCGAGGCTGCGCTCCAGGTCGTGTTCCTGGTCCTGCAGCGCGGCGATTTCTTCGCGCAGCGCCTGGATCTCGCGCTCGCGCAGCAGCGCGCCCTGCTTGGCCGCGCCCGAGCGCGACACCCGCACCCAGCCCGCGCCCAGGCGCTCGCCGCTGCGGGTGATGACCGAATCGTGTTCGCCCAGCCCGGCTTGCAGCGCGCGTGCCTGGTCCAGGGTGACGGCGACATGCAGACGCGCGAGCAACCGCCGGATCGCCAGCGGGCCCTGCACCCGGGCCGCGAGCGAGGTCGGCGCGAACTGCGCCGGCCCCTCGTCGGCGGCCACCAGCGCCAGGCGGCTCTCGCCCAGTTCGCCCAGTGCGTCGACCAATTCGGCGGGCACGCCATCGCCGTCGACCAGCACGCCTTCGATCAGTTGGCCCAGCGCGCTCTCGACCGCGAACTCCCAGCCGGCCTCCACGCGCAGCCGCTCGCCCACGCGCGCGGCCGAATCGAGCCCGCGCTGACGCAGCCACTCGACCGCCGCGCCCTGCTCCTGGCCGAGCGCCGCGTGCTGCAGCGTCTCCAGCGACGCCAGCCGGCCGCGGGCTTCCTGCGCGCGCTTGCGCACGCCCGACAGGTCCTCTTGCGCGACGCGCTGGCCGTCCTGCAGCTCGACAGCCGCGGCCTTGCGCGCCTCTACCGAGTCGCCGAGCGCGTCGAGGGCGGCCTTCTGCTCTTCGTGCCGGAGCTGGATATCCTCGAAGGCCTCGTTCAGCGCGTCGAGGTCGAGGCCATCGCGCTCGGCCTGCAACTGCTCGCGCCGGCGCCCGGCTTCCAGCGCCTGGCGGTCGAGATAGTCGACGCGCGTGCGCTCCACATCACCGGCGCGCGCGGCCTCGCCCTGTTCGCGGTTGTGCGCCTCCCAGCGGGCCTGCCAGTCGGCGAGCGCAGTCTCGGCATCGCGCAGCGCGTCCTGGCGGATCGCGTCCTCGTCCTGCAGTTGCGCCAGCTGCGGCTCGGCCTCGGCGATGTGCTCGTGCAGGGTGTCGAGCCGCACCTGGTCCTGGTCGATATGTGCGCCGATCTCGGCCAACTGCGCCTGCGCCTCGTCGCGGGCCTTGAGCAGGCGCGCCGACAGTTCGCGCTGGTGCTGGATCTGCTGCTCGATCCGGGCGAGCGTACCGCTGACCTCGTAGCTTTCGGCTTGGGCGCGGTTGAGCGCCTCGGCCGCCTCGTGGCGACGCTCGCGCCCGGTCTCGAGCTCGCGCTCGGCTTCGCGCTGCTCGGCGATCAGTTGTTCGAGCCGGGTCTCCTCCTGCGCCAGGCCCTCGCGCAGCGCACGCAGGCGCGAATCGAGCGTGCGCCATTCCAGCGCCTTCCACTCCGCGTCGCGGATCTTGCGCTCGGCCTGGATCGCGGTGTACTGCTCGGCCTGGCGGGCCTGGCGGGCCAGGTGCTGCAACTGCTTGCCGACCTCCTCGCGCAGGTCGCCCAGCCGCTCGAGGTTCTCGCGGGTGTGCCGGATCCGGGTCTCGGTCTCCTTGCGGCGCTCCTTGTACTTGGAGATGCCGGCCGCTTCCTCGAGGTAGATGCGCAGGTCCTCGGGCTTGGCGTCGATGACCTGACTGATCATGCCCTGCTCGATGATCGAGTAGCTGCGCGGGCCCAGGCCCGTGCCCAGGAACAGGTCGGTGATGTCGCGGCGGCGGCACTTGGTGCCGTTGAGGTAGTAGCCGCTCTGCCCGTCCCGACTGACGGTGCGCTTGACCGAGATCTCGTTGAACGCGGCGAACTCGCCGCTGATGGTGTGGTCGCTGTTGTCGAAGATCAGCTCGACCATCGCCTGGGACACCGGCTTGCGCGCGGTCGACCCGGCGAAGATCACGTCGGTCAGCGAGTCGCCGCGCAGGCGGCTGGCCGAGGACTCGCCCATGACCCAACGCACCGCGTCGATGATGTTGGACTTGCCGCAACCGTTCGGCCCGACCACACCGGTCATGTTCGTCGGCAGGTGCAGCGTGGTCGGGTCGACGAAGGACTTGAAACCGGCGAGCTTGATCGTGGATAGGCGCATGCGGGCGTCGGGGGCCTCGTGGCGCCGGCGGGCCGGCGCCGGGTCGTGGAACGGCGGGGACACACGCGGCACCCGGCCCCGGCGCTGCTGACGCACGGTGGGCCGCGCGCCGCGCGCGCGCAAGCGGCCAGTATAGCCAGCGCCTCCGGATCGCGCCGCCGGCCCCGCCCCGCGCCGGCATTGGGCCGCGGGGGCACCGCGCTGGCTTGACGCAGCTACGGCACCAGGCGGGCGCCGGTCTCCACGTCGAAGGCGTGCACGCGGCCGGCCGGGACCGCCAACGGCAGGGTCTCGCCGGGCACCGGCACCCGCTCGGGCGGCAACCGCGCGATCAGGGGGCGATCGCCCAGGCGCAGATTCACGAAGACTTCGCTGCCCACCGCCTCGACCACCTCCACCACCGGTGCCAATCCGGCCTGGGCGGGGTCGGCGGGCACCAGATGCTCGGGCCGGATGCCCAAATCGACCTCGCGGCCATCCCAAGCCTGCGGCAGCCCGGCCGCGCCCAGCGCCAGCACCGTGCCGTCACCCAGCGCCAGCGCCCAGCCGGCCTGGCCATGCTGGAGGCGGCCGCGCAGCACGTTCATCGCCGGACTGCCCAGGAAGGTCGCCACGAACAGGTTGGCGGGCTTTTCGTAGAGTGCCATCGGGGTGTCGATCTGCTGGATCTGCCCGTCCTTGAGCACCACGATGCGCTGGCCCAGCGTCATCGCCTCGATCTGGTCATGGGTGACGTAGATCATCGTCGTGCCCAGCGCGCGATGCAGCCGCGCGATCTCCACCCGCATGCCCGCACGCAACTTGGCGTCGAGGTTGGACAAGGGCTCGTCGAGCAGGAACACCTGCGGCTGGCGGACCAGCGCCCGGCCCAGCGCCACGCGCTGGCGCTGGCCGCCCGACAATTGCCCCGGCTTGCGGTCGAGTACCTTGTCGAGCTCCAGCACCCGCGCGGCCTCGGCCACGCGCGCGGCGATGTCGGCCTTGTCCTGGCCGCGCAGCTTGAGCCCGAAGGCGAGGTTCTCGGCCACGCTCATGTGCGGGTACAGCGCGTAGCTCTGGAACACCATCGCGATGTCGCGATCCTTCGGGGCTACGTCGTTGACCACCCGGTCGCCGATGGTCAGCGTCCCGCTGCTGATCGCCTCCAGGCCAGCGACCATGCGCAGCAGCGTGGATTTGCCGCAGCCCGACGGCCCGACCAGCACCAGCAGTTCGCCGTCGGCGACCTCGAAGCTGGCGCCCGCCACACCCACGTACCCGTTGGGATAGACCTTGCGTACCGCGTCGAACCGCACCTTCGCCATGGCTTCTCCCGCTGTCGGACGTGTTGTGATTGGAGTCGTGTGCCCGTGCAGCGGCCGGGCCGTGCATCGGGGACGCAATACGCTATTCTGGCATGTAATCGTTTACATGCCAGTCGGCGATCGACCGGGAACGGCGGTCGACGCAGCCCGCGCCGGCCGGCCCGTCGCCGCGCGGCCGCTGGCGGCGGGCATTGCGGTTCCGGGCGATTGCACGACACACTTCACGATTCCCTTCCGTGAACACGAGGCGAACCAGGCGTCCATGCACGACACTCTGCTGCTGTTTGGCGCCACCGGCGATCTGGCGCAACGTTACCTGTTCCCGTCCCTGCTGCACCTGCTGCGCGACCGGCTGCTGCCGGCCGACTTCCGGGTGTTGGCGATCGCGCGCAGCGAGCACGACGACGAGAGCTTCCGCGGTTGGCTGCGCGAGCGCCTGGGCGAGGACTATGAGGCCGCCACGCTCGACGAGCTGCTGGGCCGGGTGCGCTATGTGCCTGCCGATCTGTCCGACCCTGAGGCCATGGCGCAGGCGCTCTCGCCGTTCGCCGACCGCCCGGCGGTCAGCTATCTGTCGACGCCGCCCAACCTGTTCGCGTCCGCGTGCCGCGGCCTGAAGGCCGCCGGCCTGCTCGAGGCGCCGTCGCGCCTGGTGCTGGAAAAGCCGATCGGTCACGACCTGGCCAGCGCACGCGAGATCGATGCCACCCTCAAGGCCGCACTCGACGAGTCGCGGATCTTCCGCATCGACCATTACCTGGGCAAAGCGCCGGTGCAGAACCTGCTGGCGCTGCGGCTGGGCAACACGCTGTTCGAGGCCGTCTGGGAACGGCGCTGGATCGAGTCGGTCGACATCATCGTCGCCGAGACCGCCGGCGTCGACGGCCGCGAGGGCTACTACGCTGACTACGGCGCGCTGCGCGACATGGTGCAGAACCACATGCTGCAGCTGCTCGCGCTGATCGCGATGGAGCCGCCGGCGGCGATGGACCCCGACGCGATTCGCGACGAGAAGCGCAAGGTGCTGCGCGCGCTGCGCCCCATGACAGCGTCGGCCGCCGAGGCCGACAGCATCCGCGGCCGCTACCGCGACGGCGTGGTCGACGGCCGCGCGGTCAAGGGCTTCAGTCACCGCGACGACGTCGAGACTTTCGTCGGCCTGCGCGCCTGGATCGACAACTGGCGCTGGGCCGGTGTGCCATTCCGGTTGGTGACCGGCAAGCGCATGCCCTCGCGCACTACCGAGGTCGTGGTGACCTTCAAGCCGGTCACCCACTGGCTGTTCGGCGCCGACGAGCGCAAGCGCGCCCGCGCCAACCAGCTGCGCGTGCGGCTGCAGCCCGAAGAGACCATCGAACTCGGCCTGATGGGCAGCCTGGCGGCATCGGAATGGAGCGCCAACGAATTGCAACCGATGTCGCTGGACTTGGCGATGCTGCCGCCCAAGCGCCGCATCGCCTACGAACGGCTGATGATCGACGCGCTCAAGGGCGACCAGACCCTGTTCGTGCGCGACGACGAAGTCGAGGCCCAGTGGCGCTGGATCGACAGTGTCAGCGAGGCCTGGCGCCAGGCCGGCACGCCGGTCCGCGACTACCCGGCCGGTTCCTGGGGGCCGGCCGAGGCCGTGCCGTTCCTGCCGCGCACCCTGACCACGCACAACGGACGCAAGTCGTGACCGACGCTTCACTTGCCCTGCTCGCCGACATCGGCGGCACCAATGCGCGCTTCGCGCTGGCCGACACCGCCAGCGCCACGCCGCTGCAGCTCGACACCGTGCAGGGCTTCGCCGTCGCCGATTTTCCCTCGCTGGCCGACGCCGCCCAGCATTACCTGCAGGCGATCGGCCACGTCGGCGATGCGCGCATCCGCTGCGGCGTGTTCGCCGTTGCCGGACGCGTGGACGGCGACGAGGCGCGCATCACCAACCATCCCTGGGTGATCTCGCGCCGGCGGACCCGCGAACGCCTGGGGCTGAGCGACGTCGAACTGGTCAATGACTTCGCCGCGCAGGCGATGGCGATCCCGCTGCTGCAGCCCGGCGACTACACCGCAATCGGCGGCGTACAGTGGTCGGTGCCCGAGCGCGCCGACGCGCCGTGCACCTACGCGGTCATCGGCCCGGGAACCGGGTTGGGGGTCGGTGCGCTGGTGGTCCGCGACGGCCACTACTACCCGCTCGAGACCGAGGGCGGGCACGTCAGCTTTCCGCCCGGCACACCGGAAGAGACGCGCATCCTCGAACGGCTCAGCGCGCAGTTCGGGCGCGTGTCCAACGAACGACTGATCTGCGGGCCGGGCCTGGTCAACATCCACCACGCGCTGTGCGAGATCGCCGGGGTCGACCCCGGCCCGCTGCAGCCCTCCGACGTGACCACGCGCGCGCAGGCGGGCGACCCGCTGTGCGCACGCGCGGTCGACATTTTCTGCGCCGTGTTCGGCGCGATCGCGGGCGACCTGGTGTTGACGCTGGGGGCCTGGGACGGCGTGTTCCTGACCGGCGGGCTGGTGCCCAAGATGCTCGATTCGATCCGCCACTCGGGCTTCCGCCAGCGCTTCGAACACAAGGGCCGCTTCTCGCCGAACATGGGCCGCGTGCCGAGCCTGGCGGTGCTGCATCCGCACGCCGGCCTGCTCGGTGCGGCGGCGATCGCCGTGCGCAGGGCCGCGCCGTGACCGTGGCGCAGGCCGAGGGCTTTGGCAACGCGGCCCGAATCGGTCACGATGGCCGCATGCACCTGCACGCTTACGACTCCGCCACCCAGTGGACCTGGGGGGCTGCGATCGCAATCTCCTCGGCAATTGCGCGCGACCTGCGCGAGCGGCCGCGTGCGCGGCTGCTGCTGTCGGGCGGCAAGACCCCCGGTCCGGTCTACGCAGCACTGTCGAAGTCGCCATTGCCGTGGGACAACGTCGATGTCGCGCTGGTCGACGAGCGCTGGCTGCTGCCCGAGGACCCGGACAGCAATGCGCGCCTGGTGCGCGAAACGCTGATCCAGAACAAGGCACAGCACGCACGGCTGGAGACGATCACGCGCGCCGGCCGCCCGTTCGACGAGGCGCTGTCGACCGCCAACCTGCATGCGCGCCAGCCGGCCGGCGTCGTGGTGCTGGGCATGGGCGACGACGGCCACACCGCCTCGTTGTTTCCCGGCATGCAGGATCTCGACGCGGCACTGGCCGCGCCCACGCCCTACGTCGGCGTCGATGCGACCGGCTGCCCCGGCGCGCAGCGCTGGGCCCGCCGCATCAGCCTGACCCCGGCCGGCCTGGCCCCTGCGCACACGCGGATCCTGCTGATCCGCGGCGAGCACAAGCGTGCGCTGCTCGAGCAACTGTTGCGTAGCGACGACGTCCACGAGTATCCGGCACGCATCGCCTTGACCGTGCCGGGCGCAGACTTGCACGTGCACTGGTGCCCGTGATCGACAGCCTCAGCACCGTGCGTCCGCGCACCCGGGCGCCCCTTCCCTCCTTTTCGTCTCATCGCCGCCGCCAATGAGCCTGCATCCCGTTCTGCATTCCGTCACCGAGCGCATCCGCAAGCGCAGCGCCGCCTCGCGCCGCGCGTATCTGGACGGCATCGCGCGCATGCGCGACGACGGCCCACTGCGCGGCCGCCTGAGTTGCGCGAACCTCGCCCATGGCTTCGCCGGCTGCGGGCCGACCGACAAGCTGCGCCTGCGCAACGAGCCGACGCCGAACCTGGGCATCGTCACCGCCTACAACGACATGCTCTCGGCGCATCAGCCCTACGAGACCTACCCCGAGTTCATCCGCGAGACCGCGCGCGCGCTCGGCGCGACCGCGCAGGTCGCCGGTGGCGTGCCGGCGATGTGCGACGGCGTGACCCAAGGCCGCGCCGGCATGGAGCTGTCGCTGTTCTCGCGCGATGTCATCGCCCAGGCGACCGCGATCGGCCTGTCGCACGACATGTTCGACGCCAGCCTGTACTTGGGCATCTGCGACAAGATCGTGCCGGGCCTTTTGATCGGTGCCCTCGCCTACGGCCATCTGCCTGCGGTGTTCGTGCCGGGCGGGCCGATGACCCCGGGCGTGCCCAACAAGACCAAGGCCGAGGTCCGCGAGCGCTACGCCGCCGGCGAAGCCACCCGCGCTGAGCTGCTCGAGGTCGAGGCGCAGTCCTACCACTCGCCCGGCACCTGCACCTTCTACGGCACCGCGAACTCGAACCAGACCCTGCTCGAGGCGATGGGCGTGCAACTGCCCAGTGCGGCCTTCATCAACCCCGGGACCCCGCTGCGCGAGGCGTTCACCCGCGAAGCGGTCACACGCGCGCTGGCGATCACCGCGCTGGGCGACGACTACCGGCCGCTGGGCGAACTGATCGACGAGCGCGCCATCGTCAACGCGATCGCGATGCTGATGGCCACCGGCGGCTCGACCAACCACACGATCCACTGGATCGCAGTCGCGCGTGCGGCCGGCATCGTGCTGACCTGGGACGACATGGACGCACTGTCGCAGGTGGTGCCGCTGCTGGCGCGGGTGTATCCCAACGGCGAGGCGGATGTGAACCGCTATCACGCCGCCGGCGGCAATGCCTTCGTCTTCCGCGAACTGCTCGACGCCGGGCTGATGCACGGCGACATCCCGACCGTCGTCGCAGGCGGCATGCGGGCCTATTGCGACGACCCCAAGGTCGACGGCGACCGGCTGGTGTACACGCCGGGCATCGCCACCAGCGCCGACGACGCCGTGCTGCGGCCGGCCTCCGCGCCGTTCGAGGCCCACGGCGGCCTGCGCCTGCTGCGCGGCAACCTCGGGCGCGCGCTGATCAAGCTCTCGGCGGTCAAGCCGGAGTTCCGCACGATCGAGGCGCCGGCCGTGGTGGTCGATGCCCCGCAGGCGCTCAACCGCCTGCACGCCGCCGGCGCACTGCCGCGCGATTTCGTCGCCGTCGTGCGCTACCAGGGGCCGAAGGCCAACGGCATGCCCGAGTTGCATTCGCTGGCCCCGCTACTGGGCATGCTGCAGAACCAGGGCCGGCGCGTCGCGCTGGTCACCGATGGCCGCCTGTCGGGCGCGTCGGGCAAGATTCCCGCCGCGATCCACGTCACCCCCGAGGCTGCGCGCGGCGGGCCGCTGGCCTACCTGCGCGAAGGCGACATCGTGCGTCTGGATGGCGAGGCCGGCACCCTCGAGGCGCTGGTCGATGCCGACGAATGGCAGCGCCGCGAGGCCGCGCCCGACACCGCGCCGGCGCCGACCGACTTCGGCCGCAACCTGTTCGCGTTCAACCGCGCCAACGTCTCCCCGGCCGACCAGGGGGCGCTGTCGATTTCCTGCGGACCCCCGACCCTCCATGGGGCGGTGTGGGAGTACGACGCCGAGTACGATCTGGGTGCCGATGGCGCGGCCGCCGACGCGCCGCATGACGAAAAGGACAACTGACCCGATGCCCCACGTTTCCCCGATGTCCGAGCGCCAGCAGCGCGCCGCCGATCTGTTGCGGGCTGCCGGTGTGCTGCCGGTGATCACCGTCGATACCCTGGACCAGGCGCGCGCCCTCGCCGACGCCCTGCTCGAAGGCGGCCTCACCACGCTGGAACTGACCCTGCGCACGCCGATCGCGATCGAGGCCCTGGCCACGCTCAAGCGCGAGCGCCCGGAGATCGTCATCGGTGCCGGCACCGTGCTCAACGCCGAGAACATCCGCGCCTCGATCGATGCCGGCGCCGATTTCCTCGTCACCCCGGGCACGACCCCGCGCCTGGCCGAAGCCCTGGCGCAGGCCGCGGTGCCGGCGGTACCCGGCGCCGCGACGCCGACCGAGTTCCTCGCCCTGCGCGACCTGGGCTTCCGCAACTGCAAGCTGTTCCCGGCCAACGCAGTCGGCGGCCTGGCGATGCTCAAGGGCCTGGCCGGCCCGGTGCAGGACATGCGCTTCTGCCCGACCGGCGGCATCTCCGCGTCCAACGCCGCCGAGTTCCTGGCACAGCCGAACGTCCTGTGCGTGGGCGGTTCGTGGATGCTCGACAAGGCGTGGCTGGCGGCCGGCGACTATGCGCGCGTGCGCGAGGCCTCGGCCCAGGCGGCGGCGATCGTGCGCGAGGCCCGCGCCGCCTGACGCATGACCGCGCGTGGGCGCGGTTGCCGATCGGCCCGCTCATGAAGCGAGCCGGCGTGCGTGCGCAAGGATGCGCGCTTGAAGTGACATGCGCGTGCAGGCGCACTCGCCTTCGCTTGATCGAGGTCATGGCAGCCTGAATGCGCTGGGTCCAACGTGTGGCGACCCCCACACCAAGACACCGACATGTCGCCTCGCACACTCTGCCGCCGCGCACTGCCGCTGCTGCTCGCCACGCTGCCGCTGGCCGGCGTCGCCGCCGACGCCCCCGGCCCGTCCCTCGACCTGCGTTATCGCTATGAGCACGTCGAGCAGGGCGGCCTGCCTCGCGACGCCGATGCCCACACCCTGCGCGCACGCGTGGGCTATCTCACGCCGCAGTGGCACGGCTGGTCCGCGCTCGGCGAGATCGACGCCATCGCCCACCTGGGACCGGATCGCTTCAACGACACCCGCAACGGCGCGCGCGCGTATCCCGTCGTCGCCGATCCTGACGGCGCCGCGGTCAATCAGGCCTTGGTGCGCTGGGCCTTCGACGGCGGCAGCGCGACCTTCGGCCGCCAGCGCATCAACCTGGGCAACCAGCGCTTCGTTGGCGGCGTCGGCTGGCGCCAGAACGAGCAGACCTACGATGCGATCCGCCTGCAGCTCACGCCGCTCGACCGGCTGGTGTTCGACTACACGGTCATCGGCCGCATCCACACCATTTTCGGTCCCGATGACGGCGCCTTCGTAACCCGCGCCAACCCCGCGACGATCGACGGCCGCAGTCATCTGCTGCAGGCGGGCCTGCGGGTCGCGCCGGCACTGACGGCGACGGCCTACCACTACCGTCTCGAGCTGGACGGCATCGCCGTGTCCGCGACCGCGCCGCTGGGCACCTTATCCAGCCACACCACCGGCCTGCGCCTGGAAGGCACCTCCGGTGCCTGGCGCTACGCGGCCGAGATCGCCCGCCAGCGCGACCTGGGCAACAACCCCTGGGACCTCGATAGCCGCTACGCGCTCGGCGAACTGGGCTACCAGTGGCGCGGCACCACGTTCAAGGCCGGCTACGAATCGCTCGGCGGCGGCGACGGCAGCGGCAACCGTGCCTTCCAGACGCCGCTGGCAACCAAGCATGCCTTCCAGGGCTGGGCGGATGTGTTCCTCACCACGCCGGCGGCCGGCGTGGTCGACCGCTACGTCGGCGCGACCATCCCACTGGGCGGCGGCAGTCTGCAGGCCTGGTACCACGACTTCGCGCCCGAACGCGGTGGCGGCGACTACGGCGACGAGCTCGACCTGTCCTATGCACACGCGATTGCGGGCGTGAAAGGCCTCGACGGCCTGCTCAAGCTCGCACGCTATCGCAGCGACGACGCCACGCGCACCGCAGACACCGACAAACTGTGGGTGCAGCTGCAGTACACGTACTGATGCGCTGGGCGGCCGGTGCTTTGTCCGGATCTGACGCCAGGCGTACCGGACACCGTTCCGTCAACCGCGACGACTGGCCACGGCTCCTTTTCGCGACGCGTGCCGCTTCGGTATCAGCGCAGTTCGTCCGGCATCACGCCGTACTGGATGCCGAGTTCCAGGACGGCGTCGGACCGGTTGTCCGCATACAGCAATTCCAGCACCCGGACCCGATAATCGTGATTGTCATTGGCCTGGAGCAGCGCCTCAGCCTTGTCGTGAATCTCGCTGATCGTGCCGCCGCGGATGCCAGCGTAATCGCCCTCGGCGATCTCGGCCGGCGTCTTGGAAGAGCCGTCGGGCCGCGTCGCCGACGTTTCCTGACTGCGCGCGTAGGCGTGCGCATCCGGGAAGTTCTGTTCGAGGAACTCACGGGCCAACAGTCCAACGTCGACGCCCGCCTGCGGCTTCTCACCGAACTCGCGCATGAGCGCGAGCATCGCTTGCGGATCTTCGGCATGCATTCGCTTGAACAACTCGACTGCCTGATCGCCCTGCAAGCCATAGCCGTCGGCAACCGACTTGAACACGTATGGCGCGTAGGCAAGCGCAGGATCGGATGCCAGCATCGCCTGCCACTGGTCTCCTGAGATACCGAGGCCAGCCGCAACATTGTTCATCGCCTCGCCGCTTCCGAGCATCAGCTCGATCGTGTCGGCATCCATGCCAGTGGCTTCGAGATAGCCACGCAGTTCCTCGCGCGTCTGGTGCTTGTCGATCGCGTCGCCGATGCCGCCGCCGATCGCCGAGATCACTGCCCCGATACCGCTGACGATGGCGCCCGCAGCCGTCCCCGGCCCGGGCGCCAGGGCACCCACAGCGCTACCGAGCATGCTGAAGACATCGCCCATCGCAGCGACGGCGTAACCCACGTTGCCGCCGTCGGAGGCCTTCTGCAGATTGATCGCGATCGAGGTCGCGCTCGCGATCACGCCCAGTCCAGGCGCGATCTTTGCAGCGAACGTGCCAAAACGCAGAGCGTCATCGCCGTACTGCGCCAAGCGTCCCGCGTCGGCGAAATGCTTGGATGCGCCCGCCAGCAGGTTAAGGCCACTTTCGCCCGCCGACGCGAAACCCTGCACCGCCTCGAGATACGCGCCTTCCTGCCCACTCTCCGCAGCTTTGATCGCGCCCATTACGACGCCGACCCCTGACATCGCGCGCGCGAATGGCGATGCGTCGCCGAAGCCGTCGCCGAGCTTCTTCAATGGATCGAAGTTGCCAGCGGCAACCGCGTCCATCATCGCCATGCCGTCCTTGAAGCTGCCGATACCGCCTTTGACGCCGTCAAACAGCCCCTTGGCATCCTTCAGTGGCGCAAAGGCGTCCTTCAGGTCGGCGAGCGCTGCCTGCAGATCGCCATCATGCCGGGTGACGATCTCGACGGTCGCCGCGCTGGCGATCCGTTCGGAGAGCTCACCTTGCAGGGTATCGGTATGGGCCTCGAACGCCTCGGCCAGGGCCGAACCTGGCGTGCCCTGGATCTCGCCGAGCAGTTCGAGCGCCAACTCGCCATGACCCGAATCGGCCAGACGACCGAGCGTATCGACGACCTGCGTGGCGACCTGAGGATCGCGTACCGCCGCTTCGAACCCAGCCTCTCGGTTGGCCTGGACATAGTCGACGAGTGCCTGGCCGGCCTCTGCTTCGGCAGCATAGACCTCTGCATGGCCCTCGGCTTCGCGGAACTTCTCAATGAACGCCGCCCGTTGTTCGCCGTCCAGCGGACCGGCGCGCAGCAGGAACGTGGCGAGCTCCTCATCGAGCTTGTCCACCGCCTTCTTGGCGTCGTCGTAGTCCTTGCCCAGCGACTCGAGCTTCGTCGCCGCGTCATTGCTTGCCTGCGTACGCCCGACGTTGTCGATCCCCAACCTGCCGGCGACATCGGCCCAGCCCGCGCTGTCTGCGGCGGCATGCCGAATGCCGCCCTCGCTGAGCACGCCGCGCTGGACCGCGACATCGAGCGCGTGCGTCATCGCCTCGCGCGCGGCATCGCCGTCGGCGCCGCCGAATGCGTAGCCGCCTCCAGAGTCGCGGCTGTAGAGCCCGTTGATGGGGGCGACGACCGATGCGAGCAGGTCGGCGTCGTCCGCCAGCCGGACCAGTTCGGCGAGGTACGCAGGCTCGGTCGCGTGCTCGCGGGCCAGTTCGGACAGTTGGTAGGGTCCACTGATCGCGCCGCTATCGAGGCCCCCTGCCGAGAAATCGTCCTGCGCCCGCTGGCGCTGCTGCGCCTCGATCCGCGCGATGTCCATCGGCGGCAGCGCGGGTCCCGGGGCGGGCGCGGCGGGTGTCGTCCGGCCCGCCGTCGCCTGATACGCCTCGCGAACATCGGCCGGCGCGCGCATGTCGACCGCCGACGCCACCGCGTCCTGCCCGAAGACGTCGTGCAGACGTGTCAGGTTATCGGCATCGAGCCGGGTCGCCAGCTCGTTCAGCAGCCCCTGCCGCTCGCTGGCCGGCAGCGCCTGCACCTCGCCGCGCAAGGTGTCGATGGCGGCGGCGTCCATGCCGGCCACCGCAGTGTTGGCGGCGTCACGAGAGGCGCCTTGAAGCGTATCGACCGCAGGCGGCGGCGGTGGATCGAACGGTCGGTGGGTCGAGACCTGGGCATTCATCGCGAACTCCGCAAGAACGAAGCCCGGGTCTGGAACTCAGGCCGGGCCTGGACTGCCGACGGTAGCAACCACGAGCCCCCCGCTCCACTGGGGCCGACCCTAGCGCCGCAAAACCGGAGTCAGCGTGCAATTTCCAGCTGCAACGCCCCTTGCAAAAACCGACTCTGACCCCGGTGTTTCGGGTCAGTCTAGGTGGCGTTCGGGCAAGTCGAGGATGGCCGTGTCGGCGGTGTCGGCCGCCGACTGCCCGAGCACCACGCGATAGTGGCCGGCGGGGATGCGCCAGCTGCGCGTGACCGGGTCGTAGTCGGCGAACAGACGCGGGGCCAGCGCCACTTCGACCTCGCGCGACTCGCCCGGTTGCAGCTCGAGCTTGTCCCAGCCGGCCAGGCGCAGCGGCGTGGTGTGGCCCTCGGGCAGGTGCACGTAGAGCTGCGGCACCGCGGCGCCGGCACGCGCGCCGGTGTTGCGGACGGCGAAGCGCGCGGTCAGGCGCTCGCCGTCGGCGTGCACCGTCAGGTCCGACAGCGCGAACGTGGTGTACGACAGACCATGGCCGAAGGCGTAGCGCGGCGTCAGCGCTTTGGCTGAGAACCAGCGGTAGCCGACGTTGGCGCCCTCGATGTCGTAATCGATCGTGTCCTCGGGCTTCTGCGGCGGGTCGAAGCCCAGGCCCGGCACGTGCGGCCGCGGCAGTTGCGCGACATCGACCGGCCAGGTGACCGGCAGGCGTCCGGAGGGGTTGGCCTGTCCTGTCAGCAGGCGCGCGACGGCCTCGCCGCCGCGGATGCCCGGATACCACGCCTGCAGGATCGCGGGCACGCGCTCGGCCCAGGGCAGTTCGACCGGGCCATTGGTCTGCAGCACCACCACCGTCCGCGGGTTGGCCGCCGCGACAGCTTCGATCAGCGCGTCCTGGCCGTCGGCCAGGCGCATGTCCGGCAGGTCCACCGACTCGGCCGACCACTGGGTCGCGAACACGATCGCCACGTCGGCTTCGCGCGCGAGCCGCGCCGCGGTAGCGCGGTCGCTACCGTCGGCGTAGTCCACGCGCGCCTGCGGCGCCGCTTCGCGCAAGGCCCGCAGCGGCGAGGACGGCTGGAACATCACCGGCCCAGGCCAGGTGGTCGGCTTCACGCCCGGCACGGCGTTGGGCCCGCGCGAGGTCCAGCCGACCATCGATGAGCCACCACCGGCGATCACGCCGCGGTCGGCATGGCCGCCGATCACCGCGATCCGGCGCACATCGGCGCCGAGCGGCAGCAGGTCGCCCGCATTGCGCAGCAACACCGCGCCTTCTTCGGCGGTGCGCTGCGCGACCGCGAAGCCGGCCGCGTCGAGTTCGGCATCGGGCGGCTGGCGCTGCGGCGGATGATCGAACGCGCCGACCGCGATCAGGCTGCGCAGGATGCGGTGGGCCATGTCGTCGACCCGCGCCTGCGGCACGACACCGGCATCGACCGCCATGCGCAGCGGGCGGTCGAAGTACACCGCCTTGTCGAACACCTCACCCGCAGATTGCTGGTCCAAGCCCGCGAGCGCCGCCTTCGACGCACTGTGCACCCCGCCCCAGTCGGACATCACGTAACCGGGGTACTTCCAATCGCGCTTGAGGACGTTGTTGAGCAGTTCGTCGTGCTCGCAACCATAGACGCCGTTGATGCGGTTGTAGCTGCACATCACCGAGCCGGGCGCGCCGATCTCCAGCGCAATGCGGAACGCGAGCAGGTCGGATTCGTGCATCGCGCGATCGCCGATCTGCGCGCTATGGAAATTGCGATGCGTCTCCATGTCGTTGAGCGCGTAGTGCTTCATCGTCGAAAGCACGTGCTGGGACTGCACGCCGCGGATCGACTCGCCGACCAACGTGCCGGCCAGGAGCGGATCCTCGCCTGCGTACTCGAAATTGCGCCCGTTGCGCGGATCGCGCTGCAGATTGACGCTGCCGGCCAACAGCACATTGAACCCCTGCCGCCACGCTTCGCGGCCCATCGTTTGGCCGCCCAGGAACGCGACCTCGCGGCTCCAGGTCGAGGCGGTCGCCGGCCCGGACGGCATCGCGGTGGCGTGATCGCCTTCGCGCGCGCCGCCGGGATTGGTCACGCCCAGGCCCGCATCGACGAGCCCCTGCGAGGGAATGCCCAGGCGCGGAATCGAGGCCACATAGCCGGCCGCGGTCAGCGCTTCGGTCGGCTTATGCTCGCCGATCGCAAAGCGGCTGCGCAGTAACTGGAACTTCTCGTCCTGGGTCATCGCCGCGACCAGCAGCGCGGCGCGCGCATCCGGCGAATCGTCCGGATCCATCCACGGCATCGCAGTCGTTGAGTCCTGCGCCGTCAGCGCCGGGCCGGGAATGGCAATGGCCAGCGCGCACAGCAACGCGCGGCCGAGTCGGGGGGTCGTCATTGCGCCGATGTCTCCTCGTCTGGTGTGGCGGTCCCCGCGCGCATCGCGCAACGCGAGGACTTCAAAGGTGCGGTCTTGGCTCAGGGCGATGTCGGGATCTGCACGCGCACCTGCGCACCGGCACGCGCGATGCGCAGTTCGTTGCCCTGCCACTGCGCCGGATGGCCGTCGATGGTCGTCGGGCCAGGCACGTTCGGATACGGCCACTGCAGCACCAGGCCCCCGGGCGGCAGGCCGGCATCGGCATCGACGTCGAGCGCCAGCACGTCGTGCTCGCGCCGCAACCGGTAGCCGAGCTTGCCCTGTGGGGTGCGCATGCCGTGTAGCCGCACGCCGATGCCGTCGAACCAGTCGGCCGGCACGCCCGCCGCCAGCACGATGCTGTCGTCGACCTCGCGCACGTAGGCGAACATGTCCAGCGCCGAGCGCACGAAGTCCGAGCCCACCCAGGCATGCGGCAGGTCGCCGAGGAAGAATGGCTTACGCGGCGTCGGCGTGACGACCTCGCCCCACTGGTTCCACGCCAGCGGCGCGCGATGGCCGAAGAACCACTCGCGCACTTCATTGGCGCGCTCGCGCCAGCCCAGCCGCACGAACGCGGCGACGTTGCGCCACTCGTAGGGCGTGTAGTCCTTCCACGGCTTGCGGCCGTCGCGACGATCGGCGAACAGCGTCCAGTAGCGCTCGAAGGTGTTGACCAGCAGGTCCTCGGGCAGCCGCCCCTGCTCGCCGCCGGGCGCCAGCGCGATCGTCGTCGAGGTGGGATCGAAATCGCCGAGTTCGGCCGCGCCGGGGAGATAGTCGATACCGTGCAGTCGGGCTGCGGCACGCAGCGAGGCATCGAGATCGGTGCGGAACTCGTCGCGCGCAGCGGTCATCCGGGCCACGTCCTCGCTCTTGCCCAGCGCCTGTGCGATCTCGACCGCATCCTTGTAGCCGCGCAGCGCCCAGAAGTTGTCCCAGTACGAGTGCATCGGCTTGGCCGAATAGCCCTCGTGGCTGATCGAGACCGGCATCATGCCGTAGAAGGCCGCGTTGACCTGGCGGTTCTCCTCGGTGCGCTCGCTGGCGCGCAGCGTCTCCATGTAGTCGAACGCACCGACCACGTGCGGCCACATGCGCGCGAGGAAGGCGTCGTCGTGGGTGTAGCGCCAGTACTCGGCGATATTGAAGATCAGCTCGCCGTGGCTGTCGTTCTCGGGCACCGGATCGCTGCCGCGGTCATCCACGCAGCACGGCACCATGCCGTTGTCGAACTGGTACGGGGCATACCACTCGACGTAGTCCTTGACGACTTCGGGCCGGCCCATCCGCAGCAGCCCTTCGGAGATCATCGCGCCGTCGCGGATCCAGCTGCGCGCATACGAGCGTGTGCCCGGCTGCAGGCGCGGGCCAATGCGCGAGATCAGCATGTGCGCCAGCGAAGTGCGCAGCGTGTTCGCCAGATCGCGCCCCGCCTCGGGCACCTCGATGCCGACCTCGCCGAGCTTGCCATACCAGATACGCGCCATCTCGTCCTGCCAGGCCTGCGGCTGCCACTGGTCGGCGGTGAGCGACGGCGCCGCGCCGGTCATCGGAATCAGCAGGTCGAACTCGCGCGCCTGGCCCGGCTCGAGCCGCACCCTGTAGACCAACGCGCCAGAGGCCAGCCCTTGCGCATCCTCGACCTCGGTGGTCGCCGGCAGCGCAGCGGCGGCCAGATGCTCGATGTCCATGCCGCTGTCGAAGGTCGTGGCGAACACCTGCTGCGCCGGCTCGCGCGCGAACACGCGCGGCACGCCGTCCACGCTGACCCGGTCGGGGGCGAGTGCCAGCGTGTGCAGCGGACTCACACCGCCGATGACATTGAGGAACTGCGTCGGCGGATTGACCTGCATCGGCCGCACCGCCAGCGCGAACTCGAAATCGCGCGGCTGGCGGCCCGAGTTGGTCAGCCGATAGCGGGCGACGAGCTGCGATGCCTCGGGCGTGCCGCGGGCAAAACCGGTCACGCGCAGCGACACCGCGTCGTGAGCCCAGTCCACGCTCGGAATCGGCAGATAGCCGTCCTGCAGCGATTGGGTGATCCGGGCATCGGCCCAGGTCACCAGTCCATCGCCGGCGCGGATAAAGGGCTCGATCGAAAAGCCACCGGCCGCAACCTCGATCGCGCCGTCCTCGCCGATCAGGCCCTGCTCGGTGCCGCCGTCCAGGCCCAGGATCGTCCAGTACGGCTGCTCACCGCTGAAACCGCGCGGAAACTGGCCCTTCGGCCTCTCGGCCGCGACCGCCTTGAGGAAATCGTTGGGATGGTTCGAGACCGCGACCGGCTGCAGCGCCGCCTCGGCGAGCGCGAAGCCCTGCCCCGGACCGGCCCGCAGGTCGAGACCGACATAGCGGGCCTCCGACTCGGGCAACGACAACCAGTCCACGCCGCCATTGCCGCCGTCGACCTTGCGCACCTGCGTCCACTGCTCGCCGTCGGTCGACAGTGACACCGTGTAGTCGGCCGCATGGCGCCCGTCGAGCCACTGCAGCCGCAGCGCGCCGAACTCACGCACCTTACCCAGATCCAACACCAGCTTCTGCGGCGCGGCGCCGGCCTCCCACGCGGTCGCGGCCTTGCCGTCGACCGCCTTGCCGGTGCCATCGGGCGTGGTCGTCGAGGCCGCACTGGCGGTCAGCGGCGAGTCGTCGTCGGCCGGCAACGGCTCGAAGGTCAACGTATCGAAGCACACGCTGCCCTTGCCGCCGGCATTGTTGTAGATCGTGAACTCGACCTTGTGGCTTGCACGCAGGGTCTTGTCCGGATCCGGTCCCCAGGCCTTGTCGATATGGCGCTTGCGGTACTGGATTTGCGTCCACTCGGTCGGAAAATCGTACTTGGGCCGGTTCACCCACCACACGTTGTTGCCGCTGGCGTCGATCAGCTTGAATTGCAGGTCGTTGGCCGGCGACTCGCCGCGCAGCCGAAAGCCGAAGCGATAGTTCTCCGGATAATCGAGCGGCAGTTCGCGCTGGATGCCGACGTGCCCGGACACCCCGTTGTAGTCGTAATCCAGGCACAGCGCGCCGCCATCATCGCCGTCGATCTTGCGCAGCGTGCCGGTGACCTGGTTGGAGGTGACCACCGTCCAGGCCGACGGGTCCTCGAAGTCGTCGAGCACGCGGGCACCGGCATCGCCCGTCGCGGCGGCCTCGCTGCCCGGCGTCGGCGCCACGGAACAGGCCGCCAACGCGGCGATCAGCGCAGCAGTACCGGTGGCGCGCAGCGGCAGGACTGTGCGGGTGCGGCCACCGACGGCGGGGGCATCGCCGGCAGGCGTCATGTCGGTGTCGGCAGGCGCGCGGTCGGCGCGGGTGTCGAGGATCTTCATGCGGGGCGGTGACTCCGTGGTTCGCGTGTTGCGGTGGTCGGATCAGACGCGCGCGTGCGCGTGTCGCGGCGGCATCCACCTTGCGGATGCGCGGGACGCAGCCCTCCCTGACTGCTGAGGGACGTGCGGTGGACGGCGGCGAACGCGCGGCCGTGCCGCGCAAGCGCTCCCACATCCCAGATTGTTCCTCGGCCATCCATGGCGCGACAGGGTCGGCTCCGGAACGTCCCGCCCGGCCAGTCCGGCCTCGCGCAGCACGCGAGGCGTTCGATCATGGCGCGAGGCAATGCCTCGCAAGCGCCCTGCTCTCACCCATGGCCGGGCGTTCGGGCGTATGCGAAGCAGTGCTTCGCAGGCATGCGCCCTCACCCCTTCACGCTGCCGAGCAGCAGGCCCTGGATGTAGTAGCGCTGCAGCGCGATGAACAGCACGAGCACCGGGATCACGGTGACGACCGCGCCGGCCATCATCATTTCCACGTCCTGGATGTGCTCGCGCGACAGCGCCGCCAGCGCCACCGGCAGCGTGTAGTTGCTCTGGTCGGTCAGCACGATCAGCGGCCACATGAAATCGTTCCAGGCGGCCATGAAGGTGAAGATCGTCAGCGTCACCAGCACCGGCTTGAGCATCGGCAGCACGATCTGGAAGAAGATCCGCAGCTCGCCGGCCCCGTCGATGCGCGCAGCTTCGAGCAGCTCGTCGGGGATCGAGCGCGCGTACTGGCGCACCAGGAAGATACCGAACACCGTCGCCAGGCCCGGGATGATCACCGCACCGAAGCTGTTGACCAGGCCCATGCCCTTCATCATCAGAAACAGCGGCAGCATCGCGACCTGCGCGGGAATCACCAGCGCGGCCAGCAGCAACTGGAACAGCCGCTCGCGCCCGGCAAAGCGCAGTTTGGCGAAGGCGTAGCCGGCCATGGTGTTGATCAGCAGCGCGCCGAGCGTGATCGCGCCCGAGACCAGCAAGCTGTTGGTGAAGTAGCCCACCATGCCCCCGCGCAGCAACAACTGCTCGTAGTTGGCCGTGGTCAGCGATGAAGGAAGCAACGGCGGCGGAAAGCTGCTGGCTTCACCGGTGGGCATGAACGAAACCGACAGCATCCACAGCAGCGGCGCCAGCGCGATCAGCGCCAGCACGACCAGGCCACCATTGACCAGCCAGCCCGACCAGCGCGACGCGCCGACTTCGCGTTGCACCGCGCTCATACCATCTCCTTGCGCCGGCCGGCGCGCAGCAGCAGCGTGGTCACGCCCAGGATGATCAGAAACAGCATGAACGCCACCGCCGAGGCGCGGCCCAGGTTCCACCACATGAAACCTTCCTCGTACATGAAGTACAGCACGCTGACCGTGCTCTGCAGCGGATCGCCGCGCGTCATCACGTAGGGTTCTGCGAACAGCTGGAAGTAGCCCGAGACCGTGATCACCGCCACCACCAGCAGCACCGGCCCCAGCATCGGCAGCGTCACGTGGACAAACTGCTTCCAGCGCGATGCGCCGTCGATGCGCGCCGCCTCGTACAGATCTTCGGGAATCGCCGCCAGCCCGGCGACGAAGATCACCATGTTGTAGCCGAAGTTCTTCCACACCGCGAACAGAATGATCGTCGGCATCGCCCAGGTCGGATCGCCCAGCCAGTCGATCGGCGCAATGCCGACATGGCCGAGCGCCCAGTTCACCAGGCCGTAGCTGGTGTGGAACAGATAGCGCCAGATCACCGCGACCGCGACCAGCGTGGTCACCACCGGCGCAAACAGCGCGGTGCGGAACAGGCCCTTGAAGCGCGCGACCTTGGCATTGAGCAGCAGCGCCGCACCCAGCGACACCGCGATCGACAGCGGCACGCCGATGACGACGAAGTACGCGGTATTGCCCAGCGATTTCCAGAACAGCGGCGTCTGCAGCAGATCCAGATAATTGCCCAGCGCGACGAAGCGCAGGTTCGAAGTATCCGACAGCGCATAGAGATCGAAATCGGTCAGGCTCAGCAGCAGCGCCGAGGCCACCGGGATCCCGAAGAACACCCCGAGCAGGATCAGCGCCGGCCCGGCGAACACCCAGCCTGCGGTACTAGCGCGCATCGGTGGACTCCGCGCCCGCGTGCGTTGAGGCGTCCGCTTTCGCCGCCTGCGCGCGCACCCAACGCCGCTTCTCGAGCAGCGTGTCCACACGTGCGTCCAGCGCCTGCAGCGCCTGGTCCTGCGGCATGCCGCCCCGTACCACGCGCTCACTGGCCAATCGCATCTCCTGCACGATCCGCTCCCATTCGAGGACCTTCGGCGTGGGCCGCACGCGTTCGAGTTGTTCGCGGAACGCCAGCGCCTCCTCCCCGTACTGCATCTCACCCGATGCCCAGGTGCTGCGTCGCGGCGGCAGGTTGCCGATCATCTGGTAGAACCGCGCCTGGATGTCGGGCCGCGACAGGAACTCGACCAGTTGCCAGGTCGCCTCCTTGTTGGGCGAATCGCGGAACATCACCAGCGACGTGCCACCGGCAATGCCCACGCCCGGACCATCGGGCCCGGGCAGCGGCGCGGTCGCCCACTTGTCCTGCAACTCGGCCGGAAGCCGCGTGCGGAACTCGCGGATGTTCCAGGGGCCCGACACGTAGAAGGTGAAAAAGCCGCGGCCGAACTCGTCCCAGACATTGGAGATCTGCGTCTCCGACATCCGCGGTGCCCAGCCTTGCTCGAACATGTTGGCGTAGAAGCCCAGTGCCCGGCGGAAACCCGGACTCTGGAAATTACCGCGGCCGTCGTCGTCGCGCAGCAATGGATCGCCCTGCTGCAGGCCGAACGACAACAACTGCTCGAACTCGTTGAGCGGCAGCATCACCGCATAGCGCGAAGGCCCGACATGGCGCTTGACCGCCGCCATTGCCGCTTCCCACTCGGCCCAGGTCTGCGGGAAACGCGTCACACCGGACGCCTCGAGCAGGTCGCGGCGATAGAACACCAACCGCGTGTCGACATACCACGGCACGCCGAGCAGCGTGCCGTCGACGACATTGGTGTCCCAGATGCCGGGGAAGTAATCCGCCTGGTCGATCGTTGCCGAGGCGTCGACCCGCGATTGCAGCGGCTCGAGCGCGCCGAGCACCGCAAACTCCGGCACCCAGGTGTTGCCGAGCTGGCACAGATCGGGCAGCGCGTCGGCGGCATAGGCGGTGAGCAGCTTCTCGTGCGCCGAGGTCCATGGGATCTGCTGGATCTGCACCCGGATGCCGGGATGCTGGTCCTCGAACTCGCGCACCAATTCAGCGACGACCTCGGCCTCTCGGCCCATCGCCCAGAACCGGATCACGGTCTCGTCGGACCGCCGCGCGCAACCGGCCAAGACCAGCACCAGTGCGCACAACAGCCAGGCACGGCGGATCACGGTCGTCATGCCCGTCCTGCCCGTGCACGCCACGCGCGGCGCCCGACGCGACTCACTCGACCGGCACCGGGTCGGACGCGCGCGCGGGCGCGGGCGCCGGCGCCGGCGCATCGCGCGGCGGCGTCTGATTGGCACCGCGCGACTCGGCGATGCCGACTGCACGCGCAGTCGCCGCATCGGCATCCGGCGGCCCGGAGTCCTTCGGCTCGTCCTCGCCAGCGAGCCAGCCACCGGTGAACCCTGCCCGCTCCAGACCGGCGCGGATGTAGGGGTTCTTCTTCATCACGTTCCAGACGAAGTCATTGCGGTAGTTGGCGATCATCGCCAGGATCGGGCCCTGGTCGATGGCGATGTAGTCGCTGGCCACCCACCCCTTGCCCGGCACGATGCGGCCGGTCTTCAGCGGCACGTCCTCGTAATTGAAGCTCGGGTTGAACGCGTCCAGGAAGCCATAGCTCGAGTACAGGAAGTCGCCGTAGCGGCCGTGCATTTCCTCGGTCGCCGGGATCACGATCTCGGGCGCGAACGCGATCGAGGCGATCGCTGCGGTCGGCGCGATCGTACCGTCGTCGAACGCGCCGTCCAGGCCTGCGCCGCGTGCGCTGTAGTGACGGAACTCGCGCTGCTCGCCGTTGTAGTCCTGATCGGTACGCTGCGGCCCGTCGCTGGCGGTCAGACCCCAGACATTCTCGCCGTAGTCCTTCCAACCCATCGGATTGTCGATCGCATACTGGCGCTGCGCATAGGTCGCGCGGCGGCTGTTCTCGAAGTAATCAATGCCGCGACGGCGCATGTAGTCGTCGCGGATGCCGCGGAAGTCGACCCAGACATGGCTGTACTGATGACCGAAGTGCGGCGCGAAGCTCAGGTACTCCTGGCCGCGGAACACGCCCCACAGCCGATCATAGGTACGCGTCCACACCTCCCATGCCTCCGGACCGACCGGATGCGTCGGCGAGCCGAGCGCGAGGATGTACACGAGCATCGCTTCGTCGTAGCCGGTCCAGTCGTGCTCGATGAAGCCGCTCTCGGGGTACCAGCCCATCGAGATCAGCGGCTTGCGCTGCTGCAGGAACGGCCAGCGCACATTGCGGTAGAGCTGGTCGGCGAGCTTGCGGATCTCGGCTTCGCGCGGATCGTCACGGTCGTAGTACGACTGCGCGAACAGCACGCCCATCATCATCAGGCCGGTGTCGACGCTCGACAGTTCCACCCACGGCTCGACCCGGTGGCCCTTGTCCATGTCGATGAAGTGATAGAAGAAGCCCTGGTGGCCCCCGGTACCGGTGGCCTGCGGCCCCATCTTCACGTCGCGGAAGAACCGCAACGTGGTCAGCGTGCGGTCAACCGCCTGCGTGCGGCTGACCCAGCCGCGCTCGATGCCGATCGGATACGCCGTCAGCGCATAGCCGACCGCGGCGACGCTGGAGAACGGCCGCGACGGGAAGCGATCGGGCGTCAGGCCGTTGACCTCGTTCGTGGTGTCCCAGAAAAACTGGAACGTCCGCCGCTCGATATCGGCGAACAGCGGCGGCAGCTCGGGCGGTCCTTTTTCTTCGGGTTCGGGCTCAGGTTCGGGCACCTGCGCGATGGGTCCCGGCTTGGGCGGCGGCACCGCCGGTTCGGCGGGCTCCTGCTTGCCGCAACCGGCCAGGAACAGGGCCGCAAGCGCGACGAGGAGCAGGAGTGAGAACGCACGGAGACGGGATCGCATCGTGAAGGAAACCTCGCGGTGAAATCGTTTTCAGGGTGGAGTATAAAACTGCCGGTCTCCCGAGGGAGGCCGGCAGCGGGGGTGACTTACCAGTCGATGCCGAACGACAGCTTGAAGGTGCGGGTCGGCAAGCGGATGGCGAGGTTGTGCTGACCGAATTTTTCGCTCGTCCAGTCGTCGTTGTACGACTCCCAGTTGTAGCGATTGGTCACGTTCAACACGTCGGCGCGCACGCGCAGGCTGATGTCGTCGGAGGCGTGCCACACCTTCTGGGCCGCCAGATCGAGCTGCAGATGGCCGAAGGTGCCTTCGGGGCGATACGAATCGAAGAAGGCCTCGCCCTGGCTACGATTCACACCGACGCGCTCGCGCTGGCTTTCGAGCGTCAGCTTGCCCGAGTACGTGATGCCGCCAGGACCATCCCAGATGCCGGTCGTGACGAAACGGTGCCGCGGAATCTGCGAAACCGGCAGGTAGCCGTAATAACCCGCGTAGGGCCAATCGAAGATTCCGGCGCCGTCTTCATTCGAGTTCCGCTCGGCATCGGTGTACGTGTACGCGGTCGTGACGCCCCAGCCCGATGCATTGGTGTAGGGCTTGTCGAACTTCACCAGCAACGAGTTGGTGCGGGTCTCGAGCCCATTGTCCAACAGCACCAGGCGGCCGAACGGCGGATCGTAGTTCCACGGCGGACCGAAATTGCTCCCCGGCTCGAAGAAGCTGCCGTCCGGGCGACGGTTGCCCAGGCGCACGGACAGGCCGTCGCGACTACGGACATGGGCGACGGCGACCTCGCTGTTCCACGTCGTTTCACCGAAGTCCCACGCGTTGCGAATGCCGAGGCTGAACTGGTCGGAGTACGGCACCTTCAAATCGTTGTTGATCAGGTAGTACTCGCGCGAGACCTGGCCCGAGTTCACCAGCTGGTCGCGGCCGGCCTCGGTCAGATAGCTGTCGTCCCACGCGACGCATCCGCCGCCATTGCGGCACTGGCCATCGACATCGGTGAACCACACGCGATACGGCGCTGCGTAGGAGACCGTCTGCTCCTCCTTCTGCAGATTGGTGAACAGGTTGCGGTCGTACGACCGACCTGCACCACCGAAGATCACATGCCGCTGGTCGCCCGCTAGATCGTAGGAGAAGCCTAGGCGCGGCTGCCATGCGCCCTTGTAGGCGCTGCGGTTGCTGCCGTTGCTGATGTAGTTCTCGACATTGATGTCGGAGTTCTGCAGGTTCGGATAATTGCGCAGGTTGGCGGCCAGGCCAGCCGGCGTCACGTAGTCCTCGTAGGCCGGCGTGGTCTCGTAGTCGTAGCGCAGGCCGAAATTCAGCGTCAGGTGTTCGTTGACCTCCCAGTCGTCCTGGACGTAGATGCCGAATTGCTTGTTGTCCGACCTCAAGACGCCGCCAGGCGTTCCGGGAATCGCGCGACCGAACTCGATCCGGTACGGCTGGTCGGTGCTCTGCGCGATGTCGTAGTACAGCTGCGGGTTGGTGAAGTTGCGCTCGGTCGACAGCAGATCCACCTGCTTGAACTTCACGCCCATCTTCAGGGTGTGCGCATCCCAACCACTGAACGTCAGATCGTTCTGGAACGACCAGCCCTTCTGGCCCTTGTCCTGGTTGCCCGAGCCGGGACCGGAGCTCACGATGCTGCGAGTGTTCTCGCGGAACCCGCTCGTGGCGTTGTAGTCGGACACGGTCAGGATGTAACCGTTGCCGCCGACCAGCGGCTGCTGCACCCAGGCCGAATCCTCGTAGGTGAGGTGCATGTCGTTGAGCCAGCGGTCGCCGCTGTACTGCCAGCGCAGGTCGTAGCGGCTGACATCGTTGTCGATGAAGCTGGCACGGTCGACAGTGAACTCGCCGTTGTTGCGGATCGTCTCCTCCTCGCGGCGGATCTGCGTCGACAGCTCGATCAGGTTGTAGTCGTCGACCGACCAGCTCAACTTGCCGAAGTACATGTCCTGCTTGAACGGCGAGTTCGCCGGCCCGATGCCGGCGACGAGTTCGGCCGGAACATCGGCCTCGTCGTAGCGGCTGTCATCGAGCAGCTCGAGCGTACGCGGCGTGTTGTATTCCTTTGCCTCGTAGGCGACGAAGAAGTGCAGGCGATCCTGCAGGATCGGGCCCCCGAACGACACACCGTACTGCTCTTCCTTGGACTCGGACTTGGTGCCGTTGTCGAGCTCGGCCGGCGTCCGGGCACGCCATTCGGCGGCGGTGTGATCCCAGAAGAAGCTGCCTTCGAACTCGTTGGTACCGCTACGGGTCGCAGCCACAACCGCAGCGCTGCTGATCTGGTCGAACTCGGCCTTGTAGTTGGACGTGATGACCTTGTACTCACCGATCGCCGACTGCGGGAACGGGTTGCCACGGCTCGAGTCCTGGCCGGGCACGCCGCCGGGCATCGTGTAGCTCTTCTGGCCGACGCCGTCGATGAAGACATTGATGTTGTTGGCCGACTGGCCGCCCGAACGCAGCTTGGCGTTGCCGTTGCCATCCTGCTGGAACACCATGCCCGGCACGGTGTCGGCGAAGGCGAGGAAGTTGCGCGTGGCCTGCGGCAGCGACTCGATCTGCTTCTGCGACACGTAGGTCGCCACTTCCGAGGTCTTGGTCTCGACCAGCGATTGCGCGGTCACACGCACCGCATCCATGTCGGTCGCCTCACCCGCGGTCGCCGTCTCGGCAACACCGCCCACGCCCAGGTTCAGTGTGGCGGTCTGGCCGACGGCCACGGTCACGTTCTGCGAGCTGCTCTGCCCATTGGCCTCGACCTGCAGCCGGTAGGTGCCCGGCGGCAGGCCGGCGAGGTTGTAGCTGCCGTTGGCGCCGACCGCGACGCTGCGGGTCAGGCCGGTCGCGGTGTTGATCGCGGTCACGCGCGCCTCGCCTGCCGGCGCCGAATCGACCGTCACCTGGCCGCGGATGGTCGCCGCGGTGGACTGTGCCAGCACAGCCGGCGCGGTCATCGACAGGCAACCTGTCAATGCGATGCTGAGAAGGGAACGCGAGATCAGGCGCGAGCGTTGGCGAAGGGGTTTCATCTGGGATTCTCGAAGAAAGGATCGGGGGATTCGGATAGCGGAAACCAAAAGACGGGGCGATGGCCGGGCGCGGTCACGCGCGGGGCGCGCACGGCCCTCACCCGGACAGGAGATGGCCGGGCAGGTCTTGTGCGGACGTGCGGATCGTCATCGGCCCCCCTCCCAAGGTGCCTTGCATGGCGCGGCGGTCATTGCGGCGACCGGCTGCCGCATGAGTCGCGGACCACCAGCACGGGACGCAGCAGCGCGTCGTCGCCGGGCGGCGCGCCATCGACATGCGCCTCCAGAGCCACGAGCGCCTTGAGCGCGCGCGCGCCGAGTTCAGCGATGTCGACGCGCATCGTCGTTAGCGCCGGGTGAACGTAGCGTGCAAGCGGGATATCGTCGAAACCAACAACTGCGACCTCATCGGGTGTGCGGACGCCGCCCCGTCCCAGCGCGTACAGGCAACCGATCGCCATCATGTCGTTGGCCGCAAACACCGCGTCGGGGCGTGCGTCCATCGCCAGCAACGCCTCGCCGGCCCGGTGTCCGGAGTCCTCGTCGAACTGGCCCTTCAGCTCCCAGGGCGCGTGGCCAAGGTCGGCCGCGGCCAGGCCGTCGCGATAGCCACGCAGACGCTCACGCGCATCGTCGTTGTCGTCGGGACCGGTGATGAAGGCGATGCGGCGGTGCCCCGCGGCAGCCAGATGGCGGACCATCTCGCGGGCGCCACCATAGTTGTCGATGCCGATCGAGCGGTAGGCGCTCTCGCCCGCGGCGTTCATCAGCACCAGCGGCAGGCTGACGTCGACGTTGCGCTCCAGGAACTCCGCGTCGTGGACATAGGGTGACATCAGCAGCAGTCCGTCGACACGGCCGCGCATCGCCCGCAGCGCCGCGCCCTGCGCCTCGGGGTTGCCGTGGTAGCTCGACACCAGCAGGTGCAGTGCCCGCGTGCGCGCGACCTGGTCGACACCGCGCATCAGCTCGGAGAAGAACTCGCCATGCAGGTCGGGCAGCACCACGCCGACGGTCTGCGTGCGCCGGCTGCTCAGGCTGCGCGCGGCGTGGTGCGGGCTGTAGCGCAACTGGGCCGCCGCCTCGGCCACCCGCCGACGCACCGCCTCGGCCACGTTCTGATGACCGTTGAGGGCGCGCGACACAGTGGCCACCGACACGTTGGCGGCCTTCGCGACGTCCTTGATGGTGACGCTCATCCCCACTCCGCTATGCGCGATTGCCGCGGAATGTAAGCGTTTTCATCGGCGCGTGTAATGCTGCAACGCAACAGATGCCCGGCGCGCGGCGGATGCGTGACGACGCGTGGCCTGTCTCCTGTTCGTGCGTTTCTTGGCCTCGACACCCGAGCGCCACGACCTGCGATCGCCCATGGAACATCGGGACGCTGGACATGGCCGGGGCGCTGCGCGTACCCTGTTGCCCAGCAACCCCGGCCCCGTTCCGCCGCGGCGGCGCGTCGCTCCAGACGCCAGCCCGCCCGCGGTCGTCGCACCGGTCCGGGTCCGACGCCTTCCGATCTCCGCGCCTGTCAGCTGCAGACGCGCTTCGCGCTTGGCGTACGGTCCGAAGACGTCCTCGCAGCACCGTTGTCCCTATCGCGCCGGCCGATGCCGCGCACCCGATCGGACCCGCGCCGCAGTGGCCGCCGTCCTGTCGCCACGCCCTGCCAATGATGCCTCGCCAGTGATCCCGCTCCCGAGCGACCCGATGGGGCCGCGCCCCGAATGAGCCAGCCCGAGACCGCGCCCGCGGCCCCCGGCCCCTCGCCCCAGCAGCAGGAAATGCCGCTGGCGCTGGTGCATGGCCAGCCGGTGCTCCAGATTCCCCAGGATCTGTACATCCCGCCGGACGCGCTCGAGGTGATCCTGGAGGCCTTCGAAGGGCCGCTCGACCTGCTGCTGTACCTGATCCGTCGCCAGAACCTCGACATCCTCGACATCCCGGTGGCCGAGATCACCCAGCAGTACGTCGACTACATCGGCGTGATGCAGGAGCTGCGTTTCGAGCTGGCCGCCGAGTACCTGGTCATGGCCGCGATCCTGGCGGAGATCAAATCGCGGATGCTGTTGCCGCGGCCGGCAGTCGAGGAAGGCGACGAGGGCGACCCGCGCGCCGAGCTGGTGCGCCGGCTGCAGGAGTACGAACGCTTCAAGCAGGCGGCCGAGGACATCGACCGCCTGCCGCGACAGGACCGCGATACCACGCCGGCACAGGTCGCGCTGCCCGAGCGCCCGGTCAACCGCGAGCCGCCGCAGGTGGAACTGCGCGAAATGCTGCTGGCCCTGCACGACGTGCTCAAGCGCGCCGAGTTGTTCACCGGGCATGCGATCCGGCGCGAGGCGCTGAGCGTGCGCCAGCGCATGGGCGAGGTGCTGACCCGGCTGGCCGGCGGCGCGTTTCACCGCTTCGAATCGTTGTTCGAGCCCGAGGAAGGCCGGCTGGGCGTCGTGGTGACGTTCCTGTCGATCCTCGAGCTCACCAAGGAACGCCTGCTCGACATCGTGCAGGACGCGCCGCTGGCGCCGATCTACATCAAGTCGCTGGCCAGTGCCGACGGCGAGGCACCGCCGACGCGCTTTTCCAGCGAGTTCGACGACGACGTCCCCGACCCGCCCCAATCCTGACCCTTTCCGGATCCTACGACCGTCCCGATGGACCAGACCCTGATCAACCGCATCGTCGAGGCCGCCCTGCTCGCCTCCACGCAGCCGCTGACCGTCGCCCAGCTCGGCGCGCTGTTCACGCTCGACGAGGCGCCGCCCGACGACAGCCTGAAACAGGCCCTGGCCGAGTTGCAGGCGGCCTGCGCCGAGCGCGGCGTCGAGCTGGTGGAGCTGGCCTCGGGTTGGCGCTACCAGGTCAAGCACGACGTCCACGGCTGGGTGGCGCGGCTGTGGAGCGAGCGGCAGACCAAATACACCCGCGCCACGCTCGAGACACTGGCGCTGATCGCCTACCGCCAGCCGATCACGCGCGGCGAGATCGAGCAGGTCCGCGGCGTGGCCACCAACAGCAACATCATCAAGGCACTCGAGGAGCGCGAGTGGATCCGCGTCGTCGGCCACCGCGACATGCCTGGCCGCCCCGAGCTGCTGGGCACCACCAAGGCCTTTCTCGATTACTTCGGCCTCAAGCGGCTCGACGAATTGCCGCCGCTGTCCGAGCTCAAGGATTTCGCCGAGCTCGACCCGCAACTGCGCCTGGCCGGCGCCGAGAGCGACAGCGATGAGGGCGCGCGCGACATCGGCGGCATCGCCGGGCATGACGACGCGCCCACCCCCGCCTCCACCGACGAGGCCGACGCCGACAGCGCCACAGCGCACGAGGCGTCGGACGCCACACCCGACCCAATGGACGAGGCCCCGGTCTCGTCGCAAGACGCACCGCAAGACCTTCCGCCGGACGCCCCGTCCGACGCCACACCTTCCACGATTCCCGACGAAGACCCCGCCCTCGCCGCCGACGGCGACAGCGACCGGAGCCCCACATGACGCAGCAACGCAACACCGAAAAACCCGCACGCACCCTGTCGCTCAAGCGCGGCGAGACGCCCGACGCCGAGGCCGCACCGCGTCTGGAAGAACGCCTGCACAAGGTGCTCGCGCAGGCCGGGCTGGGCTCGCGCCGCGCACTCGAGCAGCGCATCGCCGACGGCCTGGTCAAGGTCAACGGCGAGGTCGCACAGACCGGCATGTCGATCAAGGGCGGCGACCGCATCGAGCTCGACGGCAAGGTCTTCGTCGCCAGCGCGCTGACCGAGCCGGCGCGCGTGCTGATCTACAACAAGCCCGAGGGCGAAGTCACCACGCGCGAAGACCCTGAAGGCCGGCCGACGATCTTCGATGCCCTGCCCGCACTGAAGGGCGCGCGCTGGATCGCGATTGGCCGCCTGGACATCAACACCACCGGCCTGCTGCTGCTCACCACCGACGGCGAGCTCGCCAACGCGATGATGCACCCCTCCTACGAGGTCGAGCGCGAGTACGTGTGCCGCGTGCGCGCGCCCGAGGGCGAGGACACGGTGTCGGAAAAGATCGTCGACCGGCTGCGCCGCGGCGTCGCGCTCGAGGACGGGCCGGCGAAGTTCGACGAGATCGAGCGCATCGGCGGCACCGAATCGCACGACTGGTTCCAGGTGCTGCTCAAGGAAGGCCGCAACCGCGAGGTCCGCCGGCTGTGGGAATCGCAGGGCTGCCAGGTCAGCCGGCTCAAGCGCGTGCGCTACGGCCAGGTCGTGCTGCCGCAGCCGCTGCTGCGCGGCCAGTCGCAGGAACTGCCCGACGCGCAGGTCGAGGCGCTGCGCAAGGAGCTCAAGCTCGAGGAAGGCCCGCCGCCGGCACTGACGCTGCAGCCGGTGATCGGCCAGCGCAAGGCCGCCAAGTCGACAGTGCACCTGGGCAGGGGCGGCGCCGGCAAGGCCTACGTCAACGGCCACACCAGCGGCGCCGACGAAGGGCGCGAGCTGCGCCGGTTCGACCACGTGCGCGAGGATCGCGGTCGTGGCCGTGGCGGCCCGCGCAAGCCCCATGGCGGCCTGACTGTCAGCGGCGACGCCGCCGCCAAGCAGTCGCAGAAGCCGTTCAAGCAACGCGCAGACAAGGGTGCGCGCGCCCTGCCCGAGGGCAACCCGGCCGCGTTCCGCACCTGGTATGTGCCCGATGGCGTGGAGACCGGCCCCAGCGGCCATCGCAACGCCGACGGCCGCGGCCCCAAGAAGCCCTACGGCGGTGCCGGCGCGAAGAAGCGCGGCCCCGGCGGTCCGGGTGGACAGGGTCCCCGCGGCGGCGGCCAGGGCCCCTGGTCCTCCAAGCCGGCCGGTGCCGGCGCAGGCCGGCCGCGCGCGCCATATGGCCACCCCGACAGCGCCCCGACGTTCCCGTCCGACCACGCCAACCCCGGCAGCTTCAACCCCAACGCCGGCCCGCGCGGCCCGCGTCCGGGCGGCAACCGCGGCACGAAGGGCGCCGGCGCCCGGGGGCCAGGTGGCGGCAATCGCGGACCGGGTGGACCGGGCGGTGGTCGCGGCCCCGGCGGTCGTCCGCCCGGCGGCGGCAACCGCGGTCCGCGCGGTGGCGGTCGCTGAGGCCAGTCGCCAACATCGTGTCGAGCACGGGGCCTTCGGGCCCCGTGTCGTGTCCGAGCATCGGGTCAACGTCAGTAACCAACGCGCCATAGGCGTGCGTGTCGCCCTCCCCCGCTTGCGGGGCATTGCGCCCTTTCCGGGTGGGGGTTGGGACGGGGGGCCAGCTTTCCAGGCAAAGCCCGTGCCCCCACCCGACGCGCGCTGCGCGCCGGCCTCCCCCGCAGGCGGAGGAGGCGAAGAGCGTTGTGCGTCATTTCTCCATGCGCGACTGGAGCGCCCCACGCGCACTACTACGCGACCGGAACGCCCTTCTCCCTCCCCCGCTTGTGCGGGGGAGGGTTGGGGTGGGGGCAGCTTCCCTGGGAAAGCCCATGCCCCCTCCCGACGCGCGTTGCGCGTCGGCCTCCCCCGCGTGCGGGGGAGCGAAGAGCGTTGTGGGTCGCCTTCTCCATGCATGGCTGAAGTCTTCCACGCACACCACTCCGGACACCTCAGCGACCGAATCACTCTTCTCCCTCCCCCGCTTGCGGGGGAGGGTTGGGGTGGGGGCGGCTTCCCAGGGAAAGCCCCCGCCCCCTCCCGACGCGCGTTGCGCGCCGGCCTCCCCCGCATGCGAGGGAGGCGAGAGGCTTGTCAGGCGTCGAGAATCTCGAAGCGGTCGGCGTCGAGCATCGCCGGGAAGCGTTCGCGATGCGCGGCCAGTTCCGAGGCCAGCAGCGTCGTGGTCGAAACGACTTCGGCGTCCGTGCATTCGCTCAGCGGGGTGCCAAGGAAATCGAGCACGGCGCTGTTGCCGCTGTAGTCCAGACCGTTGCCGTCGCGGCCGACGCGGTTGACGCCCACCACGTAGCACAGGTTCTCGATCGCACGTGCACGCAGCAGCGTCTTCCACGCATAAGCACGCGCCGCCGGCCAGTTCGCCACGAACAACTGCAGGTCGAAGTCCAGTTGTCCCGGGCGCTCGACATCGAAGCGGTTACGGCAGAACACCGGAAAGCGCAGGTCGTAGCAAACCTGCGGATTGATCCGCCAACCTTTGAGTTCGACCGTCAGCCGCGCCCGGCCCGGCGCGTAGCGCTTGTGCTCGTTGGCGTAGCGGAACAGGTGCCGCTTGTCGTACCACTGCAGTTCGCCATCGGGCGTGGCCCAGAGCATGCGGTTGTAGACGCCGTCGCCGTCGCGCAGTTGCACGCTGCCGGTCACGGCCGCATCGAGCGCGACCGCCTGCGCGCGCATCCAGGCTACGGTGGGCCCGTCCATGTCCTCGGCCCGTTCGATCGCGTCGTTGCTGAAGCCGCTGGTGAAGGTCTCGGGCAGCACCACCAGATCGCTGATACCGCGCAATGGCGCGATCAGGCCGCCGTAGTAATCGCGATTGGCCTCCGGATCGTGCCAGATCGTGGCGCCCTGGACGATGGAAACGCGGAGGTTGTGCATGGTGCGGCCTTGTCGACGACCGCGACGCGGCCGGACTCCCGATTCTCGTCCGCGACGCCCGCCGACTCAAGCCAGGCGCTGCCGGCGCCTGCGATCACTCAGGCGCGGCGACGCGCAGTGGCTGCTCGGCCCAGCGCTCGACCGAGCCGTCGCGACCGACGATCTCCAGCCCCAGCCAGTACAGGCCCGGCGGCCGGTCGCGCAGATCGAGCGTCGCGGTGAAGGCGATGTCCGGCTGCCCGGGATCGCGCGACCGGCCCCGCAGGAAGCCGCCGACGAACGCGTTGCGCAGCCCATAGCGGGCGCTGGCGACGGGCGCCCCATCCAGGGTCACGACGACCGATTCGACACCGGTCACGTCCTTGATCGCCCAGCCGGACACCTCGACCTGCCCCGCCACGCGCGCGCCCGGTGTCGGCGCATCGACATGCGCCACGACCGGCGTCACGCACGCGGCATCCGGCACGGCGTCGCGATCGAGACGCAGCAGCAGGAACCGCTGCCCACCGCGATCGACGTTGACCACGCGCGATACCGGCAGGCTGCCCAGCCGCGCGCACAGCTGCTGGTAGCGCTCGAGCAGCGCGCTGAACTTCACGTCGGTCGCGCCGACCACCACCAGCGCCGGCCGCCCCCCCAAATCGGCGCGATCGTCGAGCTGCAGCCCCCACAGTTGCAGCTGCGGCGCGCGGCCGTGATGGCGGTTGAGCGGATGATCGAGCACGCGGATGTCCGGATCGCCCAGCGCGAAGCCGAGTTCGGCACCGATCTTGAAGTTGTCGGCGACCAGCACCGTGTCGTCGGGCATGTCGGCGCGCATCTCGCGCACCGCATCGGCCAGCTGGTCCCAGCCGGCGAAGTTCGACGGATACCACTTCAGCGCGGTGGCGCGCTCGCGCACCTGCGGCGACGACACCGCGACGTAGTAGCCATTGACCAGCAGAAACCCGGCGACCAGCGTGACCCAGGTCAGCGTCCGCAACCAGCGCGGCCAGCCGACCAGCACGAAGCCGGCCAGCGGCAGCAATGCCAGATAGCCCGGCAGCGGCCAGTGGAAGCTGACGCGCTCGGTATCGGCGACGAAGCCCAGCGCGAAGAACCCCACGACGATCAACACGCCGCACAGCGCGAGAAACCGCGCGGCATCGTCGGGCATGCGGCGCATGCGCCAGGCCGCGAGCGCGAGCACCGCGAACACCAGCGGCGTCACCAACCCCGCCTGGATCACCAGAAACTGCCAGCCGTCGAGGTGGAACGCCCACGGGTGACGGTCGACCATCTGGAAGCGCAGCCCGGCCTCGGCGTTGGCCAGATTCCAGGCCAGCAACGGCCCCCAGGCCGCGGCGCCGAACGCGATCGCGATCCACAACCGCGGGTCGCGCAGGGCCAGACGGCCGGACGGGAGCGATGCCAGCGCGACGATGCCCACGGCGATCACCGCGATGAAGCGGTAATGGCTCAACGCGCCCAGCGCCAGGCCGAGTGCAAGCAACAGCGACGCACCGTAGGTCACCCCCCGCAGCAGCCGCGTGCCGGCGTCCAGGCACAACACCGTCGCCAGCGCCAGCACCGCATCGGGCAACGCCATCACGCCCAGCGAGCCCAGCAGCGGCAGCAGCAATGCCAGACAGCCGGTGGCCCAGGCCACATCGGCGTCGAACTCACGCGCGGTCAGGCGCACCAGCAGCCACGGCACCAACGCCGAGATCGCGACAAATGGCAGGCGCACTGCCAGCAGCCCATCGCCGAAGAGCGCGGTACCCAAGCGGATCAGCCAGGCGGTCAGCCCCGGCAGATCCGAGTACGCCCAGGCCAGACGCTGCCCCTCCAGCCAATAGAACGCCTCGTCGACGAACAGCGGCAAGCGCATCGCGATGCCCAGCTTCAGCGCGACGACCAGCACCCACAGCGCAACGAACACCGTGCGCATTTCGATCCGCCGCATTGAACCCGACCTCGCTACACTCGGAAAAGAACGTCGCAGGGAAGACCGCGCATGCCCGATCCGTCCACGACCCGCGCCATGCTAACCGACGCACAGCGCAACGCCCTGTCGTCGGCACGCGCCCAGGTCAATCGTCTGGTGCTCGGCAAAGAGACCGCGGTCACCATGACCTTCGTCGCATTGCTCGCCGATGGCCACCTGCTGATCGAGGACCTGCCCGGCCTGGGCAAGACCACGCTCGCGCACGCGATCGCCGCGACCGTCGGGCTGGGATTCCAGCGCGTGCAGTTCACCTCCGACCTGTTGCCATCCGATGTCGTCGGCGTCTCGGTCTACGACGGCGCCGCGCGGCGCTTCGAGTTCCACGGCGGCCCGGTGTTCACGAACGTGCTGCTGGCCGATGAGATCAACCGCGCGCCACCGCGCACACAGAGCGCGCTGCTCGAGGCGATGGCCGAGCACCAGGTCACCGTCGACGGCACCACGCACGCCCTGCCCGACCCGTTCTTCGTCATCGCCACGCAGAATCCAGTGGACCTGTCGGGCACCTATCCCTTGCCCGACTCGCAGCTCGACCGGTTCTTGATGCGGCTCAACCTCGGCTATCCCGACCGCGACGCCGAGCGCGCGCTACTCGCCGGCGAGGACCGGCGCGTCCTGATCGCCGGCACGCTGCCGCAACTGGGGGAAGCCGACCTGCATCAGATGCGTGCCGCCGCCACCGCCGTCCACGCCAGCCCTGCGCTGATCGACTACGTGCAGGCGCTGCTCGCGCGCAGCCGCCACCACCCCGGCGTCCGTGTCGGCCTGTCGCCGCGCGCCGGGCTGGCCCTGCTGCGCGCGGCACGCGCACTGGCCTTGCTGGAAGACCGCACGCACGCCTTGCCCGACGATGTGCAGCGGCTGTTTCCGTTGATCGCCGCGCACCGGCTGGTCGCCGACGACGCCGGCGACGGCGATGCGCTGGCGACCGGCATCCTGCAGGCCGTGCCGGTCGACTGACGCGATGGCCGCCACCGGTCTGCGCCGCCGCCTCGAACGCTGGATGCGCCCGCGCCACGCCGAAGCGCTACCGGTCCGCATCGACCGCAGGCGCATCTACGTGCTGCCCACCCCATTCGGCGGCTTCGTCATCGCGCTGCTGGCGACGATGGCGGCCGGCGCGCTGAACTACAACAACAACCCGGCGCTGCTGCTGTGCCTGCTGCTCGGCGGCGCGACGCTGTCCAGCCTGTTGTGGACGCAACTGCAACTCAGCGGCCTGGAGGTGCGCGCCGTGCGCGGCGAGCCGGTCCCGGCCGGTCGGCCGATGTCGCTGCACGTGCACGTGGGCGCAGCGCCAGGGCGCGAGCGCCGCGGCCTGCGGGTCGATTGCGAGGACGCCGTCGCCGCGCCGCTGTCGCTGGACGAGACCGGCGGCGAGGCCACGCTGACACTGCCGACGCAGCGCCGCGGCTGGATGGCCTCGCCGCGCATCCGCATCTCCAGCACCCGGCCGCTGGGTCTGGCCCGCGCCTGGGCCTGGGTGCGCCCCGATGTGCGGCTGCTGGTGCATCCCACACCCGAGCCGCACGGCCCGCCGCTGCCGCGGGGCGCCGGCGAGGATGCACAGGCGCGCCTGCACCCGGCCGGCGACGACCTGCATCACCTGCGCGACTGGCGCCAGGGCGATGCGCGGCGCGCGATCGCCTGGAAATCCTCGGCCCGGCGCGATGCCCTGGTTGTGCGCGAGTTCGAGCGGCCGCAGGGGACCGACGTCGTGCTCGACTGGGCGACGCTGGGCGGCCTCGCTCACGAGGCACGCATCGGCCGGCTCGCGCGCTGGGTCGACGCCGCCGAGCGCGACGGCGTGCGCTCGCTGCTGCGCGTGCCCGGCCATCCGCCGCTCGGCCCCGACCGCGGTGCGCACCACCGCCAGGCCTGCCTGCGCGCGCTCGCATTGATGCCCGAGCGCCCATGACCCGCGCCACGGGCCAACTGTTGGACGACCGCGGACGCCGCCGCACCCTGCTCGCCGCGGCGGTCTGCCTGCTGCCGCTGCTGTTGCAGCTTGCGCTGCCGGTGGCGATCGCCGTCGCCGCGGTCGGCGTGCTGGTCACCTCGGTTTCCGGTCGCCGCCAGCTGCCGGCCTGGCTGCGCGGCGGCGCCGCCCTCGCCCTGCTGGGCTGGGTGCTCGCCCAGGCCGGCGGCACGGTGGGACGCGAGACCGGATGCGCCCTGCTCGCGGCGATGCTGGCGGTCAAGCCGTCCGAGCTGCGCACGCTGCGCGATGCCCGCAGCCTGCTCGGCTTCGCGCTGTTCGCGCCGTTCGCCACCTTCCTGCTGGATCAGGGCCCGCTGTCGCTGCTGCTGGGCCTGGCCGGCACGCTGCTGGTGGTGGTCGCCCTGCTCGCGCTGTCGGATGCGGAATCGGGCCTGGCGCCGGACAGCGACCGCCGCCGATGGACGACCGCGCTGCGGCTGATCGCGCTCGGCCTGCCCTTGGCGCTGGCGGTGTTCTGGTTGTTCCCGCGGCTGTCCACGCCCCTGTGGGGCGTGCCGGACCGCGCCTCCGCCACACCGGGGCTGTCGGACGAGATGGGCGCAGGCCAATGGCTCGACCTGCTGGCCGACGACGCACCGGCCCTGCGCGCGGCGTTCACCGGCCCGGAGCCGGCGGTCTCGCAGATGTACTGGCGCGGGCCGACGCTCACCGACTACGACGGCCGGACCTGGACGCGCTCACGCCGGCAGCCGCCGCCCACGCCGGACCTGGTCGTCCACGGCACGCCGACCTGGGACTACGAGGTCGTGATCGAACCGACCGGCCGCGACCTGATGGTCGCGCTGGATCTGCCCACGGCATTGCCCGACGGCGTGCGCGGGACGCGCGACTACACCCTGCGCAGCCCGCGCCGGCTCGACAGCGTCAGCCGCTGGCGCCTGCGCTCGGCGCCGCCGCTGCAGTTCGAGGCCGAGCTATCCGCACTCGCACGCACCGAGGCGCTGCGCGTGCCGGCCGGCCTGAACCCGCGCACCCGCGCGCTCGCCCGGCAGTGGCGCGCCGACACCCCCGACGACGCGACGCTGGTCGCGCGCGCGCTGGCCTGGATCGAGCGCGATTTCGCCTACACCCTGGACACCCCGCAGCCCGGCCGGCACGCGATCGACGACTTCCTGTTCGACCAGCAGGCCGGCTTCTGCGAGCACTTCAGCTCGGCCTTCACCGTGCTGATGCGCGAGGCCGGCATCCCCGCGCGCGTGGTCACCGGCTACGTCGGCGGCCGCCGCAACGCCTACGGCCACTACTGGCTGGTGCGGCGCATGGACGCCCACGCCTGGAGCGAAGTCTGGCTCGCCGGCCGCGGCTGGGTGCGCGTCGACCCGACCGCCGCGGTCGCGCCCGAACGCATCTACGACACGCTCGAGGACCGCCTCGCGGCCGGACGCATCGGCGGCGCACGCTTCGCACCGATCTTCGACCTCGGCGACTGGGCCAGACGCGGCTGGAACGATTTCGTCCTCGGCTTCGATGCCGACCGCCAGCAGACGATGCTGCAACGGCTCGGCCTCGGCGCCCTGGGCGCGAGCGGCCTGGTCGTGCTGCTCACCGTCGTCGCGCTACTGGCGCTGGGCGCGATGGGGTGGGTGATCGCCCGCAGCGAACGCGAGCGCGACCCCGTGCTCCGCGCCTGGCACCGGCTGGGCCGGCGCTATGCCCGCCGGGGCCTGGGCCGCCTCCCGCACGAGCCCGCCTCGGCCTGGGCGGCGCGCATTGCCCCGGCCACCGGCGACGCCGTCGCATTGGCTGCACTCACCCGCCGTTTCGTCGCCGCACGCTACGCTGCGGTCCCGGCCGACCCCACGCTGGCGCGCGACCTGCGCGCACATCGCCCCACCGCAACGCCCGCTGCGAAGGAGACCTTGTGATGAGCCCCGCCCGTCTGTTGCCCATCAGCGCCGTGGCGCTGCTGCTGGGCGCCTGCGCCTCGCAGCCCAAGCCGCTGCAGGGCGGCTTCGCCGAATCGCCCACGCCGCATGCCGCCGTGCAGGGCGACTACACCGGCACCGCGGTGCGCTGGGGCGGACGCATCGTCCAGGTCGAACCGCGGCCCGACGCCACGTGTTTCGAGATGATCGCCACCCGGCTCACCGCGACTGGCCGCCCGTACTGGGCCAGCGACGACACCAACGGCCGCTTCATCGCCTGCCGCGCCGGCTTCTACGACCCGGCGGTGTTCGAGAAGAACCGCGAAGTCACCTTCACCGGCCGCATCGCCGGCTACGACACCCGCCGGATCGGCGAGTACGACTACCGGTTCCCGCGCCTCGATGCCGACGTGGTCTACCTGTGGCCGGTACGCGAGACGGTCGACGTGCTGACCCGCCCCGCGCCCTGGCCGTGGTGGGGCTACTGGTAAGCCCGCGCCCGCGCGCTTACGCGGGCGTGCCGAAGCGCCCGAGCGGCGCGCCCGCGAGCAGATGCAGATGGATCTGGTACACCGTCTGCCCGCCGTGCTCGTTGCAGTTCATGACGATGCGATAGCCGTCCTTGTCGAAGCCCTGCGCCTTGGCATAGCGCGCGGCGGCGAGCGCGAGCCGGCCAATGACCTCCGGCGCGTCCTCAGGCACGTCGTTGAGCGTCGCGTAGTCCTGCTTGGGCACGAACAGCACATGCACCGGCGCCTGCGGGCCGATGTCGCGGAACGCGATCAGGTGCTCGTCCTCATAGACGATGTCGGCCGGGATCTCGCGGCGGATGATCTTGTGGAAGATGGTCATGGAGCCGTCACTCGTGATTCGCGATGGCGCAGAGCATACCGCTGTCGCGCCTTCGGCTCAGACCGAACGCATCCCCGCGCGTGGATCACGAATCGCCGATTTCGCTGCGGCTGCCGAACGCATGCGACAACGTGCCGCGATCGACGAACTCCAGTTCGCCGCCCAGCGGCAGGCCATGCGCGGGGCGGCTGGGCCGCACGCCGTGCTGGCGCGCGATCTGCGCCAGGTAATGCGCGGTGGCCTCGCCCTCGACCGTGGGATTGGTGGCGATGATCAGCTCGCGCACCTCGCCCTCGGCCAGCCGCGCGGCCAGCAGATCCAGGCCCAGCTCGCGCGGGCCGATGCCATCGAGCGGGCTCAGCCGGCCCTGCAGCACGAAGTAGAACCCGCGGTAGCCGGTGGCCTGTTCGATCGCCAGCCGGTCAGCGGGCGTCTCGACCGCGCACAGCGTCTGCGCATCACGCGACGCGCTGGCGCAAGTCGCACACACCGGCGTCTCGCTGAAGTCGCGGCACCGCGCGCAGTGGCCGATCTTCTCGACCGCCTCGGCCAACGCCGCGGCCAGCCGCGCACCGCCCTCGCGCCCACGCTCGAGCACGTGATAGGCCATGCGCTGCGCCGACTTCTGCCCAACCCCGGGCAGCACGCGCAACGCATCGATCAGTTGTTCCAGCAATGCGGACATGCGCGATGGACGCTAGAAGGAAGGGCCACGATGCGCACGCCGCACTGAGCCGCGGGCCACATCGGCGAACGGGGCGCACCCAGGCGCCCCGCCCTGGAGACCGCGGGTCTTAGAACGGCAGCTTCATGCCCGGCGGCAGCGGCATGCCGGCGGTGGCGCCGGCCATGCGCGCCTTCGATTCCTCGTCGACCTTGTTCGACGCGTCGTTGAACGCCGCCGCGATCAGGTCCTCGGCCATCTCCGGGTCCGACAGCACCGACGGATCGATGCGCACCTTGCGGCAGGCCTTGGCGCCGGTCAGCGTGACACTGACCATGCCGCCGCCGGCGCTGCCCTCGACCTCGAGGTTGGCCAGTTCTTCCTGCACGCGCTGCATGTTTTCCTGCATCTTCTGGGCCTGCTGCATCAGCTGGCCGATATTTCCACGCATCATCAAAGTCCTTGTTCGTCGTAGGGGCGAATGGAATCCGGCACCACGCGCGCGCCCTGTTGCGACATCAGGCGCTGCACGTCCGGATCGGAGAGGAAATTCTGCTCGGCCGCCGCCTGCAGCGCATCGCGCTGCTGCGCATTGCGCTCGTGCAGCGTCGGCGCGGTGCGCGCGGCCGCGGTCTCGAAGCGGATCTGCGGCGTCGCGCCCAACGGCCCGGCGAGCGCCGACGCCAACTGGTGGACCATGATCGGCGCCTTCAGGTGCTCGTCGGATTCGGGCAACGCCAGCTTGAGCACATCACCGTCGAGCGCGACGAAGGCCGCACTGGCCGCCAACTCACGCACCGGGCCGCGCAACGGCAGATCGGCCACGAGGTCCAGCCAGCCGTCGGCATCGAGCGTCATCGACGGCCTGGCCGCCGACGGCGCCGGTTCGGCGCGCGGCGCGGGCGCCGCAGGCGGCTCGGCACGCGGCGCAGGGCTAGGTTCGGGGGCAGGTGCAGCCGGAGAGGCCGGCGGCGCCTTGCGCGGCACGTCGATGCCCTGGCCGGCGGCCGCCATCGGCACCGCATCGACCGGTGCAGGCGGCGTCGGACGCGCCAGCATTGCGGCCTCGGGCGCCGGTGCGGCCGCCCGCGGCGGCGCGGACGCTTCGCCCAGCGCGGCCCGCGCCGCAGCCGGCCCGGATGCCCGGCCCTGCCCGGCCCCGCCGCCCGCCGGGGCACCGGCGTTGCCGCCTTCGGTCGGGCGGAACGCGAACATCCGCAGCACCGTCATCTCAAAGCCCGCACGCGGACTCGGCGCCAGGCCCAGGTCGCGGCGGCCATTGAGCGCCATCTGGTACCACAGCTGCACGACCTCCGGCCGCACCGACGCCGCCAGCGCATCGAGATCCAGGCCATCGGCCTCGATGCCGACCTCCGGCACCAACTGCCGGACCTGGATGCGGTGCAACGCTTCGGACAGCGCATCGAGCACGCCCGACCAGTCAGGCGAGAACTCGGCCAACGCCGCGACCTCGGCCATCAGCCGCGCGCCATCGGCCTGCGCCAGCGCCGACAACAGGTTGCCGACCCGCGTGCGGTCGACACTGCCGAGCATCGTCGCCACCGCCGCATCGGCGAGCGCACCGCCCTCGCCGCCCGCACCGGTGTAGGCGATCGCCTGGTCGAGCAGCGACAGCCCGTCGCGCAGGCTGCCATCGGCCGCCTTGGAGAGCTGCCGGATCGCCGCCGCATCCGCCGCGATGCCCTCGGCCTCGAGGATCCGGGTCATCTGGCCCTGGATCTGGTCCTCGTCCAGCCGCTTGAGGTTGAACTGCAGGCAGCGCGAGAGCACGGTGACCGGCAGCTTCTGCGGGTCGGTCGTCGCCAGCAGGAACTTCACATGCCCCGGCGGCTCCTCGAGCGTCTTGAGCAGCGCGTTGAACGCCGACTTCGACAGCATGTGCACTTCGTCGATCAGGTAGACCTTCACCCGACCGCGCGAGGGCATGTACTGCGCGTTGTCGATGAGCTCGCGCACATCGTCGACGCCGGTGTTGCTGGCCGCGTCGATCTCCAGCAGGTCGATGTAGCGCCCCGCGTCGATCGCCAGGCAGGTCTCGCACTCCCCGCACGGGTCCGACGAGGTGCCCCGCTCGCAGTTCAGGCTCTTGGCGAAGATGCGCGCGATCGTCGTCTTGCCGACGCCGCGGGTGCCGGTGAACAGGAAGGCGTGGTGGACGCGGCCGGTCTCCAGCGCGTTGGTCAGCGCACGCACGACGTGCTCCTGCCCGACCAGCTCGGCAAACCGCTTCGGACGCCACTTCCGGGCGAGGACGAGATAGGACATGCCGCTATTCTGCCACGGCCATCCCCCTTCCTTGTGACCGGGCCCCGGCCCAGCTAGAATGGCCGGCCCGCGGCGGTCCAGCCGTCGCAGCGTGCCGCCCCGCGGCCCGCGCGGGACAGATCCGGAGAGGTGTCCGAGTGGTTGAAGGAGCACGCCTGGAAAGTGTGTAAGCGTCTAAACCGCGCTTCGGGGGTTCGAATCCCCCTCTCTCCGCCAGACTCTGCAAACCCCTGAGAAATCAGGGGTTTTGCTTTTCTGGGCCTAGCAAGGGGCAGGACACAAATCGGGACACATCCCGATGAGAGTTCCCCATCACTTGATCAAGACGCCAGCGGGCTTTTCGTTCCGTCAGCGCGTGCCCGTCGATCTACAGCCCCTCTTGGGCTGCCGAATTCTCAAGCGAAGCCTTCGAACGCGCGAAATGCGCAGCGCCCAGGCTTGCGCCCTGGTCCTGGCCGCCCGCTATGCTGAGGTCTTCAGCGCCATCAGGAAGAACGGCATGGGCGAGAAGACGGGAGATCAATGGCTCCAGGAGCTTCGGGGAAAACGGCTTCAGGACTACACCCTGGAACGAGACGCCAATGGCACCCTGCGTATCCAGGCAGAACCAGGCGAAGACACCGAGGCGCTGACTCGCGCCATCGAGAGTATCGGACGGGTCAATCCTGCGTTCTTCGGCGCAGTAGCCGCCGCCCCAGCAGCCCCCTCCAAGCCCCAGCCCAGCAAGATCCTGTCGCTGATGGAAGCGCGTGATCTTTGGCTCAAGGCCATCGCCCCAGACACCATCCCCAAGACCTACAGCATCAAGAAGTCGGCGATTGACGGGTTCGTGCGCACGACCGGCCCTGACTATCCCTTGCCGAGCATCAACCGGATCGACCTGTCGAACTTCTATCAGTCACTGGCCGATGCTGGCATCTCAACCCCGACCCGAGTGAACAAACAGTCCTACCTGGGCGGCTTCTTCGACTGGTTGATTGCCGCTGGCTACTACACAGACAGCAATCCGGCCCGAAGCCATGTCTCATACGGCAATAGCGCTAAGCGAAAGCGGCGCAAGCTTGGCTTCAAGGCCTTCGACCTGAAGCAGATCAGCCTCCTCTTTGCCCCATCGGCCTTTGCCACCTTGTCACCTGCCGCGCGCTGGGCAGCCTTGTTGGGCCTGTATACGGGCGCCCGTGCCTCTGAAGTTGGGCAGCTGCTGGTGAGCGATGTGCAAACGGAGGGAGGGGTGGCCTACATCCATATTAATGACGACGGCGAGCACCAGCGCCTCAAGAGCGAGGCCAGTATCCGGACTGTCCCGATCCACGCCGACCTGATTGCCCTGGGCTTCGGCGACTATGTAGCCAGCCTGCCCACCTCAAGCCGCCTCTTCCCCCAAGCGAAGGCCAATGCCGTCAATGGCGCGGGGAACTGGATTTCCAAGGCCTTTACCCGCCACCTCGCCGAGCACGGGAAGACGTGGCCCAAGGCCAAGCGCGGTTTCCATTCCCTGCGTAAGACGGTCATCCAGCAGATGCAGGGCTTCGGTGTCGCCTCAGAAATGCGCGCCCAGATCGTCGGCCACGAGCTTGATGATGAGCACCATCCCGTCTACAGCCGGGAATTTACCCCGGCAGAAAAGCTCAATGGGCTGGTCACCCCTGAATTCAAGACAGCAGGGCTCTCATCCTTGAGCTTCAATCTTGAGCTCGCTGCACTGAAGAAGTTGCTGGGGTAGCGGATCTCCGCGCCAGGAAAATTACATGGAACGTCTAGGAGTATCTCTAACGGGCCAACATTGGCACTGACAAACGCCGCGACTATTGCGATCAACGCAAATGATGGTTTTATGAAAGCTCCCCCACGTTAGGAGCTTCATATGCCCTTAGAAAGAAAGCTGGCTATCGCAAGTCGAGTGCTATGCCCTTTGATTGCCCAAGACCGGACACGAGACACGCAAGAGCGGATCGAAGACATCATCCATGCCCTCGAAATTGCCGACGAGCTGATCAACCGATGCATGGCTCCAAAGCCCCCGGCTGACGACCACACCCTGAAACCTGCCGTCAGGGTCAGAGAAGCCGTGGTAGAACGCGACCAGGTGCAGCTTAGTGACATGATCTCAGAGCGTCGTGGCGCGGTGTCCAAGCCCACTCGCGGACCTACCTACCACTGAGTTTTCGAAACGAGGTTAGCTAAAGCCCCGGCTCGCCGGGGCCTTCGCCTGTATATCAGTGCAACCGTGCTCCAGGATCTCTGACAGGATTCATTACGAGCAAGGGGTCCGCTGGAATAGGGGCTTCAGGAGCGTCAATGGGCGCATCCTCCACCGGATATCTACGCAACAGCACTTCACTCCAATTCTCCAGTTGCGACAACGACTCGCCTGTTCGACGGTTGTAGTCTTCCTGGGCCTTGGTTCCGGTGGCTTCGTGAGCGCGTTGATACTCCTTGCGTCCCAGCTCAACAGCCCGAACCCGGCGCGCCCGACGACGCGACCAGTCTGAGCGATTCAAGAGGCCCGGCCTTGGGTTTTGGCTTTCGAAGTTCTCCAAGGCAAATTCTGCTTGGGCCAATACGTGCTGGGCACGATCTTCAGCTTTCAGCCTACGCTTGAAGCGTAGAGCGTCCCGCTTCAACTTCTTCAGTCGCGCGAGCAGTTCTTCCAAGTTGCCACGGAGCCTGGGCAATGTCCCATGAGCCGATATCAGAGCAGTGCTGTTGCGCAGCAATCTGCGCGTGAATTTGAGCTTCTCTCGAAGCGCCTCTATCCACGCCTCGGCCCACATCTCCAACACTTCCTTCAGGGTCTGCTTGGATGCTGTGGCCTCCGGTTGCCGATGAAGGGGCGCGGCAACCGCCTCAACCGTCATGACTTCCCTGGCCAGGTTACCCAGACGAGTCTCTCCACCAAGAGACAGCATTGGTTGCGTGGCGGGGATCAGTGGAACCTGACGCGAGCCAACCGGCACGGCTTGATCGGATGCGGCTTCCATCAACCTGCCCTCTTCTGCCATCTGAGCCACGGCGCGATCCCAAGCAGCGTTGTTGGCCTGATCAATCTCCTCATTGCCTTGGTTCAAATCGGTATCCACGCCTCGGCGGTGTAAGGCAGTGGCATCTTTTCCCATATGAATCCCAGGAATGCGGGAAAGCTCCGCTGCTGTGAGCTCATCCCCTTGCTCTGCGGCCTCAGCCGCTTGGTCCTTAAGGCTACGATGATCGACACGGGCCGAGACACCTGCAGCAGCAAGATGGGCATTGATGGCTTCCCCTACCATTGCCCGGATCCATTCGACTTCCCCTCGGCCTGAAGGGCCGCCATCCAGCTCCCTGGTCTTGTCCTTCAACCCGTCTGCGTCCATCCGCCTGGTCGTGGCTAGGATGTGGACGTGATAGTTGAGCCCGTCAGCGGTCTGCGGCTCATGGATGCTGGATTGGACAGCGAACCTGTAACGCTGGACCAAGCAGCGCGATATTTCAGCTGCCAGGTCTGAACGCTGCTCATTGCTCAATTCGTGTGGCAGAGCCACCTCGAACTCACGAGCAACGGTAGCGTCTTTGCGCCGCTCTGAAGCCTCGGCTGCAGGCCAAAGCTGCCGAGGATCGAAAGCCCAATCGGGAGCGTCGTCGGGAGCGAGGCAACGGGTCTCAACGACCCCGCCGCGCCTTCGGTAGTCGTGCCGGAGACCGGTGCGGCCATCGATGATGAGCAGGCCTGCGCGATAGGCTGCTGCAGCGGTGGATGCATGCCCTTGGGCACGGCTGAAGGTCTTTACTCTGGTGTGATAAATGGCCATTGATGCTCCTTGTTCCGGCCCCCGCACCTGCCTTTATGCCTACGATTTAGGCTTTGGCAAGCGCTTTTTTAGGGGGTCAAGGGGCACAGCCTCTTGCGCACGCATTGCCCAACGGGCAATGCCTAAGTGCGCTCTTGCTTGTGACTCTCGCGCTTAGTTTTAGCCCCGGGAGGCCCTATGCCCACCCGATATCAGCGAGCAACCGCGTAAGCCACAGCGGGGGAAACTTCCAAACCACCACAGCCACGCCCAGCAGCGGGGGCACCCAAGCCAGCGCATTGAACGTCCCGATCACTCTGCTCGCGAACGCGCGCCGTTGGCGGAAGGTACCTTCCAGATCATCAAGGCTTTCCGAGACACCACCGCCAGCCGAAGCGCGGGCACGCATACCAGCGAGCGCAGCCTCAAATGCCGTTGTCGTTGTTGCCATCTGCAAACGCACAGCTCTCGCTACACCGCTTACAACGAGAGCAACGATCACAGCACCCGCACAAACAAGCAGGTCATTGCCGATAGAGCTCCCCCCAACCACCGCAGCGACGGCTACAAGGGATATAGGTATGCCCAAGAACTTCGTGGCATTCTCTACTACCGCAGTATTCATCCGTCCAACAAAGTTTAGCTCGGCCTCGACTATCTCGCGCCGAAGCCCTTCAAACGAAATTCGATCCACCAGGCATTCAACGTCATACCGGAATCGACGTAGAACGCCTCCCCAGTGATCCAACAAAACTCCAAATCTAGCCTCTGCGGTAGGCTCATCTGCACACGCACCGGCAACCGCGAGCCGGAAAATGGCTTTGTACTCCTCCGTTCGAACCTTCCCCTTCCCACTCTCTGTTAAGAGATCGCTCAAGACAGCCAGATCAGGGAAATCTCCTTCGAGCATCTTCGCTTGGATGCGCGTAGTGATCTCAACCGTGACCGGAGGTGAACCGGACGAGGCCGGCTTCACGAACACTAGGTGTGATGGTCGCCCGGCCTCGGCGGCAAGGTCCCCACTCACACTTAACTCGCTTAGCAAGCGGATGAGCTCACAAAGATTCTTCAAAACGAGCAGCTCACGGTTCTCTTCCCCTAGCTCTTCGCCAGAAAAGAAATCAAGCGCGGCGATGTAGAAATTTTCAGGAAACTGGCCGCGATGTATTGACTCGCATCTAGCTACAAGATCATCCACTGATCCGTAGAAGCGCCCTGACTCGTTAACGGCGAGAGCCCAAGTGAACTCAAGCTCATCGCCGTCATAGTCAGGGCCGTCCGCGAAGTGACCAAAGCCTGCACCAAGCTCCTGACACCGCTGAACCGCGCTCCTTAATAGCTCATCTGCCGAACCCTCGAAGGAAAACCGCCCCCCTGAGATCAAGGGCATGCCCGCCGCTCGATAGAGTTTGACAACGTCGGAAAACATGATTACAGCTGCCCACGAGCGCGAAGCGCTGCTTCGATACTATCAACGGTCTCTGGCGGCAGGTCGGTCAGCATAAGACTCTTTCGCGCAGCGTCGTAGAGAAGTTCTGAATTGCTGGTACCGACTATACCCGTCTCAAACCACAGCCCCCAGTTCGCCTTCTTGGCGTTGATCCGGATATGCGGCCGGAGCGCCTGGCGGCTAAGGGAGAACTCTTCAGGAATCTGGCATTCGTCCGAATTAAGAAACACTTTCAGAGGATCGAGATGCTGGGCAAATGTGGGATGAACCTTCGCCTTCGCAGCTTGAACAACTTCGTCGAGCTTAACGACTTGGCTGCTATCGAGTGACTGCATGTAATCAACCACCCCTTGCTTGATCTCAGCATGAGAGTCAGCGATCTCCGGCACATTCCGTACGAACTGCTTGACGAACCTCAGCAATTTAGTGGTCAGCTGGGAAGAAGACGTTCCTTTTACGCAACCCAGCGCATCCACGAAATAGTCCGCGACATCCTCTCTACCCTTTCGATTCACAAAGCAGAGATAAGTCTTCTCCTCAGTCTCTGTAGCCTTCGTGCTTTCCGCATCGTCGTTTCCACTGGGGGCGCTAAGGTGAACTTGGTAGCGCGCCAAGTTGATGCGAGCAGCTTGATGAAGCTTAGACATGTCGATCTCTTTGATCTCCGTAGGTCGAAGATCCTCAGATAAGGTGATCGCGCCCTTCTGCTTGATCATTGCCACCAAGAGGAAATCTGAACCCTTGCTCTGGTATTGACCAAAGAAGATATGACCTCCCGTTGCCCCAGTCTTTTTCTCAGCCTGCTCGCGCAGTTCCTTCATAGCGACTAGCGAAAGATCCATCAGCAGCGTTGGACAGAACTCTGCCGCAAGCAGAGTTCGAACCGAACCTGGAAAGTCCCCCTCCCGATTGGCTGGGGCAAATTGCCCCCATAGCACTGCGCTGCCTTCCTTGCCGACGAGATCTGCCAACTGTTGGGCCAAGCGATTCACCATCTTGTCCGACACGTCTAGCGGATCATTGGCTTTCCGCACCGTCGTCATCGAGTCGTGCGCTTCCTTCTCCAGACTGTGAATCACAGCCCCCTTCAAAACATCCATTTCGCCCCCTGCTCCTCCGGCAAACCGCCGACCGGCCAATAGTACGGCAAGCGCAGCAGTCGAAAAACTATACCTACGGTCAATCTCATAGAGTGAGAGCCTCCCCGGTCCCTTGCTAGACCGGCAAAGTTCCGGGATCCGCCCTCCCCTTAGGTGTTGGCGACGGGGGAGTCAATCACGCCTGCGAGCAAAGGGCATGGATCCCGTATGGGAGGACTGCGACAGTATCGCTAACGGACAAAATAGTGGTTACCTCAGACCCTCCCAACTCGCCGATTACAAGGTCTGAGAGATCCATGCCTTCATCCTAGCGAACCACTCGTCCCGCTCAGATTCATTGACTGCAGTGCTTTTGAGCCAACGATCAGAGTGGCGCACGAAAGGAACCAGCCAGAGCGGGTGAACGACATCCCGCACTTGCACTTCCAGGCGATGAGTGACAACGCCTTTGTAGTTGTATTCCCCAGTGCGGATGGAGAGCACTTCAGCCCGCCGCAGGTAGCGCTCGCCCTTCACGGGGTCCCGAACCCAGATAGTGTCCCTGCCCAGGTCCAAGGCAATGTGGTCATGGGAAACCGTGGGCTCGAACTCTTCAGGCCTATGCTTCTTCAGTTTGGGCGTTCGGCGACGGAACAGCCACGGCAAGCCCCACAGTAGCGCAAGGGGCCAGAAGACCAGCTGCCCGAACAGCACCATCCCGAAGACTGCTCCGTCAGCCGTCGTGCCTTCTTCGAACACCACACCGCACAGCCACCAAAGCGCGAGACCGGTGATGATCCAGCGGATTACCTTGAACAAGGTCCACATACGAGCTTCCTAGCTTTGGTTGGCGGGCTTCAATTCAGCGACGGTCTACGACGGTCCAAGTGCCATCGACCTTGTCGATGACGAAAGTGCCGACAAGCTGCTGTTGCTCGGTGCGAGTGCCGATCTGGTAGCGGGCGGTTCCAGTGACACTGCACGCGTAGCCGGGACTGTCCCCACGCACGCACTCTCCTACCTTCAAGTGCTCAAACGTCATCGTCGTTCCCGTAACTTCTTTGAAATGCGCCGTCAGCGCCTTCTCAACATCGCCATTGCCGGGCCCACCAGAACAAGCCGCCAGCAGCACTGTTGCGGAAACCATCCAAAGCTTCTTCATGTGTGTTCCTTCAGTCGATGAGCAAGCAGTGCTTGCCCGGGTTGAGGCTCGCGCCAGGGAGCACTTCGCTATCGATCACTGACCCGGGCTTATTGATGACCACGACGATCTGGCTAGGCCGGGCGGACGAGTCCTCCTCACGCTCACCGAGGTAAGCCAAGGCAACGACTCCCCCGAAGTCGTAGACCTTGCCGAAGCCAACCACGCTATGCGCTTCCGGAGGCAGCAGAATGGGCTTGCCATCGAGCTTGATAGCGCGCTTGTAGTTCCGGCCTTCCACAGGTTCGATGCGGCCGATCCTGGTTCGGATGGGTCCAGTGGGCGTGGCGGAGCCATGACCCGTGGCCCAGACGAACTCGGAGACTTTGGGATGCCCTACCCCGCCCGCACTGAACTGGCCGCTCTGCAGTTGGCACGACAGGCTTTGCGCAGCCTCGGCAGAAGCAGCGAACGCCAGGAGACCCACCACTGCCCAGCACCTCATACCCATACGACAGCCTCCAGATTCAATTTTGCGTTGAACGCAAATGACCAGCTAAGCTTATGCGGTCAAACTCTGGAGAGTCAACGTGTTTGTTTCTACTGGATGCCCGCTCCTCAGCCCACGCCTACAACCCTTGGTCATCGCCTACGCGCTGCACGCGTGGCTAAGGGCTGGACCCAAGCCCAGCTAGGCGAAATGCTCATGGGCGTGGATGACTCAAACACGACGGCGCCTCGGATCAGCCGATATGAACGAGGGATGCACAAGCCAGACCTAGAGACCATCGAGAAGCTCGCAGGGCTTCTAGACCTTCCTGCGGCCTACTTCCTGGCGGCATCGGATGTTGTCGCTGAGGCCATCCTGCTGCTTTCTCAGCTTGACGCCAAGAAGCAGAAGCAAGCACTTGGGCTGATTAAGAGCCTGATAGACGCCTCATAGCAGCCGCAACGTACTTCTGAAATAGCTTCAACGATTACTACGCTACAGATGCACCGTTAGACCTTCACCTGCGATGGGCATGAAGCCCAAGGAGTGATCGTATGACCTGCGAGATAGTGAACGTCGGAAAGAGGCGAGACGGGGGAAGCCGATACTGGTGCCTATCCCATCATGCAAACGCCACCGCAAAATATGGCGTGGCGGCAGAAGAATGCGTGGCCGCGCATGACGCACCCATTTCGGAGAGTGAGTCTCTCGATCTAGAGGTTGACCGTTACGAGGGAGGGATAGCTCTTTGGGGGTCAGTGCCCGCGTCATACGACACTACCACCCTGCCCACCGATAGAGGCATCCATGTCCATGCCAGGCGCTTGGGCCGAGACTCAGTCAAGGACATCGACAAAACCTATCGAAGGCTGAGGATCCCATTCACGACAGACCTATTGTCCTCGGATTGGTTTGTAGTCGATGAGATCGACGCAATCAATTACATGGTGTCGGGGGTCTTCGGCTTTGGAACCATCAGTGTCCACTGCAGCCACTGCGGGTTCGCCCATCTCGACCGCGACTGGTTCGCAGTTCATCCTCACAAGAAGCATCAATGTCATGGATGCGGCCGACAGTTCTCCGACTCGGAAATCGCAATAGGAAACCCGCTTTCACAGCTGCGGAGCCACCTTGAGCCGGGCACGCGGTCCCAGATAGCTGCGCCGAGAACCATAAAGATACGCCAGCAGGACTACCCAGGAGGGATACAAATCTGGGGATCAAATCCTGCCATCCTTTGGACCTCCACAGCTCCTGAAGAAACCGGAATCCATCTGCATGCGCTAAGCGAGGAAGGCCAAGAGTGGCCCAAGGTGGACGACACGTATGAGTCTGTCGAGATAGATGGCATCGAGCTTGATGCCGAACAAGTGCGCTACTACATGGCGCAAACAGCGCTGCCACACATCGAAGGACGCGTCGTGGCTCTGTCATGCCCGCAGTGCGAAGAGCCTCACTTCGATAAGGGGAAGTGGGCATATACGCCCCACATTGACCACGAATGCCATTTCTGCGGAGCGATCTTCCAGAATCCGTCGCAGATCAAGAAGACGATATCGAACCCGTTTGTCGAGACACGAGCACGCCTTTCCAAGCATACGAATCGAATTCTTCGTGAAGACAAGCTAGGGTTGCGCCCCGAAACCATCTAGCAGGGTCACTTCTTTGGTGAAGAAGTCCACATCGATCTGTGGAAGATAGCCACCGAGCTTGCGCATCTCTTGATAGGCAAGATGCGCAGCTTCAGTTGTGATCAGTCCTTGGCTACAGGCTCGTTGCATCAACCCCAAAGAGCCGGTCACCAGCGACTCATGCCCGAGCCGCTTGATAGCCGCCTTCCGGGCCCGGCCGTCATCACAAGCGATCTGGCACTGGATGGCGGAGGCAATGAGGATGCACTCGGTCTCGCCATCACCGAGCCCCATATCATTCTTCGCCGCCAGAAATGCCGAATATGGGACCAATCCGTCGTCAGCAAGGGTCAAAGATCCCTTGGCAAGCTCCAGGTCCAACACTTCGGAGGCGGATGAAGCCTCATCTCTTACCAGGCTTCCGACTTGGAACCGTACACGGCGGTCTCAAGAATCAAGTGCAACACGTGATTTGAAGTCGATGATTTCCCTCTCCATCACCTGGGCTGGTGTTGCCCAGCCGAGCGTCTTGCGCGGTCGCCCGTTCATCA
>NZ_JBDJMU010000009.1:0-153829 GCF_039674105.1 Luteimonas sp. TWI596
TCCTGGGCGTTTACACAAATAACTCTCAAAACCGGGGTTCTGTTTTAATTTTCCCACGGAAAAATTCAAACCGCACCCCGGTTTTGGTTTTGCGAGCAAACAAGCAGGGCGGGTTCGCCCATGGCGTGCTGCACGCGGCCGGTGCTCTGCCGCAGACGTTGGCTGCGCTCGGCTTTGGGGGCGAAGCGGAGTTGCCCGCAGGGAGGCGTCGCGCGCTGTCGTTGCGCGCTTCGGGGAAGAGCGCTGCAATCGAGCCAACGGGAGCCGGGAGTCCCTGGTCTCAGCGAAGATCAACAAAAAAACCCGGCCAGAGCCGGGTTCTTTTTGCATCGGCCGCGCAGGCGGCCGGGCAGGGCTCAGGCAGCGGCCTTGAGCGCCTTGATGCGGGCCGACAGGCGGCTCTTGTGGCGGGCTGCCTTGTTCTTGTGGATCAGGCCGCGCGAGCTGAAACGGTCGAGGATCGGCTGGGCGACATTGAATGCCTCCTGCGCGCCGGCGGCGTCGTTGGCGTCGAGCGCCTTGAGCACCTTCTTGACGGCGGTGCGGAGCTGCGAGCGCTGGGCGGAGTTGCGCGCGTTGCGCACGACGGTCTGCTTGGCGCGCTTCTTGGCGGACTTGATGTTTGCCACGATGGATTCCTGGAAGCTGGACGTGTGAAAATCCGGCTTGGCCGGACCAATGGAAATTTGAGCAGGAAATTATGGTGCTTTCATATACTTGCGTCAACAGGCCCGGCCTGAACGGACTGCGACGGTGACCGCGCCCGATCCGGCGGCCGCCGCGCCCAAGGCCCGAGGCGGCCTACTGCGCTCGAGCGCGGTGTTCAGTGCGATGACCCTGCTGTCGCGCATCGCCGGCTTCGCCCGCGACATGCTGCAGGCGACGCTGTTCGGAACCGGCGGGGCGATGAGCGCCTTCATTGTCGCCTATCGCATTCCCAATTTCCTGCGCCGGGTGTTCGCCGAGGGTTCGATGGCGATGGCCTTCGTGCCGGTGCTCAACGAGATCAAGGAGCGCGGCGACCGGGCGGCGCTCAAGTCCTTCGTCGACCATATGGCCGGTGCGCTGTGCGCGGTGGTGCTGGTGGCCTGCGCGGCGGGCATGCTGCTGGCGCCGCTGGTCGCGCGGCTGTTCGCGCCGGGCTGGGCGGATCAGCCGGAATTGCTGGCGCAGACCGCACAGATGCTGCGGATCACGTTCCCGTACCTATTGTTCATCTCGCTGATGTCGCTGGCCGCGTCGATCCTCAACAGCCACGGCCGCTTCGGGCTGCCGGCGTTCACGCCGGTGCTGCACAACCTGACGATGATCGCCGCGATGCTGTGGCTGGCGCCGCGCTTCGCGCTGCCGCCGCAGGGCCTGGCCTGGGGCGTGCTGATCGCAGGTTTCCTGCAATTGGCGCTGCTGTGGCCGGCGCTGGGGCGGCTGGGCCTGCGGCCGCGGCTGCGGCCGGGCTTCGGCCATGCCGAGGTACGCAAGGTCGGCCGGCTGATGTTGCCGACGCTGTTCTCCTCGTCGGTCGCCCAGGTCAACCTGATCGTGGGCACCGCGTTCGCCTCGCTGCTGGCCAGCGGCAGCGTGGACTGGCTGTACTACTCTGACCGGCTGATCGAGTTCCCGCTCGGCCTGTTCGGCGTCGCGCTGGGCACGGTGATCCTGCCGCATCTCTCGCGCCGGCACGCGGCCCAGGACGCGCAGGGCTACAGCCAGTCGCTGGATTGGGGCCTGCGCATGGCGCTGCTGGCGGGCGTGCCCGCTGGCCTTGGCCTGTTGCTGCTGGCCGAGCCGATCACCGCGACCGTCTACAACTACGGCGCGTTCGGCGCCCATGACACGCGGATGGCCGCGGTGAGCCTGACCGCGATGAGCCTGGGCGTGCCGGCCTTCATGCTCAGCAAGGTGCTGGCCCCTGCGTTCTACGCCCGCCAGGACACCAAGACACCGATGCGCGCGGCGATCTGGACGGTGGCCGCCAATGTCGCATTGACCATCGCGCTGACCACGCCGTTGTGGTTCTACGCGGTGCCCGGCGCGCACGGTGGCATCGCGCTGGCGACGGCGCTGGCGGGTGTGGTGAATGCGGCGCTGCTGTGGCGGTACTTGCGCCAGCGCGCGATCTTCGTGCCCGAACCGGGTTGGGGGCGTTACCTGCTGCGGCTGGCTGGCGCCTGCGTGGCGATGGCCGCGGTGGTGCTCGCGCTGCGCGGCTGGATCGGCGAGTGGACCGCGATCAGCGGCTGGCAGCACCGGATCGCCTGGCTGGCGTTGGTGATCGGGGCCGGCGCGGCCGCCTACGGCTTCGCGATGGTGGCGTTGGGGTTGCGGCCGCGCCACTTGCGGCACTGACTGTCGCCATGGGCGCGACCCTGCGGCCGGCGGCGCGGCGGCCGCGCCCGCTATAATCTCCGGTCACCTTCCGGAAGGCGGCGCCCGACGCCGCTTCCGCCCCGACGAGACGCCATGAGCAGGCTGTTCCGCGACATCGCCGGCGGGTCCGAGTGTGCCGACGGCAGCGTGGTCTGCATCGGGGCGTTCGACGGCCTGCACCTCGGCCACCAAGCGCTGGTGCGCCATGCGGTCGCGCGCGCGCAGGCCCTGGGCGTGGCGGCCGCGGCACTGAGCTTCGAACCATTGCCGCGCGAGTTTTTCGCCGCCGCCGCGCCGCCGCCGCGGCTGGGGCCGGTACGGGCCAAGATCGAAGGCCTGCGCGCGCTCGGCGCCGACGTCATCGGGCTGTTGCGCTTCGATGCGCGGATGGCGGCGATGTCGCCCGAGGCCTTCGTCGAGCAGGTGCTGCTGGCGCGGCTGGGCGCACGCGAGGTCTGGGTCGGGCCGGGCTTCCGGTTCGGACACCGACGTGCCGGCGACCTGGCGACGCTGCAGGCGCTGGGACGCGAGGCCGGCTTCGTCGCCGGCGAGATCGCGCCGCTGGCGATCGACGGCGAGCGGGTGTCGAGCACGCATATCCGCGCCGCGCTCGTGGCCGGCGACTTCGTCCACGCCGCCCGTTTGCTGGGACGCCCCTACGCGGTCTCCGGACGTGTGGTGCGCGGCCAGCAACTCGGCCGCACCCTCGGCTACCCGACCGCGAACCTGCGCTTCGGCGGCAAGGTGCCTGCGCTGCGCGGCATCTACGCCACGCGCGTGCATGGCGTCGGCGACGACCCGTGGCCATCGGTGTCCAGCTTCGGCACCCGGCCCACGGTCGGCGGCGTCGAACCGCTGCTCGAGGCCCACTTGTTCGATTTCGACGGCGACCTGTACGGTCGCAGGATCGAGGTCGAGTTCGTCGCGCGACTGCGCGATGAGGAAAAGTTCGACGACCTGCCCGCCCTGGTCGCGCAGATGGACCTGGACGCCGTGCGCGCCCGGGCCCTGCTCGCCGAGGCGGCCGCCGGCGCCCCACCACGATCAAAAACCGCAACGACAGGATGACGCGTGAGCGCCCAGGCCGACACTTCCCCCAATCCCTACAAGTCGACGATCCACCTGCCGGCGACTGACTTTCCGATGCGCGGCGACCTGCCCAAGCGCGAGCCGGCGATGCTGGCGCGCTGGGAGGAGACCGGCCTGTACGCGCAGCTGCGCGAGCATGCGCGCGGCCGTCCGCTGTTCGTGCTGCACGACGGCCCGCCGTACGCGAACGGCGCGATCCACCTCGGCCATGCGGTCAACAAGATCCTCAAAGACATCATCGTCAAGTCCAAGGGCATGGCCGGCTTCGATGCGCCCTACATCCCGGGCTGGGACTGCCACGGCCTGCCGATCGAGATCGCGATCGAGAAGAAATGGGGCAAGGTCGGGGTCAAGCTCGATGCGGTCGAGTTCCGGCGCAAGTGCCGCGAGTACGCCAACGAGCAGATCGACATCCAGCGCCGCGACTTCAAGCGTCTGGGCGTGATCGGCGACTGGGACAATCCCTATCGCACGCTGGACTTCCGCTTCGAGGCCGACGAAATCCGCGCGCTGGCGAAGATCGTCGACAACGGCCACCTGACCCGCGGGGTCAAGCCGGTGCACTGGTGTTTCGACTGCGGCTCGGCGCTCGCCGAGGCCGAGATCGAGTACGCCGACAAGGTCTCGCCGGCGATCGACGTCGCCTACGTTGCACGCGATGCGGCGGCGTTCGCACGCGCCTTCGGCGCGACGGTGCCGGCCGGTGTCGAGATCGCCCTGCCGATCTGGACCACGACGCCGTGGACCCTGCCGGCGTCGCTGGCGCTGTCGCTGGGCGCCGATCTCGAGTACGCACTGGTCGAAGGCCCGCCGGCGCAGGACGGCCGTCGCCGCTGGCTGGTGCTGGCCGATGCGCTGGCCGAGCACGCGCTGCGTCGCTACGGCGTCGAGGGCGACATCGTCGTGCACGGCCGCGTGGCCGGCAGCGCCCTCGAGCACCTATTGCTCGGCCATCCCTTCTACGCCGAGCGCGACATCCCGGTGATCCTCGGCGAGCACGTGTCGGCCGAGGACGGCACCGGCGCGGTGCATACCGCGCCCGGCCACGGCCAGGAGGACTACGTCGTCGGCAAGGCCTACGGCCTGCTCGAGCGCTACAGCGCCGCGCAGCTCAACCCGGTCGACGGCCGCGGCGTCTACCTGCCATCGACGCCGCCGATCGGCGACACCGCCCTGGCCGGCCTGCACATCTGGAAGGCCAACGACGTCATCGTCGACGCCCTGCGCGCGCAGGGCAGCCTGCTGGCGTTCTCCAAGCTCACCCACAGCTACCCGCACTGCTGGCGCCACAAGACGCCGATCGCGTTCCGCGCCACGCCGCAGTGGTTCATCTCGATGGAGCAGGGCGGGCTGCGCGCCGATGCGCTCAAAGCGATCGAAGGCGTGACCTGGTACCCGGCCTGGGGCCAGGCGCGCATCGCCGGCATGGTCGAGGGCCGCCCGGACTGGACGATCTCGCGCCAGCGGACCTGGGGCGTGCCGATCGCGCTGTTCGTGCATCGCGAAACCGGCGAGCCGCATCCGCGCACCGTCGAGCTGATGCGCGCGGTCGCCGAGCGCGTCGAGCAGCACGGCGTCGACATCTGGTACACGCTCGATGCGACCGAACTGCTCGGCAGTGATGCGGCCGATTACGACAGGATCACCGACATCCTCGATGTCTGGTTCGACTCGGGCGTCACCCACGAAGCGGTGCTGCGCGCGCGCGGGTACCCGAAGCCGGCCGATCTCTACCTCGAGGGCTCCGACCAGCACCGCGGCTGGTTCCAGTCCTCGCTGCTGACCGGCGTGGCGATCGACAAGGCGGCGCCGTATCGGCAGTGCCTCACGCACGGCTTCACCGTCGACGAGCACGGCCGCAAGATGTCCAAGTCGCTGGGCAACGGCATCGAGCCCCAGGACATCATGAAGACGCTGGGTGCGGACATCCTGCGCCTGTGGATCGCCTCGGCGGACTACAGCAACGAGATGTCGCTGTCGCAGGAGATCCTCAAGCGCACCGCCGACGCCTACCGCCGTATCCGCAACACCGCGCGTTTCCTGCTCGGCAATCTCGCCGGGTTCACGCCGACGAGCGACCTCGTCGCGCCGCAGGACATGGTCGCGCTCGACCGCTGGATCGTGCATCGCGCCGCCCAGCTGCAGGCGCGCATCGAGGACGCCTACGCGCGCTACGACTTCGCCGAGATCGTCCAGGCGCTGTCGAACTTCTGCAGTGTCGACCTCGGCTCGCTGTATCTCGACGTGACCAAGGATCGCCTGTACACGATGCCCGAGCACGCGGTCGGGCGTCGCAGCGCGCAGACCGCGATGTACCACATCGCCGAGGCCTTCGTGCGCTGGATCGCGCCGGTGCTCAGCTTCACCGCCGACGAGATGTGGGGCTACCTGCCCGCGCCGGCGCAGGGCACGCGCGAAGCCAATGTGCAGTTCGCGACCTGGTACACGGGTCTGACCCTACTCGACGGCGACGCCGACTGGGGACCGCAGGACTTCGAGCGCGTGCTCGAACTGCGCGAACGCGTGGCCAAGGTGCTCGAGCCGATGCGCGCCAGCGGCGAGATCGGTGCCGCGCTCGATGCCGAGATCGAACTGCGCTGCGGTGTCGCCGACGCCAACTGGCTCTCGCCGGTGGTCGACGAACTGCGCTTCCTGCTGATCAGCGGCGACGTGACGCTGGTCGACGACCCCAGCGCGACGGCGATCGGCGTGTCGGCACGCGTGACCGACAAGCCCAAGTGCGTGCGCTGCTGGCAGCGTCGCGCCGACGTCGGCGCGCATGCCGACCATGCGGGGCTGTGCGGCCGCTGTGTGGAGAACATTGCGACCGATGGCCGCGATGGCGGCGGCGAGATCCGGAGGTGGTTCTGATGGCCCGTCCCGTCCCCAACGCCCTGCCGTGGCTGACGCTCTCGGTGGTGGTGATCGCGCTCGACCAGCTGACGAAATGGTGGGTGTTGACCTCGCTGCCCGAGTACACCGCGATCCCGGTGATCGAGGGCGTCTGGAACTGGTACCGCACCTACAACACCGGCGCGGCGTTCAGCTTCCTGGCCGACGCCGGCGGCTGGCAGAAGTGGTTCTTCACGATCCTGGCGATCGTCATCAGCGGCGTACTGGCCGTCTGGCTGGCCAAGACCCCGCGCCGCGACTGGCGCACCGCGCTGCCGTTTGCGCTGGTGATCGGCGGCGCACTGGGCAATGTCATCGACCGCCAGATCCACGGCCACGTCGTCGATTTCATTCAGTGGCACTGGCGCGACCACTACTGGCCGGCGTTCAACCTCGCTGACGCGGCGATCGTCGGCGGCGCGATCGGCATTGCCCTGTTCGGCTTCTTCCCGGCGAAAAAGAAGTAGGACCGCCTGCGCTCCGCCCCTTCCCCCGCTTGCGGGGGAAGGCTGGGATGGGGGCAACGATCCGTTCGCGTGCAATCTGAGCAGCTCAAAGCTGGGAGATCGCGCGCATGGCCCTCCCATCCCTTCTTCGCAGGGCGGGGGAGGGCTTCGGTGCCATGTATCCCGGACACGCCGTCCTGCCGCCGTTCCGCTTCCGAACCGCCGCCTCCGGTAGACTGCGCATCTCATGGATATCGTCCTCGCCAACCCCCGCGGCTTCTGCGCCGGCGTCGACCGCGCGATCGAGATCGTCAAGCGCGCGATCGAGACGCTCGGCGCGCCGATCTACGTGCGCCACGAAGTCGTCCACAACCGATTCGTGGTCGAGGACCTCAAGCGCCGCGGCGCGATCTTTGTCGAAGAACTCGACGAAGTGCCCGACGGCGTGACTGTGATCTTCAGCGCCCACGGCGTCTCGCAGGCCGTGCGCGAGGAAGCCGCCCGACGCCAGCTCAAGGTCTTCGACGCGACTTGCCCGCTGGTGACCAAGGTGCACTTCGAGGTCGCGCGCCACTGCCGCGCTGGACGCGACGTAGTGCTGATCGGCCATCAGGGCCATCCCGAAGTCGAAGGCACGATGGGCCAATGGCGCGCCGAGGCCGGCGCCGGCAGCATCTACCTCGTCGAGGACGAGGGCGACGTGGCCGCGCTGGACGTCGGTCAGCCCGAGAACCTGGCCTACACGACCCAGACCACGCTGTCGGTCGACGACACCCGCGGCGTCATCGCCGCGCTGCGTGAGAAGTTCCCGGCGATCCAGGGCCCGAAGAACGACGATATCTGCTACGCCACGCAGAACCGCCAGGACGCCGTGCGCGATCTGGCGAAGGAATGCGACCTGGTGCTGGTGGTCGGCTCGCCCAACAGCTCGAACTCCAACCGCCTGCGCGAACTCGCCGAGCGCGACGGGGTGGAGGCCTACCTGATCGACGGCGCCGACGAGATCGACCCGCGCTGGGTCGAAGGCCGCCACCACATCGGTGTCACCGCCGGCGCCTCGGCCCCGGACGTGCTGGTGCAGGGCGTGCTCGACCGCCTGCGCGAGCTGGGCGCCAACGGCATGCGCGAGCTTGCCGGCGAGCCCGAGAGCATGGTCTTCGCCCTGCCCAAGGAACTGCGCCTGCGCCTCGTCGATTGACGGCCGGCCCCCCGCTCCCTAGAATTCGCGTCCCAAGCCGGAATAGCTCAGTTGGTAGAGCGGCGCATTCGTAATGCGTAGGTCGTAGGTTCGATTCCTATTTCCGGCACCAGCGTCATCGAAAGCCCCGGCCTTGGTCGGGGCTTTTTGTTGTACTCCTCTTGACCTGGTGCTTTTGTCTACGCCTCATCAGCCCGTCTTTCGGCCCGGATGGCGGCAGACGATACAGAGGATACGCATGCGTGCGCACACGCGTGCTTGAACCGCTCGGCTTTCGACACCACTGGCCTGCGGTGCTAGTGTCTGGCGGCTTCGGCTGGTCGGCGAACAGCCATCGCAGGCGCATCTTTCCGCAGCGGCATCGGGTTTGCCGCATGCATAAGATGCAAGGGCGGACTTGGCTTGCAGGAGGGCGGGCTTGGAGACAGACGATTGGCGCGGTGCGCACCGTGACGATGCCGCCGCGGACACGCGCCGCGTGCTGATCCACACTGTGGAAGGCGATTTCCATGCGGCCGTGGCCGGGCATGCGCTGCGGTTGCGAGGACACGAGGTCGTGCGCTGGCGCGGCGATCACTATCCCGAGTTCAGCGCCAGTACGGTGCACTTCGGGGGCGACGGCATGCGCGGAACGCTTGTCTGCGACGGGCGGACGGTGTCGTCGGATGCGGTCGATGTGGTCTGGTATCGCCGGCGGCGTCTGGTGTCGTCGCCGGCTTATGTCGATCCGCGCGACCAGGCGTTCTGCACCGAAGAGCTGCGAATGGCGGAGCGCTCGCATCCCGAAGCGTTCGCCGATGCCTTCTGGATCAATCCGCCGGCCGCGTCCTTGCTGTGCGAGGTCAAGGCGCACCAGTTCCGTTATGCGCTGGCGGCCGGGCTCACGGTGCCGCGGACCTTGATCAGCAATGACCCGGCGACGATCCGGGACTTCATCCTCGGGGTCCGGGACTGCATCTACAAGCCGCTGGGCGGCTACATCTGGAAGGAGAACGGGGCGAGCCTGAAGACCTATACCGCCAAGGTCGAGGTGGACGATCTTCCACCCGATGCGCTGTTGCGGGCGACGCCGGGCATCTTCTAGAAGAAGGTCGCGAAGGCCTATGAGGTCCGCGCGCAGTTCTTCGGGCATAGCTGCTTTGCGATCAGGATCGACTCCAACACGCTCGAAGGCGGCGATCTGGATTGGCGACTCGATCAGAGATCGATCCGGCGTTGCGAGCCGGCGCCGTTGCCGGCCCAGGTCGAAGCGGCCTGCATCGCGCTGATGGCGCGGCTGGGCATCGTGAGCGGCGGATTCGATTTCATCGTCACGCCGGCGGGCGACTGGCAGTTCCTGGAGGTCAATGAGGCGGGCCAGTTTTTCTTCATCGAGTCCTGGTGCCCGGAGCTGCCGGTGCTCGATGCGTTCTGCCAATTCATCGAAACCGCGCGTGCGGATTTCAGGTACTTGGCACCCGGGAAGCCGACAACTTTGACGCAGGCCACGGTTTCGGCCCACGCGCACGGGCTAATCTCGAAATGACTTTCGCAGTCCAAGGATCGCAGGAGCCGCTCAGCGCGGCCTCTTTCGATGTCGCGGCGTACGTCGTGGCAATGATGTGATGTGTCCCATCCAATCATGAGGAGTGGTGACGTCCAGGAAGTCCGAATAGCGTACGGCCGCGGCCGTGGAAGGCAGGGTGTTGGCGCGCGTGCTGTCCCGCGAGGAAATTGCGCACGTCAGTGGCGGGGCTGGCCCGTTGGCCGAACCGACCGATTCGTGGGTCGACAATGGCACCTGCACGCCCAAGAGCGATCCGCCGCTCGTGTCGGATCCGCATCTGTGAGTCCATCGTGCGTGCGCGTCTGACGATTTCGCGGGCGCCTATCCTGGCGGCGACCCAATCGCCGCCGGGGTTTTATGACCTGGAGTAATCGCATGCAGGCGCGTCTTGCGGGGGCACTGCTGTTGCTGGCCTGCGATGTCGCATTGGCCGGTACGGCGGGCTCATCCCCGTCCGATCCTTATATCGAGTTCCTGTGGTCCAAGACGCCCGAGGGCGCGCTGGCCAGACAGGAGACGCGCTCGTTCGTGCTTGGCGAGCGCTTCGGGCACCAGGTCTGCGTCGCGGTGCTCGATGCCGACGCCACGACATCGGGGCTGACGATCGAGACCCGGGATGCATCGGGGCGGGTGGTCGCGCAACAGGCGCATCCGGACTTCGACGGCAGCAAGCGCTGCTTTCCCGCGCAATTGCCCCCGGATGCGACGCCGGGGACGTGGCGCGTGGTCGTCTACCTGGATGGTGCAGCGGCGCCGGCTGGCAGCCGCGAGGTCGAGGTCTACGCGACGCTCGATGCGCTGATCGCCGCCACACCGCAGGACATGCCCTATGTCCTGGGGCGTCCCAACTACGATGCGACGATCGCGCCCGAGGCGTTCGTGGGTGAGTTGTCCTGGGTCATGCACATCGCGCCTGACGGCAGCGTCGACCGGGTGGAGATCGAGCGCGCCGAAGGCATTGGCCTGAAGATCCAGGACCGCGCCATTTCCGCCGGCGAGATTTCGCTGTTTCCGCCGCGCTCTGGACCCGAGTCGACCTCGACCTTTCGCCGGCAGCTGTCGTTTCGCAACGACGAGTAGTTCCGGCATCTCGGGCACGTGGCAGGGCGCCTGGGCCCGCGTCGCCACGTCCCGAACATGTCCGTGCAGCGCTGCAACTGCAGGCATCGCGCCGTCAGCCAACGCAGCGCAACGTCAGCGGCGTCGGGTCGCATGTCCTGTGTTATCAGGCGAGGAGACAATACGCGCTCCTGCCGTTGACTTGATCGCGATGATCCGCTCCCTATACCTCGCCGGACCCGATGTGTTCCGGCCCGATGCCCGCGCACACGGGGCCGAGCTCAAGGCGCTGTGTGCGCGCTTCGGGATCGAGGGCTTGTACCCGCTCGACCAGGACGTACCGGCGACACTCGTCGATCCGGGCGAGCAGGCGCGATGGATCTACCGCGCCAATATCGGCTTGATCGAGCGCGCCGACGCGGTACTCGCCAATCTGGATTTCTTTCGCGGACCGGAGCCCGACAGTGGCACTTGTTTCGAGGTCGGCTATGCGGTCGCACGCGGCAAGCCGGTGTACGGCTACATCTCCGAGGGCGGCACCCTGGCCCAGCGCATCCGCCAGCGGCATCCGCAGGCGGTCGGCCCGGACGGCGTGCTCGACGCGCACGGCTGGAGCATCGAAGAATTCGGGCTGCCGCTGAACCTGATGCTGTCGGTGCCGGCGCCGCTGGTGGTCGGCGATGCGGCGATGGCGTTGGCGCAGTTGGCGCGCCAAGGCGAGACGCCGCGCATGCCGGTGGGGGCGTCACGCGTGCCCGGCCGTCAGGGCGAGGTCGCAGGCGCGGCCTAGGCGAAGGCGCCGGCTCAGGCCATCGCCACGCGATTGCGTCCGGCCGCCTTGGCGCGGTAGAGGGCGCTATCTGCATCGCGCAACCATTCGGCCGGCGAGCCGAACTCAGGGCGGGTCGTCGATACCCCGATGCTGGCCGTGCACGCCAGCGTCGGATGGCCGTCGAAAGACAGCGCGGCGATGCCGGCGCGGACGTACTCGGCGACTGCGGCCGCGCGCGCCGGCCCGGCGGGCGCGAGCAGGATCGCGAACTCGTCGCCGCCGATCCGGGCCGGTGTGTCGGTGGCGCCGGCGGCGCTACGCAGCACGTCAGCCACCCGTCGCAGGACGAGATCGCCGACCCCGTGGCCATAGCGGTCGTTGATCGACTTGAAGGCGTCGATGTCGATCAGCAGCAGCGTGGCCGGATCGCCGTAGCGATCGAAGCGCGACAAGGCATCGCGCACCCGGATGTCGAAGTGCCGCCGGTTGGGCAGGTCGCTGCCCGAGTCGGTCCGGCTGCTGCGTTCGAGTTCGCGGTTCTGTCGGGCGATCGTCCTGCCCAGCCGGTAGGTCACCAGGCTCAACGCGATGGGGTAGCCGACCATCAGCGGAACGCACGCGAGGAGGGTGCGGGGCGAGGTCGAAGGCGCGAACGGAAAGCCGGCGAGCGCCCAGCCGGCCGTGAAGGCGAGCGCGAACACCAGGGCGGCCCGCCAGAACAGGCGCCATCCGCCGGCAGCCAAGCGGTCGGAGGCCAGCACCGACGCGATGGCCGCCGTCGGCAGCAGGTTGACCGCCATCGCCGCGACCCACAGGCCACCTGCCACTGCATCGACGAGCAGGTTGCGGTACTCGGTGGCGACCGGATCGCGTGCGCGGCGCGACACCATCCATGCCACCTGCGGCCACACCATCGCGTTGACCGCGAGTGCGGCCCAGAGCCAGGCCGGGGCCCCGCGTTCGGCCAGCACCGAGGCGATCGGCAAGGCACACAGTGCGGCGCCGAGCATCCGCATGCGGCGGATCCGGGATGGGAACTGCAGGGCGGCAGGACGTGCCCGGTCGTGGAGGTCGTCGCGGTCAAGCATCGGGGCGGGCCTCCGGGCCGGTCTGTCCGAAGCGATTGTAGCGGTGCCTGGTGGCACGCAGATGCCCGGACGCCGCGCACGCGTCCGCGTCTCCTTGGGTGCGACCGCCCTCGGCTATTCTGCCGGTCCCCCGCAACGGACCGATCGCCGATGGCCAAGCCCGCCGCCAAAGCCCGAACCGCCTTCGTGTGCAGCGAATGCGGCGCCGACTACAGCAAGTGGCAGGGGCAGTGCAGTGCCTGCGGCGCCTGGGACACGATCGCCGAGATCGTGCTCGAGAGCGCGGCCTCGGCCCGCTCGCCGGCGGCACGCCGTTCGGGCTGGGCCGGCAAGGTCGACGCGCCCAAGGTCATGGCGCTCAAGGATGTGCAGCAGGGCGAGGACGTGCGGGTATCGACCGGCATCGGCGAATTCGACCGGGTGCTGGGCGGCGGCCTGGTCGAGGGCGCGGTGGTGCTGGTCGGCGGCGATCCTGGCATCGGCAAGTCGACGTTGCTGCTGCAGGCGCTGGCGCGGATGGCGCATACGCTGCCGGGGCTGTACGTCACCGGCGAGGAATCGCTGGCCCAGGTCGCCGGGCGCGCGGTCCGGCTGGGGCTGTCGCTCGACGGCCTGCACGCGCTGGCCGAGACCGGCATCGAGCGCATTCTCGAGCACGCCTCCAGGCTCAAGCCTGGGCTGATCATCGCCGACTCGATCCAGACCTTGTGGACCGAATCGCTGACCGCAGCCCCCGGCTCGGTGAGCCAGGTCCGCGAGTCGGCCGCGCGCCTGGTGCGCTATGCCAAGGAGACCGGCACGGCGGTGTTCCTGGTGGGTCACGTCACCAAGGAGGGCGGCATCGCCGGCCCGCGCGTGCTCGAGCACATGGTCGACGCGGTGCTGTATTTCGAGGGCGACAGCGGCAGTCGCTTCCGGGTGATGCGCGCATTCAAGAACCGCTTCGGCGCGGTCAACGAACTGGGCGTGTTCGCGATGGGGGAGAAGGGCCTCAAGGAAGTCGCCAACCCGTCGGCGATCTTCCTGTCGGGCGCGGGCACGCAGCAGCCGGGCAGTTGCATCATGGTCACGCGCGAGGGGACCCGGCCGTTGCTGGTCGAAGTACAGGCGCTGGTCGATGCCTCGCCGCTGTCCAATCCCCGGCGCGTCGCGGTCGGCATGGAAGGCAACCGGCTGGCGATGCTGCTGGCGGTGCTGCACCGGCACGGCGGCATCATGACCGGCGACCAGGACGTGTTCGTCAACGTCGTCGGTGGTATTCGCGTGCAGGAGACCGCGGCCGACCTGCCGGTGCTGCTGTCGGTGCTGTCGTCGCTGCGCGACATCCCGCTGCCGGACAAGACCATCGCCTTCGGCGAGGTCGGCCTGGCCGGCGAGATCCGGCCGGTGCCCAACGGCGAGGAGCGCCTGAAGGAGGCCGCCACGCACGGCTTCGTGCGCGCGATCGTGCCGCGCGCGAACGCGCCTAAGGCCGGCGCCTACAAGGGCATGGAGGTCATCGCGGTCGAACGGCTGGCCGAGGCGCTCGAGCATGTCTGAGTGCCGGGCCGGGCGGGCACTGCGCCGATGAGCCGAGTCGGTCCAGTCGATGCGGTGCAGGCCGGGACGCCGTGCGATGGCATGCCGCTTGCTGCCCGGCACGATCTCGACCAGTTGCGGGGTGACTTCGCGCGCGATGGCCATGTCGTCGTGCCCCAGGTGTTGACCGATGGCTTTGCGCAGGCGCTGCGTGCCTGTCTCCTCGATTGGTCGCGCTGGGCGCTGGTGACCCGGATCGAAGGTCGGCATCGCGACTTCGACGCCGCCGCGATCGCGCAGATGGATGCCGCTTCGTTGCGGCCGTTGCAGGCGCTGATCTTCCAGGAAACGCGTCGCGGCATGCAGTATCTTTACGAACGATTTCCCGTTCATGACGTCGGCTACGACCCTGGCCCGCTGCCGCCGGCACTGGACCGGTTCCGTATGCTGCTGGGCGGCGGCCCGCTGCGCGCCTTGGTGCGATCGGTTACGGGCGTCGACGACATCGACTTCGGCGATGCCCAGGCGACTCGCTATCGTGCAGGGCATTTCCTGACCCACCACGACGACGACCAGCCTGGGAAGCAGCGACGGCTGGCCTACGTGCTGGGCCTCTCGCCGGGCTGGCGCGCCGACGACGGCGGGCAATTGCAGCTTCTCGACGGAGACGGGCACGTCACCGATGTCGTTGTGCCGCGCTTCAATGCGCTTGCGCTGTTCCGGGTGCCGCGTCCGCACCTGGTGACGGCGGTCTCGCCATTCGTCGATGCGGCCCGGCTGTCGATCACCGGCTGGTGGCGCGCATCATGATTGCCCGGGCAGACGCGCATCGCGCGCCGATATGTATGCGATGCGGGCATTCGGTCCGGGGCGAGCGATGACAGGTGCCGGCTTGTCGCGGCCGCTCGCCCGGCTCGTCTCGATTGCACTGCATCCGTTCGTCGTGTTCGCGGCGCTCGCGTTGCTGGCGGCCTGGCGCGCCGATCCCGCCTCGCTCGGGCGGACCGCGCTGGGGCTCGTGGCCGGGGTGGCGATCGTCGCGGCCTTCATCTGGCAGCGGCGACGGGGCGGGCATTGGGAAACGGTCGATGCCTCGCGGCGGCAGGAGCGGCCGCTGCTCTATGCGCTGCTGCTGGTCGTCGCCGGCGGCTATTGGCTGTGGATGGGCGGTCGCGGCGCATCAACCTCGGCCGGCGTGCTCGCGGCGGTGTTGATGCTGTGCGTAGCTGGGCTCGCCAACCGCTGGATCAAGCTGTCGCTGCATATGGCGAGCCTGGCGTTTGCGGCAGTGGCGCTCTGGCCGCTGTTGCCCACGGTCTCGGTCGCAGGGCTACTGGCCCTGCCGATGTTGGGGTGGTCGCGGCTGCGTTTGGCACGGCATACGTGGCCCGAGACGATCGGCGGCACCGCGCTTGGGGTGGTCACGGGCCTGGTGCTGCTGGCCCTCGGCTGACGACGCGCACGACCTCGCGCGCGTCGCCGCTCAGTGGCCGCCCGAGGCCGCGCCGCCGATCTTCGCCGCGAACGGTGGCCGCGCCATCCAGACGAACGCGATCACCAGCAGGAACAGGATGCCCAGCAGATGGAAGATCTCGTTGAAGCCGATCTGCGTCGCCTGCTGGGCGATCATCTGATCGAGCATCATCGCGCCGCGTTGCACATCGCCCTGGCCCAGCGCTGCGACCGTCTGCTGGATCGCTGGATCGTGCGCGGGGATGTGCTCGGTCAGCTGCGCATGGTGGATGGTGCTGCGCTGGTTCCACGCCCAGGTGGTCAAGGATGCGGCGAAGCTGCCGCCGAGCGTGCGTACGAAAGTCGCCAGGCCTGAGCCGGCGGCGATCTCGTGCGGTTCGAGGTCCGACAGCAGGATGGTCAGCACCGGCATGAAGAACAGCGCCACGCCCAGGCCCTGCCACAGCTGCACCATCGCGACATGCTGGAAGTCGACGTCGAGATTGAAGCCCGAGCGGATGAAACTGGTGAAGGCCATCACCATGAACGCGAACGTCGCCAGGATGCGCAGGTCGAATCGGGTGGCGTACTTGCCCACCAGCGGGGTGAGCAGCACCGGCAAAATACCGATTGGCGCGGTCGCAAACCCTGCCCAGATCGGCGTGTAGCCCAAGTTGCGCTGCAGCCACAGCGGCACCAATAGGCCCACGGCGAAGAACGCCGAGTAGCCGAGCACCATCGCCAGCGTGCCGAAGGCGAAGTTGCGATGCCGGAACAGCCGCAGGTTGACGATCGGGTCCTTCTCGGTGAGTTCCCAGATCAGGAACACCGCCAAGCCCAGCACCGAGGTGATCGCCAGCCATACGATCTTGGTCGACTCGAACCAGTCTTCCTCGTTGCCCAGGTCGAGCAGCGTCTGCAGCGCGCCGACGCCGATGATCAGCGTGATCAGGCCGACGTAGTCCATCTTCGGCGTCTCGAGTTTCTCCGGGCGCCCGCGCAACTGGCTGGCGACGACGAGACTGGCGAAGATGCCGATCGGCACGTTGATGAAGAAAATCCATTCCCAGCTGTAGTTGTCGGTGATCCAGCCGCCGAGGATCGGGCCGCAGATCGGCGCGACCACGGTGACCATCGCCAGCAACGCGATCGCCTGTCCGCGTTTGGCCGGGGGATAGATCGAGATCAGCAGGGCCTGGGTCACCGGATACATCGGGCCGGCGACGAAGCCCTGCAGCGCGCGGGCGGCGACCAGGAATCCCATGCTCGACGCCAGGCCGCACAGCAGCGAGGCGATCACGAACGCGAACGTCGCCCACACGAACAGCTTGCGCTCGCCGAAACGGCGGGTCATGAAGCCGGTCAGCGGCAATGCGATCGCATTGCTGACCGCGAACGAGGTGATGACCCAGGTCGCCTGGTTCGAGCTTGCGCCGAGGTTGCCGGCGATCGTCGGCAACGAGACATTGGCGATCGTGATGTCGAGCACTTGCATGAACGACGCCAGCGCAAGGCCGATCGTCGTCAGCGCCAGGTTCGGCGGACGGAAGGCGGATGCAGCCGCCGGGGCAGGAGCGCCCGGCGCGTCGGCAGTGGTCGTGGACATGGCGGGCTCGATGCTAGGAACCGGCTCAGCGGCGGGTGGCGAGCTGGGGCAGGTTGGCCTCGATCGTGCGCGTGATCAGCGCATCGGCCTGGGCCTGCTGCTCGGCGTAGGCATCGGTGGACAGCAGGGGCGCGGCGCGCTTGGCCTGGGAGGTGGCCAGCACCGGGCCGTCCTGGTCGCGCACGGCGACATCGACGTGCATGCTCAGGCCCAGGCGCAGTGGATGTTCGGCCAACTGCGCGGGATCGAGCTCGATGCGCACTGGCACGCGCTGGACGATCTTGATCCAGTTGCCGCTGGCGTTCTGCGCCGGCAGCAGCGAGAACGCACTGCCGGTGCCCATGCCGAGGCTGGCGACCTTGCCGGTGTAGCGCACCTTGCTGCCGTACAGGTCGGCGCGCACCTCGACCGGCTGGCCGATGCGCATGCCGGTGAGCTGGGTCTCCTTGAAGTTGGCCTCCACCCAGACCTGTTCCAGCGGCACGATCGTCATCAGGGTGTTGCCCGGCTGCACCCGCTGGCCCAGTTGCACCTCGCGGCGAGCGATGTAGCCCGACACCGGCGCGACGATGGCCATGCGTTGCAGGTCGAGCCAGGCGCGGCGCAACTGCGCGGCGGCGGCCTGGACCTGCGGCTGGCTCGCGACCTCGGTCGCGTCGACCAGCGCGCGGCTGCGCGAGAGCTGGCCTTGCGAGGCCGACAGCGCAGCTTCGGCACCGGCCAGCACATCGCGGGCGTGGGCCAGTTCCTCGCGCGAGACCGCACCGCTGGCGACCAGGCCTTCGCGGCGCCGCACGTCTTCGCGGGCCTGGCGCACGGCGACCTGCCGCGCCGCCAGTTCGGCCTGGCCGGATTCGACGCTGCTGTAGAGGCCACGCACCTGACGGACGGTACCGGCCAAGTTCGCGACCGCCTGATCGTAGGCGACCTGCGCATCGTTGGGGTCGAGGTGCACCAGCGCCTGCCCGGCCTCGACGCGCATACCTTCGTCGGCGTCGATCGAGACCACCGTGCCCATCGTCTGCGGGACGATGCTCACGACGTTGCCCTGCACATAGGCATCGTCGGTGTCCTGGTGCCAGCGTCCGACAAGCAGGTACCAGCCCGCCCAGCCGAGGCCGGCCAGGATCGCGACGGTGGCGAGGATCACGAGCGCGCGACGGCGCTTGCCGGGCTTGGGCGGCGGGGTGGCGGATTTGGATTCGGAGGTCATGGCGTGGTCGCCCCGGCTTGGGTCTGCGTGGAAGGGGAGGGCGCGGCGAGCGTCAGGCCGCCGCCGAGCGCGCGGTCGAGATCGACAGCGGCGCCGAAGCGCTGCGCGCGCAGCGTGGCGAGCTGTTGCTCGAGCTGGAACAGCGGCCGCTGCGCGGCAAGGACGTCGAGCTGGTTGCCGATGCCGGCGCGGTAGCGGGTGTCGGCGAGCGCGAACGCTTGGCGTGCGGCTTCGGTCGCGTCGGCGACGGTGTCGATCTGCGCATCGAGCGCACGTGCAGCCTGCAGGGCGTCGGTGACCTCGCGCAGTGCGACGACCAACGTCTGGTCGTAGCTCGCGACCGCGGTGTCGTAGTCGGCGTCGCGCTGGGCCAGGCCCGCGCGCAGCCGGCCGCCGTCGAAGATCGGCAGGCTCAGTGCGGGTCCGCCGAAGCCGAGCACCGCATCGCTGCCGAACAGGTCCGAGAGGTTGCCCGCCGCCAGGCCGACCAGGGCGCTGAGGTTGATGCTGGGCTTGAAGGCGGCCTTGCCAGCGTCGACACCGCGTGCGGCGGCCTCGACGCGCCAACGCGCGGCGACGACGTCGGCGCGATGGCCCAGCAGCTCGCTGGGCAGTACCGCGGGCACCGCCGGCGGCGGCGCCTGCAGCAGATGCGGGCGGGCGATGTCGAGGCCGCGGTCGGGGCCCTTGCCCAGCAACGCGGCCAGCGCATTACGCGCGGCATCGATCTGCTGCTGCGCAGCCTGCGCCTGCTGGCGTGCGATGCCGATCGCGGTGTCGGCATTGCGCAGTTGCAACTGGTTGTCGAGACCGGCCTCCACGCGCTGCCGCGCAAGGTCGCGCAGCCGGGTGGCGCGGTCGATCTCGCGCTGCGCCACGTCCTGCGCGTCGAAGGCCTGCGCCAGCGCGATGTAGCCGCGGGCGACGTTGGACGATAGCGTCAGGCGCGCAGCCTGCGCATCGACCTCGGCGGCCCGTGCCTGCCCGGCGGCCGCCTCGAAGGCCGCGCGCTGGCCACCCCATAGGTCGGGCGTCCATGCGAAGTCGAGCATCAGCACGCCGCTGGCCTTGAAGTCGCCGCCGATGGGGGCAGGCGCGAGGGTTTCGGGCAATTGCACGCCGCTCACACGCGCGCTGGCACCGAGGGTCGGCCGACGCTGCGCATCGGCGAGCCCGGCCTGCGCCTGTGCGCTGCGGGTGCGGGCATCGGCGGCAGCCAGGGACGGGCTGTCGCGCAAGGCCTCATCGATCAATGCGTCGAGCTGCGGGTCGCCGAACGCAGTCCACCAGTCGCTGCGCGGAAAATCGGCAGCGCTGAGCGGGGCACCGGCCAGGCTGCGGCCGGTGGCGAGCGTGTCGGCATCGCTGGGGGTCAGCTGCGGCGCCAGGCCGCGACTGCTGGCACAGCCTGCGAGCAGCAGTGCGGCGACGATCGGCAACACCGCAGCCGGCGCCCGTCGCCGGGCGCGTGTCGTGGGAGAAGGCATGGTCACTGTCCCGGGAAGGAGAGGTTGTCGCGAACCTGTTCGAGAAGCTGGATCAACTGCTGCCGCTGGGCATCGTCGATGCCCGACATCGCACGCTCGCGCACGCGGTTGCCGCATTGGTCGATGTCGCGCCAGATCGCCTCGCCCTGCGCGCTGAGCCGGATCCGCACCACGCGGCGGTCGTCGGGATCGGCATGGCGCTCGACCAGGCCGCGGTCGATCAGCCTGTCGATCAGGCGCGTCATCGCGCCAGGGTTGAGCTCGGCTGCACGCGCAAGATCGGTCGCGTTGCTGGTGCCCAGCGCCAGTTTCTTGAGCGTGATGTACTGGCTGAAGCTCAGCTCATGCCCGGCCTGGGCGAGCTCGTCGGCCATGCGCGCCCACATGGCATCGCGGACCTGCCGGAACAGCAGGCCCAGCGACGAACCGCTGGCGGAGGCGCAAGGGCGGGGAGGAGACGACATGGTGGCGCATGGTCCTCGCCTCTGCAATTGTTGTCAAGGCAAGTATTGCCGCAACAAGCGCTGTTCAGGCAAGCCGTCGGGATCGGTTCACGCGCTGGGCCTGTCGTTCATGGAACGGGCCGGATGTCGTAAGGCTGCCGGAATTGGCGCAGCGGCTTGGTCGGGTCAGGGCCGATCCGGTAAAGCCGAGCGGCCGCTTGGCCCGCGGTCCGCAACCGCGTCGCGGCCAGCCCTTCGGCGACTTCAGTCTGGACGTCCACGACCTGGCCGTCCGGCCCGAAGCCCAGAACCCAGACGAATCGGCCCACATAGTCGGCAGGTGCAAGACCGTCTGGATAATTAGTACGTCCGTGGACGAACATGCGGTCGCCTTGCGCGAACGCAGCGGAGGCCAGGGACTCGGCCACCTCGATTGTGGTCTGCGCCGCGATCTGCCCGTCGAAACGCAGGACGATGCGACGCAGGCCGGGTGTCACGCCCAGCGCGGCGAGATCGATCGTGCCGCAGCGGACGAACTTCGATTCCGTGCCAGGTTCGGTGCCTGACCACAGCGTGTGGCGGCCTGCGCCGTCGTCGATCTCCAGCCGAACATCGACCGCGCGCTGCGGAAAGTCCTGCGTCTTCCAGCAGGCCAGATGGGGTGCCTCCGGATGGCGCAACAGGCCTTGAGCGACCGGGCGAGCCCCGGACCCCGCGATCGGCGCGGTCCAGAGAAACTCGATGTGGCCGAAGATCGGCGAGGGCGATTCGTCGGCCGCCTCAGCGGTCGACATTGCAGCGGCGAGTAACAGGGCGGCCATCCATGCGCGCATGCGGATCTTCCAGATCAATGGGTGAGATCAGCCCGGGCGCCTGAGCACCAGCTCCAGCACGAACTTGCTGCCGAAGAACGCCAGCACCAGCAGCGCCATCGCCGCCAGCGTCCAGCCGACCGCGCGCGGGCCGCGCCAGCCGTGGCGCCAGCGACCCAGCAGCAGGGCGCCGAAGGCCAGCCACGAGAGCACGCTGAGCACGGTCTTGTGGATCAGGTGTTGGGCGAAGAAGTCGTCGACGAACAGCACGCCGGTGATCAGGGTCGCGGTCAGCAGCGCGAACCCGACGCCGATCGTGCGAAACAGCAGCGATTCGAGTTCGGTCAGCGGCGGCAGCGCGCGCAGCCAGCGATGGAATTCGCGTCGGCGCAGTGCGCGTTCCTGCGCCCACAACAGCATCGCGAGCAGCGCGGCGATCGCGAGCGTGGCGTAGGACAGCAAGGCGCACCAGGCATGCAGTTGCAGCCGCCAGTCCGGTACGTTGGACGCGACATGTGCGCCCCGGCCGTAGGAGATCAGCGCCGCAGCGGCGATCGGGAACACGATCACACCCAGCGCGGCGACGCGCCCGCGGATGTCGTAGAGCATCGTCAGCACCGCCATGCCCAGGCCGACCAGCGACAGCGCGGCGTAGAAGTGCAGCTCGGTGCCCACATCGCGCCACACCAGCATGTGCGCGGCGGCATGCAGCGCGACGGCCGCACCGGCCGGCACCGCCCACCACGCGTTGCCGGGCGCAGGGTCGCGCCCGACGCCGTGCACGAGCGCCATGGCCGCGGCCAGGTAGAGCAGGGCTGCGATGAGAACCATTGTCATCGCGGAAGTGTCGCACAGGAACGTCCCGAACGCGCCTGCCGCCGATCGACGCGCCCCGGGGCGACCGGGCGCGCGGGCTATAATCGCCGACCGTTTTGACCCAGCCCGAGTCCCGCATGTTCGAGTCCCTGACCCAGCGCCTGTCCGGCACCATCGAGCGCCTGCGCGGGCGCGGCCGCCTGACCGAGGAGAACATCCGCGAGGCGACCCGCGAGGTGCGCATCGCGTTGCTCGAGGCCGATGTCGCGCTGCCGGTGGTGCAGGCGCTGATCGAGCGGATCAAGGTCCGCGCGGTCGGGCAGGAAGTGCTCAAGTCGCTGACCCCGGGCCAGGCGCTGATCAAGGTCGTGCGCGACGAGCTGACCGCGGTCATGGGCGCGCAGGCGACCGAACTCAATCTCGCCGTGCCGGCGCCCGCGGTCGTGCTGATGGCCGGCCTGCAGGGCGCGGGCAAGACGACCACGGTCGGCAAGCTGGCCAAGCTGCTGAAGGAAAAGCGCAAGAAGAAGGTCATGGTCGTCAGCGCCGACGTCTACCGTCCGGCCGCGATCGAGCAGCTGCGCACGCTGGCCGAACAGGTCGATGTGCGCTTCTTCCCGTCCGAGGCCTCGCAGCAGCCGGTCGACATCGTGCGCGCGGCGATCGCCGATGCGCGCAAGTCGTTCATCGACGTGCTGCTGGTCGACACCGCCGGCCGCCTGGCGATCGACGAGGCCATGATGGCCGAGATCAAGGCGCTGCATGCCGCGGTCAATCCGGTCGAGACGCTGTTCGTCGTCGACTCGATGACCGGTCAGGATGCGGCCAACACCGCCAAGGCCTTCGGCGAGGCGCTGCCGTTGACCGGCGTGGTGCTGACCAAGACCGACGGCGATGCCCGCGGCGGCGCGGCGCTGTCGGTGCGCTACATCACTGGCAAGCCGATCAAGTTCGTCGGCACCGGCGAGAAGGTCGATGGCCTCGATGTCTTCCATCCCGAGCGCGTCGCCAGCCGCATTCTCGACATGGGCGACGTGCTGTCGCTGGTCGAGCAGGTCGAGCACCAGGTCGACAAGGACAAGGCGGCCAAGCTGGCGCAGAAGGTCGCCAAGGGCAAGAAGTTCGACCTCAACGACATGAAGGACCAGCTCGAGCAGATGCAGAACATGGGCGGCATCGGCAGCCTGATGGAGAAGCTGCCGGGCCTGGGCCAGGTGCCCGAGCACCTCAAGCAGCAGGTCCAGCAGAACAAGGAAGTGCCGCGGATGATCGCGATCATCGATTCGATGACCAAGAAGGAGCGGCGCAATCCGGCTCTGCTCAACGGCTCGCGCCGCGCGCGTATCGCGGCCGGTTCGGGCACGACCCCGGCCGACGTCAACAAGCTGATGAAGCAGTACATGCAGATGGAAAAGATGATGGGCAAGATGGCCCGCGGCGGCATGAAAGGCATGATGCGCGGGCTGCAGGGCATGATGGGCGGCATGGGCCGCATGCCGTTCCGGTGAGCGCTGGCGCGCACCCTGCGCGCCAGCGGGCCGATGCGTTCTGCGCGCGCTTCGGCCTGCGGATTCCGGTCCTGATGGGGCCGATGGCCGGCGCCTGTCCGCCGGCGTTGGCGGCGGCGGTGGCCGACGCCGGTGGCCTGGGCGCGATGGGCGCGGTGCTGTCGCAGCCCGCCGACATCGACACGTGGATGCGCGCATTTCGCGATCGCACCACGGGCCCGGCGCAGGTCAATCTGTGGATTCCCGACCCGCCGCCAGCGCGCGACGCGGGCGCCGAAGCGGCGACCCGGGCGTTTCTCGAACGCTGGGGGCCGGCGGTGCCGGCCTCCGCCGGCGACGCCTCGCCGGCCGACTTCGATGCCCAGTTCGACGCCTTGCTGGCCGCGCGACCGGCGGTCGCCTCGAGCATCATGGGGGTGTTTTCTCCGGCGCAGGTCGAACGTCTGAAGGCGGCCGGGATCGCCTGGTTCGCGACCGTCACCACGCTCGACGAGGCGCGGCAGGCGCAGGCCGCGGGCGCCGATGCGGTGGTCGCGCAGGGCGCCGAGGCCGGCGGGCACCGCGGTGCGTTCGAGGCCGCCGAAGCCGAGCACCGCATCGTCGGGTTGTTCTCGTTGTTGCCGCGGCTGGCCGATGCCCTCGAGGTGCCGGTCATCGCCGCTGGCGGCATCGCCGATGGGCGCGGTGTCGCCGCCGCATTGTTACTCGGCGCGAGCGCGGTGCAGATCGGCACCGGCCTGTTGCGCACGCCCGAGGCGGCCATCGCACCGGCCTGGGCGGACGCGCTGGCCACGGCCGAGCCGGAGGCCTGCTGGCCGACCCGGGCGTTCAGCGGCCGGCTCGGCCGTGCGCTGGCGACCGGCTACGTGCGCGCGGCGGTTGCCGACGATGCGCCACCGCCCCGGCCGTACCCGGTCCAGCGCGGGCTCACCGCGCCGATGCGCGCGGCCGCGGTCCGCGATGGCCGGCTCGACGCGATGCAGGCCTGGGCAGGGCAATCGGCCTGGCTGGCGCAGGCGCGGCCGGCCGGCGAGCTCGTGCGCGCCTGGTGGGACGAGGCCCGGGGGCTGCTGTGACGCGCGCTGCGCTCGCGGTCAGTCACTGGATCGACGGCCGGCCGGCCGAGGCGGCGGACCTCGCCGCCGCCCTGGTCAACTACGGGCATTTCTCGACCCTGCAGGTGCGCGGACGCGCGGTGCAGGGTCTGGATCTGCACCTGGAGCGGTTGCAAGGGGCCAACCTCGAACTGTTCGGCAGCCCGCTGGCCCGGGACGCCCTGTTGGACGCGATGACCTCGGCCGTCGCGGCCGCTGGCGTCGACGATGCGACCTTGCGTATCGCGGCGTTCTCGCGCGATATGCCGGCCGTCGAGCGCGGCGAGGCGGTGCCGACGGTGCTGCTGGTCGCGTTGTCGCCGCCGCGCGCGCCGCCGGCCGCGCCGCTACGGCTGGCCTCGCACGTCCATGTGCGTGCGCTGGCCCATCTCAAGCACGCCGCCACGTTGCCGCTGCTGCATGCACGCCGGCAGGCGGCGCTGGCCGGCTACGACGATGCGCTGCTGGTCGATGCCGACGGCACCATCGGCGAGGGGGCACTGTGGAACGTCGGCTTCGTCGCCGGCGATGCGGTGGTCTGGCCGGTCGCGCCGGCGTTGCGGGGCACCAGCGAGGGTCTGCTGCAGCGCGCGCTCGAGGCTGCGGGCATCGCGCAGCGCCACGCCTGTGTCGGCCTGGACGATTGCGCGGGCTTCGATGCCGCGTTCGCCTGCAACAGCGGTGGGGTGCGTGCGGTGGCGTCGATCGACGGCTGGCGCTTCGATGCCGACGCGGCGATGCTCGGACGCCTGCGCGCGCTGCTCGCCGCGCAGCCCTGGATGCCGCTGGGCGGCGCGCGTTGACCGGTGCTTGCGCCGGCGGCGGCCGCTTCCGCTATAATCGCCGGCTTACCTCGCCACCCTGGCGACTGGGCAACACAGGAAGCAAAGCAATGGTCAAGATCCGTCTGACGCGCGGCGGCGCCAAGAAGCGTCCGTTCTACCACATCATCGTGACCGACTCGCGCAGCGCGCGCGACGGCCGCAACATCGAGCGCGTGGGTTACTACAACCCGGTCGCGACCGGTGGTGAGCAGCGTGTCGTCCTCGACACCGAGCGCGTCGACCACTGGGTCAAGAACGGCGCCCAGATGAGCGACAAGGTCCGCGCCCTGTACAAGGAAGCGGGCAAGGCTGCGGTCGCCGCTGCCTGATCCATGGGCCGCGCCTACGGGCGCGGCCATGCCGAGATGAACGATCCGACGCGCCAGCCTCCCCAGCGGATGATCCAGCTGGGCAAGGTCCATGGCGCGTTCGGCGTGCGTGGCGAGGTGAAACTCGAATCGTTCACCGAGCCGCGCAGCGCGATCTTCCGCTACCAGCCCTGGGTGCTGCGCGACGGCCGCGGCGGGGAGCGCACGCTGTCGGGCGCGCGCGGTCGCGAGACGCCCAAGGGCGTGGTCGCCACGCTGCCCGACATCGCCGACCGCGATGCCGCCGAGGCGGCGCGCGGGCTGGAAGTCTGGGTGCCGCGCGAGGCGCTGCCGCCGCCTGCGCCGGGCGAGTACTACTGGGTCGACCTCGAGGGCCTGCGCGTGCGCAATCTCGAGGGGGTGGACCTGGGAACGGTGTCCCATCTGTTTTCGACCGGTGCCAACGATGTGCTGGTCGCCCAGGGCGAACGCGAGCGCATGATCCCGTTCGTCGTGCCCGACTATGTCGTCTCGATCGACTTCGACGCCGGCCTGGTGACGGTCGATTGGGACGCGGATTTTTGAACGCCGCGCGACGCGATTGGTGAGCGGACGATCCAGGTCGTGGCCTGCGAAGCCGCGCCACACCCAGGATCGGCAGTCGCAGCCGTCTCGTCGTTCGTGATCGGGAGGGAACGTCATGTCGTCCGAAGCGCAAACGCATCCCGCCTCCCGAGCCGCCGCGCACGGCGGCATCCGCATCGATGTCGTCAGCCTGTTTCCCGAGTTCATCGACCAGGCGGCCGCAGTCGGCGTGGTCGGACGTGCGCGTGAGCGCGGGCTGGTCACGCTGCAGGGCTGGAACCCGCGCGATTACGCGCAGGGCAATTACCGGCGGGTCGACGACCGGCCGTTCGGTGGTGGTCCGGGCATGGTGATGCTGATCGAGCCGTTGCGGGCCGCGCTCGCTGCCGCGCGTGCGGCCGACCCGGCGTCGGCGCGGACGATCTACATGAGTCCGCAGGGGCGGCCGTTGACCCAGGCCAAGGTGCGCGAACTGGCGGCGTTGCCGCGGCTGATCCTGCTGTGCGGCCGTTACGAGGGGGTCGATGAGCGGCTGCTCGAGGCCGAGGTGGACGAGGAGCTGTCGATCGGCGACTACGTGCTCTCGGGCGGGGAACTGGCCGCGGCGGTCGTCGTCGATGCGGTGGCCCGGTTGCAGGACGGCGCGTTGAACGATGCCGATTCGGCGGTGCAGGACAGCTTCGAGGGCGACGGCTTGCTCGACTGCCCGCACTACACCCGGCCGGTCGACCATGCGCTGGGTCGGGTGCCCGACGTGCTGCTGTCGGGCAATCATGCCCAGATCGCCGCCTGGCGTCGGCAGCAGTCGCTGGGGCGCACCGCCGAGCGGCGCCCGGACCTGCTCGACGAGTCCGCGCTGGACAAGGCCGACCGACGGCTGCTCGCGGCTTGGCGGGCCGAGCGGGAGCGGGATCCGGACGCCTGAGCGCTGCGGCGACGGCAGTGGCATTCGCCGAGCGCCTGGGCTTATAATGCGCGGCTAACCGAAACAACGGGCCATCGTGCCCGCCATGCCAGAGCGTGCGTCCACGTGCACCACGCCTACAACGACTCCAACAGGCCAAGACCATGACCACCAAGCCCTCTCTGAACACCCTGCTGCAGGAATTCGAAAGCGCCCAGACCGCGCGCGAGCTTCCCGACTTCGGCCCCGGCGACACCGTCGTCGTCAACGTCAAGGTCAAGGAAGGCAACCGCGAGCGCGTGCAGGCCTACGAAGGCGTGGTCATCGGCAAGAAGAACGCCGGTCTGAACTCCGCGTTCACCGTGCGCAAGATCTCGCACGGCTACGGCGTCGAGCGCGTGTTCCAGAGCCACAGCGCGCAGATCGAGTCGGTCGAGGTCAAGCGCCGCGGCAAGGTCCGCGCCGGCAAGCTGTACTACCTGCGCGGCCTGGAAGGCAAGAAGGCGCGCATCAAGGAAGACCTGTCGGCATCGGCGAAGGCCAAGAACGAGAAGGCCCGCGCCGACAAGGCCGCTGCTGCCGCTGCACCGGCGCCGGCTGCCGAGTAACTCCGGCCCGGTTTCGATGTCGCACGACGGCCGCCGCAAGGCGGCCGTCTGCGTTTGTGGCCTCGGACCTGGATCTCCGACATGCCGCCCGTCGACCGAGCATCGCGGCTTGATTTGGCGGGCGACGCACCGATATCGGACCGATGAACGAAGCCCCGGGCTCCCATGCCGTCGACAGCGTCCGTCTGGATCTCTGGCTGTGGGCGGCGCGTTTCTTCAAGACGCGCGCATTGGCCAAGCAGGCGATCGAGACCGGCAAGGTCGATGTCGGTGGCCAGCGGGCCAAGCCCGCGCGTGCGGTCCGCATCGGCGATGCGCTGCGTGTGGTCCGGGGCGAGGAAGTGTTCGAGGTCGTCGTGTCTGGCCTGTCGGACACGCGCGGACCGGCCAGCGTGGCGCAGGGCCTGTACACCGAATCGGAGGACTCGCGCGCTGCACGCCTGGCGCGTGTCGCCGAGCAGCGCGCACAGCGCGCCGGCTATCGCGCGCCGGAGCACAAGCCCGACAAGCGCGCCCGGCGATTGATCCGGGCCCTGGGCGATATCGACGCGCTGTAGCATCGGCACGGGTTGGAGGCGGGAATCATGTCCGAACGCGCGACACGGCTGCTGCGTCTGCTCGATGACCTGCGCCGTCGGCTCCTGCCGGTCCCCGGACGCGAACTGGCCGACGCGTTGGGCATCAGCCTGCGCACCCTGTATCGCGACATCGAGGCCTTGCGCGGGCAGGGCGCCGAGATCCATGGCGATCCCGGCGTGGGCTATCAGCTGCGCCCCGGATTCCTGCTGCCCGCGATGATGTTCTCCGACGAGGAGCTCGAAGCGCTGGTGCTGGGTGCGCGCTGGGTCGGCAGCCACGCCGATCCGGAGTTGGCGGACGCAGCCACGCGTGCACTCGATCGCCTGGTCGGCGTGTTGCCTGAAGCGTTGCGCTTGCAGGTGGAAACCAGCGGCCTGTTCGCGCCGCACTGGGCGCCATCGCAGCCCGAATCCTGGCTGCCGATCCTGCGGCGCGCGATCCGCGGCGAGCGCGCATTGCGCATGCACTACGCCGATGTCGCCGGGCGTGGCAGCGTGCGCACGATCTGGCCGTTCGCGATGGCCTTCCTGTCCGAGACCCGCCTGCTCGCCGCCTGGTGCGAGGCGCGCGGCGATTTCCGCCACTTCCGCGCCGACCGGGTCGTGTCGTTGGAGGACACCGGCGTTCGTTACGCCGTGCGCCGCCACGAGCTGCTGCGCAGATGGCATGCCCAGCGGCGTGCCGTGCAGCACACGGCGCCGGCCGGCGGCGACACTGCTGACAGCCGCTGACAGCGGGGCCGCGGAGACTGGCGGTTCCTTCCAGACCGAGCAGGCCCGATGACCGACACACTGACCTTCTACACCCATCCGATGTCCCGGGGCCGCGTGGCCCGCTGGATGCTGGAGGAAACGGGGCTGCCCTATGAAGAGGTGCTGCTGGAGTACGACACCAGCATGAAGTCGCCGGCCTACCTGGCGATCAACCCGATGGGCAAGGTGCCGGCGATTCGCCATGGCGAGACGGTCGTGACCGAGAACGCGGCGGTGTGTGCCTATCTCGCCGAACTCGTCCCCGATACGCAACTGGCGCCACCGCCCGGTTCGCCCGAGCGGGGGAGCTACTACCGCTGGCTGTTCTTCCTCGCCGGGCCGCTCGAATCGCTGCTCACCGCGCAGGAAACCGGCGCACTCGCATCGGCGCGCGCGGCCGGCTACGGGAATCCGGACGACGTGATGCGGACCTTGGAGCAGGCGGTGACCGGCAGGACGTTCCCGGCCGGCGAGCGGTTCAGTGCGGCGGATCTGTACATGGCCGCGATGATGGGCTACTACATGCAGATCGGCGCGCTGCCATCGCGGCCGGCCTTCGTCGAGTTCGCGCGCGTCCACGCCGCACGTCCGGCGGCCCAGGCGGCTGCGAAGCGTGACGATGCCCTGGCGGCGCAGGTGCCGGCAGCGAGCTGACGCCGGGCCGCGGACGGCCGCATTGTGCGGCCGTCCGCGTTGCCTGCGCCGAAGCAGATCAGCGCAGGTCGAACCGGTCGAGCTGCATCACCTTCGCCCACGCCGCGACGAAGTCGTCGACGAACTTGTCCTGGGCGTCGTCGCTGGCATAGACCTCGGCGAGCGCACGCAGCACGGCGTTGGATCCGAACACCAAGTCGACGCGGGTGCCGGTCCACTTCACTGCACCGCTTAGACGATCGCGACCCTCGAACACGTCGCGCGCCTTGGAGCGGGGCGACCAGGCGGTGTCCATGTCGAGCAAGTGGACGAAGAAGTCGTTGCTCAGCACGCCCGGTCGGTCCGTGAACACGCCATGCCGGGCGTCGTCGACGCCGATGTCGAGCACGCGCAGGCCGCCGACGAGCACGGTCAGTTCGGGGGCGGTCAGTGTCAGCAGCTGCGCCCGGTCGATCAGCAGCGCTTCGGCGGGAATCGCCGAGGGCCCGGCCAGGTAGTTGCGGAAGCCGTCGGCGACGGGTTCGAGGACCGCGAACGATGCGACATCGGTCTGCGCCTGGCTCGCATCGGTGCGGCCGGGCGAAAACGGCACGGCAATCTCGCGGCCGGCCGCCTTCGCCGCCTGCTCGATGCCGGCATTGCCCGCAAGCACGATCAGGTCGGCCAGCGACACCTGCTTGCCGCCCGGCGCGCCGAGGTTGAACGCGCGCTGGATGCGCTGCAGTACGTCGAGTACGCGGGCCAGTCGCTCGGGGCGGTTGACCGCCCAGTCTTTCTGCGGCGCCAGGCGGATGCGTGCACCGTTGGCGCCGCCGCGCTTGTCGCTGCCGCGGAAGGTCGACGCCGACGCCCACGCTGTGCCGACCAGCTCGGGCACCGTCAGGCCCGATGCCAGCACCTGTGCCTTGAGCGTTGCCACGTCGGCCTCGTCGATCAACGGGTGCTCGGCCTCGGGCACCGGGTCCTGCCAGATCAACGCCTCCTTCGGGACTTCGGGGCCGAGGTAGCGCGCACGTGGGCCCATGTCGCGGTGGGTCAGCTTGAACCAAGCGCGGGCGAAGGCATCGGCGAAGGCCTGTGGGTTCTCGAGAAAGCGCCGCGAGATCTTGCCGTACGCAGGGTCGAAGCGCAGGGCCAGGTCGGTGGTCAGCATTCGCGGCCGATGCTTCTTGGCCGGGTCATGCGCGTCGGGCACGATGTCGCCGGCCTCGCGGGCGACCCACTGGTGCGCACCGGCGGGGGACTTCTCCAGTTCCCACTCGAAGCCGAACAGATTCTCGAAGAAGTTGTTGCTCCACAGCGCCGGTGTCGTGGTCCAGGTCACTTCCAGGCCGCTGGTGATCGTGTCGCCGCCCTTGCCCGAGCCGAAGCTGCTGCGCCAGCCCAGCCCCTGTTCCTCCAGGTCGGCGGCTTCGGTTTCTGCACCGACATGCTCGGCTGGACCGGCACCGTGGGTCTTGCCGAAAGTGTGGCCGCCGGCAATCAGCGCGACCGTTTCCTCGTCGTCCATCGCCATGCGGCCGAAGGTATCGCGGATGTCGTGCGCGGCGAGCAATGGGTCGGGGTTGCCGTCGGGGCCTTCCGGGTTCACGTAGATCAGCCCCATCTGCACCGCGGCCAGCGGACGTTCGAGCCGGCGCGTGTGGACATCGCCGTCGGCATCGTCGTCGGACACCAGCACCGCCGCGTCGCCGGGTTTCTCGACACCCTCCGAGCCGTGTGCATAGCGCACGTCGCCGGCGAGCCAGGTCGTCTCACGGCCCCAGTACACGTCCTGGTCGGGCTCCCAGGTGTCCTCGCGCCCGGCCGCGAAGCCGAAGGTGCGAAAGCCCATCGTTTCCAGCGCCACGTTGCCGGTCAGGATCAGCAGGTCCGCCCAGGAGATCCGTCGGCCGTACTTGCGCTTGATCGGCCACAGCAGTCGCCGGGCCTTGTCGAGATTGACGTTGTCGGGCCAGCTGTTGAGCGGGGCGAAGCGCTGCTGGCCCCGGCCGCCGCCGCCGCGGCCATCGCCGGTGCGGTAGGTGCCGGCCGCATGCCAGGCCATGCGGATGAACAAGGGGCCGTAGTGGCCGAAGTCGGCCGGCCACCAGTCCTGGGAGTCGGTCATCAGCGCACGCAGGTCGCGCTTGAGGCCGTGGTAGTCGAGCGTCTCGAACTCGGCGGCGTAATCGAAATCCGCGTCCATGGGATCGGACTTCGACGAATGCTGGCTGAGCAGATCGACCCGCAACTGGTTCGGCCACCAGTCTCGGTTGCTCGTGCCCTGGACCGCGGCGTCGTGATGGAAGGGGCATTTGGCTTCGGTGGACATGGGGCTACCTTGTCGGTCGGTGGCGCGCGGCGCGATTGCGGGACGCGCGCGCGGAAGTTCGGAAAGGGTCGGGCGGCGCCAGGCAGGCAAGCCGGGGCGGGAACTCAGTCGCCGGCGTGCGGCGCTGGCGACGCGGTGGCACCGGTAACGGGCGAGGGCGCAAGGTGCATGGTGGGCGGGCCGATCTGTATGGGAGAGCCCGCAGATTAGACGCGTCGATCAGGAAGTTGAAATCGATTGTTTTCCTGAGTTCGATAGGTTGAAGCTATCGAATAGGGTCCCCGGCCCCTCGCGTGACGGCAATCTCGCCGCGGACGGTTGCACGCGGGTAGGCGCGTCAAGGCACGGCATCCGCTTGAGCGCCCGCTGGGCACCGCGGCCATCGCGACCCGAACGCAGCGGGAAGTCGCCGCGTCCGACGAGCGCCGGGGGCACATGCGACAGCGGGACCGGGACGCGGCATGCCGCGCCGATGACGCGCGACAGCGATCCCGATCGATCGCGCGGGAGGCTGCCGCTTACAACAAGGTCTTGAGCCGGTACAACGCCTCAAGGGCTTCGCGCGGCGTCAGCGCGTCGGGATCGATCCCGGCCAGCGCCTCGACCGCGGCCGACGGCGGCGCGAACAGACCGATCTGCTGCGGCGCGCCGAGTGCATCGGCCGACATCGGCGGTGCAGGCGCATCGTGGCGCCGCTGTTCGAGCTCGGCCAGCCGCGCCCGGGCGTCGCGCACGACCTGTTTGGGCAGGCCGGCCAGTGCTGCGACCTGCAGACCGAAGCTGCGGTCGGCCGGCCCGTCCTTGACGGCGTGCATGAACACCAGCGTCTCGTTGCCCTGCTGGTCGCGATGTTCGACCGCGTCCAGGTGCACGTTGGCGATGCCGCTGCCGGGTTGCGCCAGCGCGGTGAGTTCGAAGTAGTGCGTTGCGAACAGCGTGTAGCTGCGGTTGCGGCCGGCGAGGTGGCGCGCGCAGGCGTCGGCCAGCGCGAGTCCGTCGTAGGTCGAGGTGCCGCGGCCGATCTCGTCCATCAGCACCAGCGACGCGTCGGTGGCGTGGTGGAGGATGTAGCTGGTCTCGGCCATCTCGACCATGAAGGTCGACTGGCCCTTGGCGAGATCGTCGCCAGCGCCGATGCGGGTGAGGATGCGGTCGATCGGGCCGATCGTCGCGCGGGCTGCCGGCACGAAGCTGCCGATGTGCGCGAGCAGCACGATCAGCGCGTTCTGGCGCATGTAGGTGCTCTTGCCGCCCATGTTCGGGCCGGTGATGACCAGCATGCGGCGGTCGCCGAACTCGGGGCCGTCGCCGAGCACCAGGTCGTTGGGCTCGAAGGGGGCGCGCCGCACCGCCTCGACCACCGGATGGCGGCCGCGCTCGATGCGCACGCCCGGATGCGCGTCGAGCTGCGGGCGCGACCAGTCCAGCGCCTGCGCGCGTTCGGCGAAACAGGCGAGCACGTCGAGTTCGCTGAGCGCGCCCGCGCATTGCTTGAGCGTGTCGAGGCTGGCGTTGAGCGCGTCGAGCAATTGCTCGTAGAGCAGGCGTTCGCGGGCCAGCGCACGCTCGCGTGCCGACAGCACCTTGTCCTCGAACTGCTTGAGTTCCTCGGTGATGTAGCGCTCGGCATTGGTCAGCGTCTGCCGCCGTGTGTAGTGCGCCGGCGCTTTGGCCGAGTGCGCTTTGCCGATCTCGATGAAGTAACCGTGCACCCGGTTGTAGCCGACTTTGAGCGTGGCGATGCCGCTGGCCTCGCGCTCGCGCGCTTCCAGATCGACGAGGAACTGGTCGGCGTTGGTACTCAACCGGCGCAGCTCGGCCAGTTCGGCATCGTAGTCGTCGGCGAACACGCCACCGTCGCGCGCGAGCACCGGCGGCTGCTCGACCAGGGCCGTGGCCAGCAGGTGGGCCTGCTCGCCGTGCTCGCCGAGGGCGTCGTGCAAGGCGCGCAGGCGCGGCGAGTCGATCGCCTGCAGGGTCGTGCGCAGGTCGGGCAGCAGCGCCAGGCCGTCGCGCAGCGTGGACAGGTCGCGCGGCCGCGCCGAGCGCAGCGCGATGCGTGTGAGCACGCGTTCCAGATCGCCGAGCGCACGGAAGCGCTCGCGCAGCGCGATATCGGCGCCGTCTTCGATCAGCGCCTCGACCGCGTGCAGGCGCTCGCCGAGCACACCGCGATCGCGCAGCGGCCGGTGCAGCCAGCGGCGCAGCAGGCGCCCGCCCATTGGCGTGACCGTGCTGTCGAGCACGCCGAGCAGGGTGTTACGGGTGTCGCCGTCGACGCGGGTGTCGAGTTCGAGGTGCCGCCGCGTGGCGGCGTTCATCGCGATCGCGCCGTCGCCGCTTTCCACCGCGATCGAGGTCAGGTGCGGCAGCCGCTGCTTCTGGGTCTCCTCGACGTAGCCCAGCAACGCGCCGGCTGCGGCGATCGCCAGCGGCCGGTCGTCGATGCCGAAGCCGGTGAGGTCGTGCAGGCCGAAGAACTGCAGCAACTGGCGGCGGCCCGAATCGGCGTCGAACAGCCACGGCGGCCGCCGGCGCATGCCGCTGCGCTCGGCCAGGAACGCAGGCCAGCCGTCTTCGTCGGGCACCAGCAGCTCGGCCGGGTCGAGCCGCGCCAGCTCGGCCTCCAGCGTGTCCTCGTTGGCGCATTCGCAGACCAGGAAGCGCCCGCCGGCCAGATCCGCCCAGGCCAGCCCGTAATGGCCGGCGCGATTGCGCGCGACCGCCATCAGCAGCGTGTCGCGACGCTCCTGCAGCAGCGCCTCGTCGGTCACCGTGCCCGGCGTCACGATGCGCACCACCTTGCGTTCGACCAGCCCCTTGCTCGCGGCCGGGTCGCCGATCTGCTCGCAGATCGCCACCGACTCGCCGAGCGCGACCAGCCGCGCCAGATAGCCTTCGGCCGAGTGGTGCGGCACCCCGGCCATCGGGATCGGCGCGCCGGCCGAATTGCCGCGCTGGGTCAGCGTGATGTCGAGCAGCCGCGCCGCCTTGCGGGCGTCGTCGTAGAACAGCTCGTAGAAATCGCCCATGCGGAAGAACAACAGCACGTCCGGGTGCTCCGCCTTGGCGGCGAAGAACTGCTGCATCAGGGGCGTGTGCTGGGGGGCGGTCATTGCGTCTCGGGAGGGCCAGCCGGCCGGCCATTTTGCCTCAACGCCCGGCTCCCCGCCGCCGGCCGCTAGAGCTGCTCGAGGAAATCGACGATCGCCTCGATCTCTTCGCGCTGCAACCCGAGGGGTCGCAGCAGCGGATCGGGACGCGGAAACGTCGGATCGTCGCGCTGGGCGGCCGTTGGCCGCGGCGCCGGCATGCCGGCGTCGTACGCGCGCACCACGCCGAGCAGATGGGGGAACAGACCGTTGTGCATGTACGGCGCGGTCCGGGCGACGCCGCGCAGCGACGGCGTGCGGAACTTCCCCGCGTCCGCCGGATCGCCGGTAACTTCGTAGCGGCCCAGGTCCTGCCTGCGGCGGCCGTGGAAGTGCAGCCCGAGATTGTGGAACGCGTGGTCAGTCATCTCGGGGCCGCTGTGGCAGTTCATGCAGCGCGCCTTCGTGCGGAACAGGTGCAGGCCCCACAGCTGGCGATCGTCGAGCTGGTCGTTACGGCCGGCGAGGAACCGATCCAGCCGCCCGGTACGCGGTGCGAGGCTGCGCTGGAAGGTCGCCAGGGATCTGGCGATCAACTGCGCGTCGATGCGATCGCTGCCGTAGGCGTCCGCGAAGGCAGCGCGGTAGGCCGGATCGCGCCGCACGCGCCGGATGGCCGGGGCCAGCGACCGGTTCGCCATCTCGCGCCCGTCGACCAGCGGGTGCAGCGCCTGGTCTTCGAGCGAGGCCGCCCGGCCGTCCCAGAACAGCGTACGCATCCAGGCGCTGGTCGCCACCGAGATGGCATTGCGGCGCCCGGCCTGGCGGTCGTGCCCGAACGATACACTGCGCCCGTCGGCCCAGCCCAACTGGGGGTCATGGCAGTTCGCGCAGGCGATCTGGCCCGAGCGCGACAGCCGCGGGTCCTCGAACAGACGCTTGCCGAGCGCGATGCGCTCGGGCGTGGGCGGGTTGTTGGCCGGTGTCGGGGGCGTGCGTGGCAGGGGTGCAAGTTCTTGCCAGGCCACGCCCGGATCGACGTGCGGCGCCGGCCAGCGTTCGCGAGGTTGCGTGTAGACACGGCGCAGGCAGGCGAAGTCGACAGGCGGCCCGCCCGTCCGCTGGCGGTTTGCGCAGGCGTCAGGGGCGCTTGCCGCCGCCGAAGGCATCGTCGGCGACGCCGCGTCCGTCCACGTCGCAAAGACCAGGAAACAAAGCAATGCCGGCAGCGTGCGATGACGATGCGGGCGGGGGCACGGTCGCATGGTCAGGTTCAGAAGCGGTACCCGGCTTCGAGCCAATAGGTGCGTCCCGGTTCGTACAGGGTATTGATCGTGGTGGTCACACTGGTCATGCGATTGCGCTGATTGAAGACGTTCTGTGCTTCCACCCGGATATAGGCTTCCTGCCCGTCTCGCAGGGGCTGGGTGTACTCGAGCGTCGAGTCCAAGGTCCAGGTGCTCGGGTTGTGTCGTTCCTCGATGACGTCGACCGAGACTGTCTGCCCGTTCTCCTCCAGCACGTCCTCGCCCACGGTGACGAAGTTCAGGTGGCCGGCGCGATAGCGCAGGAAGTTGCTCCACGACAGACGCAGCGCCTCGAAGCGGGTCTGTGTGGACAGACGTGCGGTCCACGGCCGGTTGAAGCCGTCCTGGGGCAGTTCATAGGCATGCATCAGCGTGCCGTTGTAGCGGACCCGGCGGTTATAGGTCCCGTCTTTGAAGCTGACGTCGTAGTTGGCGTAGTTGCGGCGAATATCGGTATGGTCGGCGGCCAGGCGCGCCGTGGTGTGCGTATCGCGCCAGTGCCAGGTCGGCATCTCGACCGCCAGCGTGACGGTTTCGCTGTCGCTGCGGCCGGTGTTGACGTAGCGGTAGACATAGGACGAGAAGAATCCGGTGTCGTCGTCTGACGCGACGCGCTCGCGCATGATCTCGTCCCGCCCCTGGCGCCTGACGTACTTGAGGTCGGCGACGTAACCTTGCAAGCGTTGGCGGACACCGAGATTGACCTCGTCGCTGTAGGGCACGTGGAGCGTCTCGAAGCGATTGTTCGCAGTGAAGGCCTTTTTCGTCCGCCAGCCATCGGCAACCGTCGTGCGCGCGTACTCGGTCTGCAGATTTTCGCGTCCTTCACGCAGCTTCATGCCAAACAGGCTGCGGCCGTAGTAGCGATTGACGCCACTTGTGACCAGGGTGTCTCCGCTGCCGAACACATCCCAGCTCGCCGCCAGGCGCGGCGCCAGGGTGTTGCGGTCCATCAGGTCGTCCATGTCGAAGCGCAGGCCTGGCCGCAGGCTCACGCGGCCGAGTTGGATATCGTCCTGCACATAGGCGCTGAACTCGCGTACCCGCACATCGAAGCGACCGGCCCGATAGAGGTTGTGCGTACTCTGGAACTGGCCCTGGCCGGCAATCACGCGATTTGTCTGCGTACGATAGACCGGTGCCAGTGAGCACGACACGGTGTCCTCTGTGCCATCCGGACCGGTGCAGGAGGTCGTGGGTCTCGGACTGATGTAGCTGTGATGATCGTTGAGGCGGTGATACTGCGCATGGCGGTCGCGAAGGTCGACACCGGCCTGTAGGCGGTGTTCGGTTCGCCCCCACCGGAGGGGCGCGCGTTGTGCGCCGAACGACGCCGTGATGTTGCGCGTGCTCTGATCGATATTGCCCCAGTTGCCCTCAATGGCGTTTGTGTTCCCTTCGGGAGTCCAGTTCTTGTCTTCCGAACGCGCCCAGGTCTTCCAGTAATCGATCGCCGCGTCGACGCGACGCGAACTGTCGATGTCGCTGTAGCCGAGGCGGCCATCGAAGGTCCAGGCATCGCCACGCCACGACCCAGTGAGATTGGCGACCGGCCCGCCCTGCTGGAGTTCGAACCAGGAGTCCTTCGCGTTCTTGGTGAAGTAGAGGTCGTTGCTCGGGGCATAGGTGATGCCTGCGCCGATCTCCAGTCGATCGGTCGGTGCGTAATTGGCGCGCAGGCTCACACTGGTATTTTCTCGCCGCTGTTCCTTGACGTTGGCATCGCTCGAGCTCATCTCGCCGTTGCTGTAGGCGCGCAGGGGAATATCCGAACGCGTACGGCTGACGGTGCCGATCAGGCCGATGCCCCGTGTCGTACGCCCCTCGAGCATCGCGCCCAGCTTGTACTTGTCGTATACCGGCTGGTTGGTCCACGTGTCCGATTCGACGAAGGCCTGCTCGTTGCCCTCCGGGACGATGAGCTCGTTCCACACCGAGCGCGACATACGGAACCAGGTCTTGCCACCGAACGCCGAGTTGGCACGCCGCGTTTTGGCGTCGACCACGCCGCCAGTGAAGCCGCCGAAGGCGGCCGGAACGTTGCTGTCGTAGACCGTCAGGCGTTCGAGCAGGTCGGTGTCCAACGCGATGCCCTGGGCGGGGCTGGGCACACTGTCAACGAGGTGAGGGTTCGATGGAGAGCCGCCCCCCGGGTCGAGGTCGTTGTTGAACGAGACGCCGTCGACCAGCAGCAGGTTCTGGTGGAACAGACCGCCATGGATGCTGATGTCGGCCGGCCGGATCTCGCCCATCTGTCGCGACGAACCAATGCGCGCATCGTCGAACTGCACGGCCGGGTTGATCCGTAGCAGTGTGCCGATGTCGCCATTTCCCTTTGGCTGTTGCTGGATATCGGCCTCGTCCAGGGTCATGCCTTCCTGATAGCGAAGCATCCGCTGGCCGGGCACGCGCAGCGGGCCGAAGCGCAGCGAGGTCGCGGATGGCACGTCTTCGCCTGTCGCGATCGGCGCGGTGGCGCGGTGATCGGACGGAGCGGGGGCGGTGGCGGTGGCGGTGGCGGTGGCGGGGGACTGTCCGGCGGCATGGGCGGACATGGCGAGCAGGCCGATCGAAACGGCCAGGGCGAGGCGGTGCATGCAAGGTTCCTGTCAGCGAAGAGACGGGCGGGGATGCCCATGTGCTGGCGAGGAAACCTGGAACGGCCCTGATGCTGGCGGCGCGGCATGATCGCGCGATGGCGGCGACGGGTCAATTCCCTGAATGCGCGACGCGCGCGTGCGAATGCGGTAAAACAGGCCTTTGAACAGGCACGCAGGACGATGAGCGCAACTCCCGATGACGCGACCTTGCAGGCGATGGCCGCCCGGCTGGGTAGCCTGCTGCGCGACCGCCACCATCGCCTGGTGACCGCCGAAAGCTGCACCGGCGGCTGGATCGCCAAGGCGATGACCGACATCGCCGGCTGCTCGGACTGGTTCGATTGCGGCTTGGCGGCGTACAGCTACGAAGCGAAGCAGGCGCTGCTGGGCGTCAGCCTGCAGACGCTGGAGACGCATGGCGCGGTCAGCCGTGAGACCGCAATCGAGATGGTGTCCGGCGCGCTGGTCAACTCCGGAGCCAGCATCGCGGTCGCGGTGACCGGCATCGCCGGGCCCGGCGGCGGCAGCGACGACAAGCCTGTCGGCACGGTGTGGATCGCGTGGAAGCGGCGCGGCGACTATGCGCGCGCGCAGATCCATCACTTCGACGGCGACCGCGAAGCGGTGCGGCGGCAGACGGTCGCGGCGGCGTTACGCGGACTCGAGGCGACCCTGGACGTGGACTGATGTGGGAGACGCTCGCCACGGTCCGGGATCTGGGCCGCATCCAGGAGATCGCATCAGTCCTGGTGCGTTACGGCTTCGGCGACGTCGTGCAGCGCATCGGCATGGCCGGGGCGCTCGAACGTGCTGGTCGCTTGCTGCATCTCCACGCGGCTGACACCGCGCGCATGACCCAACCCGAGCGCGTGCGCCATGCGCTGCAGGACCTGGGCCCGACGTTCGTCAAGCTCGGGCAGATCCTCGCCACGCGCGTCGACCTGCTGCCGCCGGACTGGATCGAAGAACTCGGCCGGCTGCAGAGCCGCGTGCCGCCGGTGCCGTACGCGGCGATCCACGCCCAGTTGGTCGAAGACCTCGGCGAGGCGCCGGACACTGCGTTCGCAAGGTTCGAGCCCGAGCCGATCGCCGCCGCCTCGCTCGCGCAGGCGCATTTGGCGTGGTTGCACGACGGCACGCCGGTGGTGCTGAAGGTGCGGCGCCCCGGGATCCGTGAGATCGTCGAAGCCGACCTGCGCCTGCTCGCGCGCTTGGCCGAGATCGTCGAGTCGCAGGCGCCGGACCTGCGTCGCTACCGGCCGGTGGAGGTCGTGCGCCAGTTCGATGCGTCGCTGCGGCGCGAGCTCGACTTCGCTGCCGAGTGCCGGAACGCCGAGCGCATCGCGGCGAACTTCGCCGACGATCCGGCCGTGCTCGTGCCCCGGGTGCACTGGCAATGGACCTGCGAACGGCTCAACGTACAGGATCGGGTGGTCGGCATTGCCGGCGGCGACCTGGCTGGCATCGAGGCCGCGGGCCTCGACCGCCACGCGCTCGCGCTCGCGGGTAGCGCGATCGTCATGAAGATGGTGTTCGAGGACGGCCTGTTCCACGCCGACCCGCATCCGGGCAACCTGTTCTTCCTGCCCGACGGCCGCATCGCTCTGATCGACTTCGGCATGGTCGGCCGCGTGCCGCCGGAACTGCGCTACCAGGTCGCGCGGTTGCTCCACGGGCTGGTGTCCCAGCAACCGCAGAGCGTGTGCGACGTGCTGCTGGACTGGACGACGAGCGATGTCGAGGTCGACGAGGGCCGATTGCAGAGCGAGATCGACGGCTTTGTCGATCAGTATCGCGGTCTGCCGCTGCGCGATCTGCGGATGGGCGCGATGCTCGCCGACATCACTGGGCTGCTGCGTCGGCACGGCCTGATGCTGCCGCCGGACCTCGCGCTGCTGATCAAGGCCTTTCTGACGCTGGAAGGCCTGGGCTGCCAGCTCGATCCCGGGTTCGACATGACCAGCACCGCGCAGCCGTGGCTAGAGCGGGTGATGCTGCAGCGCTACTCGCCACGCGCGCTGGCGCGGCGCGGGCAACGTACGCTGTCGAGCACGATCGATCTTCTGGCCGATCTGCCGCGCGATCTGCGCCGTCTGCTGCAGACCGCGCGTCGTGGCCGCCTGCGCGCGCAGATCGAGGTGACCTCGCTCAAGTCGTTCGGCGATCAGGTCAACGCTGCGGCCAACCGGCTCACGGTCGGCGTCGTCACCGCCGCACTGATCATCGGCTCGTCGATCGTCATGAACAGCGTCAGCGGCGGCGCGACGCACCGCTGGCTGATGGCGCTGGGCGTGCTCGGTTTCGTCGGCGCGGGCCTGAGCGGTGTGTGGATCCTGCTGTCGATCTGGCGCAGCGGCCGCAAGTAACGCGGATCTCGCCTGGGCGGCGCTATGCGCCGCCCGATCGCACGATCAGCGCACCGGCATGCCGGGCTGCGCACCGTCATCGGCCGAGAGCAGCGCGAGTGCGCCGCTGTCGAATCCGGCCGACAGGATCATGCCTTCGCTCAGGCCGAAACGCATCTTGCGCGGCGCGAGATTGGCGATGAACACCACGTTGCGGCCGACCAGCGCTTCGGGCGCGCCGTAGCTGGCGCGGATCCCGGAGAAGATCTGGCGCTTGCCCAGTTCGCCCGCGTCGAGCTCGAAGCGCAGCAGCTTGTCCGAGCCCTCGACGGCCTCGCAGACCAGGACCTTGCCGATCCGCAGGTCGAGCTTGGCGAAATCGTCGATGCCGATGTAGGCGGTATCGGCGGCCGCGGGTGCGGATGTTGCGGGCGCTTTCGCCTCGGTCTTCGTCGGGGCGGCGGGGGCAACGGCGGCGAGCGTGTCCTTGGAGGCTTCGGTCATGGCGGTGAGCAGGGTCGGGTCGATACGGGTGAACAGCGGGGCATAGGCCTGGATCGTTCGGCCGGTCAGCGGTTGGTCGAGATCGTGCCAATGAGTGACGGGCGCGGCGAGGAACGCCGCGGCCTGTGTGCTGGTGCGCGGCAGGATCGGTTGCAGGGCGCCGGCGAGGATGCGGAACAGGTTCAGGCCCTGGGTGCAGACGGCCTGCAGTTCGGCGTCCGCGCCGGCCTGTTTGGCGATCACCCAGGGCTTGCGATCGTCGATGTAGCGGTTGGCCTCATCGGCAAGCGCCATCACCTGGCGGATCGCGCTGGCCGGGTCGTTGCGCGCATAGGCCTCGCGCACGCCGGACAGCGCCGCGACGAAACGCGCGTACTGCGCCGGGTCGGGCAGTGCGTCGGCCAGGCGCGCGTCGAAGCGCTTGTGGATGAAACCGGCACAGCGGCTGGCCAGGTTGACGAACTTGCCGACCAGGTCGGCATTGACGCGTGCAACGAAGTCGTCGAGGTTGAGGTCGAGATCGTCGACGCCGCCCGACGACTTCGCCGCGAAGTAGTAGCGCAGCGCCTCGGGGTCCAGGCCCTGGTCGAGATACGTGCGCGCCATGACGAACGTGCCGCGCGACTTGGACATCTTCGCGCCGTCGACCATCAGATAGCCGTTGACGTGCAGCCGCGTCGGCGCGCGCAGGCCTGCGCCGTGCAGCATCGCCGGCCAGAACAGGCCGTGGAAGTTGACGATGTCCTTGCCCAGGAAATGGTGCAACTCGACATCGCCATCGGGCGACAACCAGGCGTCGAAATCGATGCCTTCGCGCACGCACAGCGTCTTGAAGCTGCTCAGGTAGCCGATCGGCGCGTCGAGCCAGACGTAGAAGAACTTGCCCGGGTGGCCGGGGATCTCGAAGCCGAAGTAGGGCGCGTCGCGCGAGATGTCCCAGGCACGCAGGCCGCCGTCGCCGTCGAGCCATTCCGCGAGCTTGGCCTTGACGCCGGGCACCGCGACATCGCCGGCGAGCCAGTCGCGCAGGACGTCCTGGAAATGACCGAGTTCGAAGAAGAAATGCTCGGACTCGCGCACCTCGGGCGTCGCACCGCTGACCACCGACTTCGGTTCGATCAGGTCGCTGGGCGCATAGGTCGCGCCGCAGTGCTCGCAGTTGTCGCCGTACTGGTCGGGCGTGCCGCACTTCGGGCAGGTGCCCTTGACGTAGCGGTCGGGCAGGAACATGCCGCGCACCGGATCGTAGAGTTGTGCAACGGCGCGACGTGCAATGTGTCCGCCGTGCTCCAGACGCGCGTAGATCGTCTCCACCATGGCGCGGTTGGCCGCCGAGTGGGTCGAATCGTAATGGTCGAATGCGACGCCGAACGCGGCGAAATCGCGCACGTGACCGGCGTGGATCTCGGCGATGAACGCCTCGGGCGTCGTTCCCGCCTTTTCGGCCGCCAGCATGATCGGCGTGCCGTGGGTGTCGTCGGCGCAGACGAAATGAGCCACATCGCCGGCCATACGCTGGGCCCGGACCCAGGTGTCGGCCTGGATGTACCCGACCAGGTGGCCCAGGTGCAGCGGGCCGTTGGCGTAGGGCAGGGCGGCGGTGACGAGCAGCTTGCGCGACATGGCGATGGCGACGGCAGGAACGGGACCGGATTATCGCATGCCGTTCCGGCGCCCGGTCCTTGTCATAAAAAGAGCCCGGCCAAGGCCGGGCTCTTGATGCAGTGATGACGGACGCCTTGCGTCGCAGCTTATTCCCGCTGCCAGACCTGTTCGCGGCAGATGAAGGCAATACACCCCGACACACCGAGGCGGTTCGCATCGATCAGCTTGGCCTTCGACCGATAAGTCTTGCCATTGGCGGGGTCGAGGATCGTGCCACCCGACCACTCGTTTCCGTCCGGCTTGAGATCCCACAGGATGGTCATGCCGGCGATCGGCTGGTTGCGACGTTCGCCGCCGCACTTGTCGCAGGTCGGGTTCGGCCCTCGATCGGAATGCAGCACCTCCAGGACCTTGCCGCTCAGCGTGCCGTTCGCGGCCTGGCTGATCTCGACGATCGACTTCACCCGGCCGGTCTCGTCATCGATGGTTTTCCAGCGGCCGGCCGGCGACTGTGCCGAGGCCGAGAACGATACGACGACCAGCGGCAGTGCCGCGAGTGCGAGCAGTATGGCCTTCTTGTTCATCTTCATTGCGCTCCCTCCCTCGGTGTCGGCGCGATGCCGACGCAGTTGGCGACGTTATAGCCGATCTGTTGGCCGCGCGCGTGTTCTCGTCGTGCGTCCGCGGCGTTCGAGCGGCAGGTGCGACATCTTGGTCGTCAGGCGTCGTCGCGTGGCATGGGACAATGGCGGCCCCAGCTCGAGCATTCGTCAGCCCATGCAACTCCCCAAGGCAGCACGCGCCGTCCAGGGCGCCCTCCATCCGCACCCCCGCATCCGCAACATCATCGCCGTCGGCTCGGGCAAGGGCGGTGTCGGCAAGTCGACGACGTCGGTGAACCTGGCGCTTGCGCTGGCGGCCGATGGCGCCCGGGTCGGAGTACTGGATGCCGACGTCTACGGGCCCAGCATCCCGACGATGCTGGGGCTGTCGGTCAAGCCGGACAGCCCCGACGGCAAGTCGATCCTGCCGCTGCAGGCCCACGGCATCGAGGCGATGTCGATCGGCCTGCTGGTCGACCAGGACACGCCGATGATCTGGCGTGGACCGATGGCGACGTCGGCCCTGCAGCAGCTGCTCAACGACACACGCTGGGGCGGCGAGGACGGCCTGGACTACCTGTTGGTCGATCTGCCGCCCGGCACCGGCGACATCCAGCTCACCCTGGCGCAGAAGATCCCGGTCGCCGGTGCGGTCATCGTGACCACGCCGCAGGAAGTCGCGACGCTCGATGCGCGCAAGGCGCTGAAGATGTTCGAAAAGGTGGAGGTTGCGGTGCTCGGTCTGGTCGAGAACATGGCCCAGCACGTGTGCTCGAACTGCGGGCACGTCGAGCATCTGTTCGGTTCGGGCGGCGGCGAGCGCATGGCTGAGCGCTATGGCGTGCCGCTGCTCGGCGCGCTGCCACTGGAGATCGGGATCCGCGAGCAGGGCGATGCCGGTGCGCCGATCGTCGCCTCCGCCCCCGACTCGGCGGCGGCTGCGGCCTACCGTGCGGTCGCACGGGCCATGGTCGCCGAACTCGAGAAGCGCCCGCGCGCGCCGATGTCGATCTCCGCGTCTCTGGTGTGATCGCGGCGGGGTGCGGCGGGCCGGTGCCGGCCCTACAATGCGTATTCACTGCCGCATTTGCCCCCGGGAACACCCTATGAGCATCAAGAGCGACCGCTGGATCCGCCGCATGTCCGAGCAGCCGGGGGGCATGATCGAGCCGTTCGAGGCCGGGCAGGTCAAGCACGTCGACGGCCAGCGCATCGTCAGCTATGGCACCTCGAGCTACGGCTACGACGTGCGCTGCTCGCGCGAGTTCAAGGTGTTCACCAACATCAACTCGACGATCGTCGATCCCAAGCGGTTCGACCCCAAGAGCTTCGTCGACGTGGTCGGCGACGAGTGCATCATTCCGCCCAATTCGTTCGCGCTGGCGCGTACGGTCGAGTACTTCCGCATTCCGCGCGATGTACTGGTGGTGTGCCTGGGCAAGAGCACCTATGCGCGCTGCGGCATCATCGTCAACGTGACGCCGCTCGAGCCGGAGTGGGAAGGCCACGTGACGCTGGAGTTCAGCAATACCACGCCGCTGCCGGCCCGCATCTATGCCAACGAGGGCGTCGCGCAGATGCTGTTCTTCCAGTCCGATGCGGACGACGTCTGCGAGACGTCGTACAAGGATCGCGGTGGCAAGTATCAGGGTCAGACCGGGGTGACGCTGCCGCGCACCTGAGCGGTCTGTCTTTTCCTCTCCAACAAGGACGTGCGATGCAAGAGTCCAATCCCTACCAGGCCCCGGTGGCCGAGTTGCAGGCCGATGCAGGTCAGGTGCTGGCCGAGCGCGGCACCCGGCTGGGCGCGGTGGTCGTCGATGGGCTGATCGGTCTGGCGGTCATGACGCCGGTGATGTGGCTTGGCGGCTATTGGTCTGCGGTGATGGCGGCGGCCCAGCGCGGCGAGCAGGTCGGGTTCGGCCTGCAACTGCTGTGGATGGGGATCGGCCTGCTGGTGTTCGCGGCGATCCATGCCTGGCCGCTGCATGTCGGTGGCCAGACCTGGGGCAAGCGGTGGCTGGGGATCCGCATCGTGACGCTCGATGGCCGGCCGGTGACGGTGGTGCGTGCGCTGTTCGCGCGCTATCTGCCGTTGCAGGCGGTGGGCGGGATCCCGTGCCTGGGGGCGCTCGCGGTCCTGGGCAGCGTTTGCATGATCTTCCGCAATGACCGCCGCTGCGGGCACGATTTCGTGGCCGGCACGCGCGTGGTCCGCGTGCGTTGACGCGCGATCAGTCGGGCAATACGGCCTGCAGGCGGGTGATGCGCTCGACCAACAGTTCGGGCGAGTAGGGGCGGGCCGCGACGCGGCCCCAGACCGGGGCCGGCCATGCCGGATCACCCTGGTTGCGTCCGATCACGTGCACGTGCAGTTGTGGCACCTGGTTGCCCAGCGCCGCGATGTTGAGCTTGAACGGCCGGAACGCGTCGCGGATCGCGCGGGCCACGATGTCGATCTCCTCGGTCAGCCGGCTGCGTTGTTCGCGGCTCAGGTCGATCAGTTCGCGGGCGTCGGGCAGACGGGGGACCAGGATCAGCCACGGATAGTTGGCATCATCCATCAACCGCACCTCGCTCAGCGCGAGCGTGACGACAGGGTGGGTGTCGTCGGCCAATTGCGGGTGCAGGGCGTAGTGGGCAGGGGTGGTGGCGTGCGGCATGGTCGGCATCCGGTCAGCGCAGCAGCGCCGCGGCGATGAACTTCATCGTCTGCCGGCGGGCCTCGGCGGCGCTGTCGGGGTGGTAGTGGGCGGGGTCGACGTCGCGGTTGAAGGCGTGGCCGCCCGGGTGGACGTGGATCTCGGCGTCCGGCTGCCGCGCGCGGTGGGCGGCGATGTCGGCTTCGGGAATGCTGGCGTCGTCGACGCCGAAGTGGAACAGCATCGGCGCCAGCAAAGGCTCATCCAGGAACGGCACGGTACGCGCGCCGTAGTAGCTGACCGCGGGCAGGCCCAGACGGGTGTTGGCGAGGAAGGCGAGGCTGCCGCCCCAGCAGAACCCGACCACCGCGATCTGGCGATGGCCTTCACTGCGCAACAGGTCGCGGGTGGCGCGAACGATGCCGACCGCGCGCTCGAAACCCAGTTCTGCGGCGAGGGCGCGGCCGCGCTCGAAGTCGGCGGCCTCGTAGGTCAGTTCGACATGACGCGCGACCGGGTCGAACAGGGCCGGGGCGATCGCGACGTAGCCAGCGGCGGCGTAGCCGTCGGCGACGCTGCGGATGTGGGCGTTGACGCCAAAGATCTCCTGCAGCACCACGATCGCGCCCTTCGCGGCGGCGCCATGGGGCGGGTCGGCCCGCCAGGCGTTGACCGCCCCCGACGCGGTGGCGACGACGATGTCCCGGCCCATGGCAGCGTCCTGTTCACGTGAACGGTCCGAGTCTACCCCAGGCCGGCGGCCGCAGGACCGCCTCGGCCGCCGCCGCTATACTGCGCGGCCCCTCGTGCCCGCAGCCGCGGACCGGCCCAATCCGGTCGCCTGGCGGCGCGCGTGGGCTCCTCCCTCCTGCACCCGCCACGGTTCCCATGTCCGCAGCCAGTCCCAAGGTCGGTTTCGTCAGTCTCGGCTGTCCGAAGGCCCTCGTCGATTCCGAACGCATCCTCACCCAGTTGCGGGTCGAGGGCTACGACATCGTGCAGACCTACGACGATGCCGACGTGGTGGTCGTCAACACCTGCGGGTTCATCGATTCGGCGGTCGCCGAATCGCTCGACGCGATCGGCGAGGCGATGGCCGAGAACGGCAAGGTGATCGTGACCGGGTGCCTGGGCAAGCGCGAGGAGATGATCCGCGGCGCGCATCCGGGCGTGCTGTCGATCAGCGGGCCGCAGGACTACGGCTCGGTGATGGGCGCGGTGCATGCGGCCTTGCCGCCGCGGCACGATCCGTTCATCGACTTGGTGCCCGACACTGGGGTCAAGCTGACACCGCGGCACTATGCGTATCTGAAGATCTCCGAGGGCTGCAACCACCGCTGCAGCTTCTGCATCATTCCGTCGATGCGTGGCGACCTGGTGTCGCGCCCGGTCGACGACGTACTGCGCGAGGCCGAGCGGCTGGTGCGCGGCGGCGTGCGCGAACTGCTGGTGATTTCCCAGGACACCTCGGCCTACGGCGTGGACGTGCGCTACGCCGAGCGGACATGGCGCGATCGCGCGTACCAGACGCGGATGAAGGCCCTGTGCGAGGGACTGTCGGAACTGGGCGTGTGGACGCGGCTGCACTATGTGTATCCGTACCCGCATGTCGACGACATCATCCCGCTGATGACCGAGCGCCATGCCGACGGCAGCCGCAAGCTGCTGCCGTATCTCGACGTGCCGCTGCAGCATGCGAGCCCGCGCATCCTCAAGCTGATGAAGCGGCCCGGCGCGATCGACCGCACCCGCGAGCGCATCGCGCGGTGGCGCGAGATCTGCCCGGACCTGACGATCCGCAGCACCTTCATCGTCGGCTTCCCCGGCGAGACCGAGGACGATTTCCAGCAATTGCTGGACTTCCTCGACGAGGCCCAGCTCGACCGCGTCGGCGCGTTCGCCTATTCGCCGGTCGAGGGCGCAACCGCGAACCTCTTGCCCGATGCGGTGCCAGAAGCGGTGAAGCAGGAGCGGCTGGCGCGGTTCATGGACAAGCAGGCGGAGATTTCCGCAGCGCGCCTGGAGGCCAAGGTCGGCACTGTGCAGTCCTGCCTGGTCGACGTCGTCGACGGCGACCTGGCGATCGCGCGGACGATGGGCGATGCGCCCGAGATCGACGGCGTGGTGCAGATCCAGGACGGCCGCGAGGCCGGTCTGCGCCCTGGCGATTTCGTCGAGGTGGCGATCATGGGCAGCGACGAGCATGATCTCTACGGCGAAGTCGTGGAGACGGACGCATGAGGCGATGGTCGAGGGAGATGGCGATGGGGCTGGTGCTGGCGCTCGTGGCCGGCGTCGCAGCCGCAGCAGACGGGCTGAGCGGGACCTACCGGCCGGTGGACGAGGATCCGGCGACGGTGCCGGCCGACGCGCAGCTGACATTGCGGGCCGAGGGCCGCGGCTGGCTGGCGATGTTCCGGGGCGAGGGGCTGGCCATGCTGCCGCTCAGCGCGCGCGAGCAGGCCGAGCTGTTTCCCGGTGTTCCGCCCGAGGCCGGGCTGCAGTGCGCGTCATCGAGCGCGTTCCTGATGTGCCGCGTCGCACCGGGCACCGTGTTCCCGGAGCAGAAGTTCACCTCGACGACCGGGTACTTCAGCGCGTTCTCGGACACGCAGATCCACGAGCTGCAGCGCATCGACTGAGCGCCCGGCCGGGTGCAGGTCCGGCGCGCGTGCCCTCGGCGGATCTACGGTGCGGGCTCGGTCTGAGTGACCGTTTCGACATAAGCCCAGGCCGCCGCCTCGATCGCGTCGGGCAGCAAGGCCCGTCCGCCGTCGCCGCCATCGTCGCGCATCTGCCCTGAGGCGTTGTAGTCGACCAGGGCCTGCCAGGCCGGCAAGCGCGCCTCGACGGTCGCAAGCAACCGCCGCAGCGCCGCGTCCGCCGTGCCATCCTCGTGCACCGACAGCGCGGCCTGCGCCCGCGCGCGGAACGCGGCGTCGAAGTGGTGGGTGTCGGTCCGGGCCTTCCAGAACGCGCCGAGCCGGAACCGCTCGTCATCGGCCGCGCGCGCGTTGCGCCCCGATGGACCCGTGCCACGTTCGATCAGGAATGGCCGCAGCCGCATGGCGAGCGCCGCATGGGCGTCGAGCGTTGTATCAGCAGGCGTCGGGGCGGTTGCGGCCGCCGGCAATGTGGGGGCGGCGCCGGGGCTGCAGGCGGCGAGCGCGGTCGCCAGCAAGATGAGGCCGGCGCAGGTCCCGCGCGCGGGGATCCCTCTGTTCGCAGCCGCGATCGCCCGGCCAACGTGTCGGCGATTGCGGCCCATCTCAGTCGGCGGCGTAGTCGACCGAGACGATCGCGAACGTGCGCGGGCCGCCCGGCAGTTCGACCGCGACCTCGTCGTCGATGCGCTTCTTGAGCAATGCGCGCGCCAGCGGCGAATCGATGCTGATCCAGCCTTCGCGCGCGTCGGTCTCGTCGGGACCGACGATGCGGTAGCGGTTGCATTGTCCGCTGTCGAGGTCTTCGAGTTCGATCCAGGCGCCGAAGAACACCGCCTCGGGATCGGCCGGCACGGTGTCGACCACCCGCAGCGCTTCGAGCCGCTTGCCGAGGTAGCGCACGCGGCGGTCGATTTCGCCCAACTGCTTCTTGCGATAGGTGTACTCGGCATTCTCCGAGCGATCGCCTTCGGCCGCCGCCGCCGACAGTGCGCGCACGACCTCGGGCCTGCGCACCCGCCACAGATCGTCGAGCTCGGCCTTGAGTCTTGCGTGGCCGCTCGGGGTGATCAGCGCGGTGCTTTTTTCCGGTGGCGGGCGCCAGCGGCTCATCGGCGCCCGATCCCGCCCAGCAGGTTGCGCACGATCCGGTTGGTGATCGAGCGCACCGCCTGCTTGCCGGCGGCCTGCACCGCGCCCTGGCGCCGTTTGGTGCCGAACAGGAACTCGTTGAGCTTCTGTTCCAGGCCGCCCTCGGCCTCGTCGGCGTCGCGGGACTTCGCCGGTGGCGCGTCGCCGGCGGTGGTCGCGGCCTGCGCACGCTGCGCCAGTCGTTCGGCGGCCGATTCGCGATTGACCGGCGTGTCGTACTTGGCGCCGACCGGACTGCCGGCGCGCACGCGCGCACGTTCGGCCTCGGTGATCGCGCCCATCCGACAGCGCGGCGGCGCGATCAGCGTGCGCTCGACCGGCGCCGGTGCGCCGCCGGCCTGCAGCATCGAGACCAACGCCTCGCCGGTCTTGAGCGTGGAGATCGCGGCGGCGACATCGAGTGCCGGGTTGGGCACGAAGGTCTGCGCGGCGGTACGCACGGCCTTCTGGTCGCGCGGCGTGTACGCACGCAGCGCGTGCTGCACGCGGTTGCCGAGTTGGCCGAGCACGGCCTGCGGCACGTCGTCGGGGAACTGCGAACAGAAGTAGACGCCCACGCCCTTGGAGCGCACCAGCCGCACCACCTGTTCGATCCGCTGTTGCAGCGCGGCCGGCGCGTCGCCGAACAGCAGGTGCGCCTCGTCGAAGACGAATACCAGCCGCGGCTTGTCCAGGTCGCCGACCTCGGGCAGCGTCTCGAACAATTGCGACAGCAGCCACAGCAGGAAGGTGGCGTACAACCGGGGCTTGAGGATCAGCCGATCGGCGGCCAGGATGCCGATCACGCCGCGGCCGTCGGTGCGCGTGCGCATCAGGTCGTCGAGCGCCAGCGCCGGCTCACCGAAGAACGGCGCGCCGCCGTCCTGTTCCAGCCGCAGCACCGCGCGCTGGATCGCCGCGACCGACGGTGCCGAGACCAGTCCGTACTCGGACGACACCGCCTTGCGCTCCTCGGCGACCAGACCCAGCAGCGCGCGCAGATCGTCGAGGTCGAGCAGCAGCAGGCCTCGGTCATCGGCGAGCTTGAACACGATGTCGAGCACGCCGGCCTGGGTATCGTTGAGCTCGAGGATGCGCGCCAGCAGCGTCGGTCCCATCTCGCTGACCGTCGTGCGCACCGGGTGGCCCGACACCCCGAACAGGTCCCAGAACACCACCGGGCTGGCCTCGCCGGCATAGTCGGGCACGCCGATGCGCGCGGCGCGCTCGCGCAGCGCCTCGCCGATCTCGCCCGGCATCGCCAGGCCTGCCACGTCGCCCTTCACGTCGGCCATGAACACCGGCACGCCCAGGCGCGAGAAGCCCTCGGCCAATGTGGTCAGCGTGACCGTCTTGCCGGTACCGGTCGCGCCGGCGACCAGGCCGTGACGGTTGCCCAGCGCGGGCAGCAGGTGGACGGGGCCGCCGTCGGGCGTGGTGATGGCCTTGCCGATGAGGATCGGATCCATGGATTCAGAGCGCTTGGAGGAAGTGGTGATTCTAGGACGTGGCCGCCGCCGGTGCCGGGCGGCCGTTGCGGTCCACGGCGCGCGCACAATGGGCGGGTGTTCTCAAGGAATGTCGCCATGCCCTCTCGACTCCCGTCGCGTCTGGTCTGCCTGATCGTTGCGGCGCTGCCCGCGCTGGTCTGGGCCTGCGCGCTGCCCGCGCCGGACGGACCGCTACCCGTGGGCCAGCAGCGCTTCGAACTGGCTGACACGACGCGGCGCGGGGTGGCAGGCGAGGCCCCCGACGCGGTGCGGACCTTGCCTGTCGTCGTCTGGTACCCCGCCGCGCAGGCCGCGCCGCCGCGCCCGTATCTGCCGCAGGACGAGGCGGTGCGGCTGTTGCCGGCGCTGGCACGCAATCTGGGCTACGCCGTCGACGACACCCACGCTATCGCCGTTTGCACCGCCGCAGGCGCCGGAACGGGGGTGGCCCCGCGCCCCGACGGCGGCTTCTCGCTGGTGGTCCTGAGCCACGGCTTCTTCCTGTATCCGGCGCAGAACACCGCGTTGGCCCAGTCGCTGGCCAGCCACGGCTACGTCGTGGTGGCGCTGGGGCATCCCGGTGACGCGGTGGATCTCGCGCTGGCCGATGGTCGGGTGGTGCCCACCGACATGACCGCCGAGGCGCCGGCCCTGTTGGAATGGCGCCGACGTTTCCATGCCGCCGACGATCACGCCACGCGCATCACGCTGATCGGCGGCTACGCCCAGGCGCTGGCCGGCAGCCGGCTGGGCGCCAGCCAGGCCACCTGGCGCGAGGATGTGCTGTTCGCGGTGCACGCGCTGCAGGCCGGGCACGTGCCACCGGCGTTCGCGCCGGTGCTTGCCACGACCGACCCGCAGCGGCTGGCGATCGCCGGCATGTCCTTCGGCGGGTCGACCGCGGCGACCGCCTGCCAGCGCCTGCCGAGCTGCCGCGCGGCGGTGAGCCTGGACGGGTTGAACTTCGACCCGGGGCTCTACGATGCCGACCTCGGTCGGCCGCTGCTGGCGCTGGCCAGCGACTGGGTGCGGTTTCCGCTCTACGACGGCACGCCGGCCGACCCCGCATTCCACCACAACGACTACGCCTACGAGCGCTGGACCCAGGTTGGGCTGGCGCCTGACGTGATCCGGCTGCGCGTGCCCGGGACCCGGCACATGGCCTTCAGCGACTTGCCGCTGCTGATGACGGGGCCGGCGCACGAGGCGCATTTCGGCGATGCGGATGCCGCGGCGACCGCGCGCGGCATCGCCGCGGTGACGCACGCGTTTCTGGCTCACCATCTCGACGCCACGCCGGCCGCCGACCTCGATGCGGCGATCGAGGTGGCCGGCTTCGCGCGCCATGACCCGGCGCAGACGCGCGACTGGGCCCGCTCGCGGGCCCGGACCGGGCAACCGGGCGGCTGAGTCCCGGCGGTTGTCGATCGCCTTGCCCCGGCGCGACGGCGGGGGCTACCCTGCCGGCCCCTCAGAGCGAAGCCCCGCATGCCCGATTCCCGGTTCTCTTTCCCGCGCCCGTTCGCGCACCTGGGCGCGCTGGCGCTGGCGTTGGTGCTGTCCTGCCATGCGACCGATGCAAAGGCGCAGTCGCGCCGCGACCGCGAGGCCGCCGAGGCGCTGAATCAACGCATGCTCGATGCCGAGGGGCGCTACCGCGAAGCCCTGGTGCGCATCGCCAACGACGACCCGGCCGGGGTCGAGGCGAGCAACGCGGCGCTCGAGGATATGGAAGACGTGATGGTGGCCTGCGAGAAGCAGCGCGGCTGCAGCGTTCCGCAGCTGTTGACCAGCTACAAGCGCCTGCTCAAGGCCGACGCCGACGCGCAGGCCGGGCAGGGCGAGGACGACGCCCCGTCCGATGCGCTGGACGTCGCGCTGCCGACCGCCGATGTGCCGGCGGGCGCCAGCGCGTCGGCGCTGCTGAGCGAGGACGAGCGGTTCAAGCGCATGGTCGAGCTCAACCCCGCCGTCCAGGCCGGCATCCGCCGCTGGCTCACCGACATGCGCGTGTCGCTGATCACCAGTCACGAGAACTACCAGTACATGCGGCATCTGATGTCCCCGGCCTTCAAGCGCAGCGGGCTGCCCGAGGCGCTGCTGTTCGGCATCATGGCCAAGGAATCCAATGGCCGGGTGCACGCGCGTTCGCGCGCCGGCGCCGCCGGGCCTTTGCAGTTCATGCCGGCGACCGGGCGCCGGTTCGGCCTGGGTCCCGACGGCAGTGGCTTCGACACGCGCTACGACCCGCGTCAGGCGGCCGATGCGGCGGCGGTCTATCTCAATGAGCGGTTCGCCCAGCACGGCAACGAGATCGAGTACTGGCTGGCCGCCTACAACGGCGGCGAGGGGCGCGCGCTGCGCGTCTACCGCGAGGCCGCCGGTCGGCGCTTCTGGGACCCGGATGTCTACAACCAGTTCCCGCCCGAGACCCGCGATTATGTGCCGATGGTGATCGCCGCGGCGTGGCTGTACCTGCACCCGCAGGAGTATGGGCTGAGCTTCCCCAAGGTCGATGCGCGGCCGGCGACGTTCCGTCTCGAGCGGCCGGCGTCGATCTACGAGCTGACGATCTGTCTGGGCAACGGCAACACCCGCGACGGTTACATGCGCGCGCTGCGTAATCTCAATCCCAGCTACGAGGCCGAGAGCCTGCTGCCGGTCGGCACCGTGCTCAACGGCACCGTGCGCATGGCCGGGCTGTATCGCCAGTGGTGCGTGCGCGGTGCACGCGCCGATCTGGCGGCCGAACTGGTGAACAGCGACCCGCGCGCGGCGATCGTGCGGACCGGCGCGATCGAGGTGCTGCCCGACGTCAGCGCCGACGCCCCGGCGGCCCTGCCGGCCGCGCCCGCCGTCCCGCGTCCGCCGCAGGCTGCTCCGGCGCCCGCGCGCAGCCACCGCGTCGCTCGCGGCGACACCCTGGGCAAGATCGCCCAGCGTTACGGCTGCAATATCTCGACGCTCGCGCGCGCCAACGGCCTGCGCGCGCCTGCGTACGCACTCAAGCCGGGACAGACGCTGACGCTGCAGGGCTGCGCGCGCTGAACCTTGCGTGCGGCGCCCGGGCGCGCGCGTGCGGGCCGGGCGCGGTCACGGTCACGCGCCCAGGCGCGTGGCCAGCCGTTCGCCCAGGCGCACCGGCGACTCGGCGTGCAGCGCCGGTGCCAGTTCGGCCACGCCAGGCGGCAACAACACGATCACCGTCGAGCCGTAGTTGAAGCGGGCCATCTCGGCGAAACGCTCGAGCACGATGCCGCGCCCGCGGTAGTCCTTGCGCTGGATGCGGTCGCCGTAGGCGGGAATCTCCTCGCCGGCCCAGACCGTCTCCACGCCCGAGACCAGCAGCGCGCCGACCATCACCTGGACCATCGGCCCGAAGTCGGTGTCGAAGTGGCACACCAGCCGCTCGTTGCGCGCGAACAACCGCGGCACGTTGGCGACCGCGTCGGTGCCGACGCTGAACAACCGGCCCGGAACGTGGACGGTCTCGCGCAGTGTGCCGGTCCAGGCCATGTGCACGCGGTGGTAGTCGCGCGGCGACAGGTACACGGTGGCGTAGCGACCTTCGAGATAGGGCGCCGCGTCGTCGGCATCGCCGAGCAGTTCGGCGACCGTGAACGACTGGCCCTTGGCCTGGAAGATGCGGTCGCCGTCGATCGCGCCACACTGGCTGATGTGGCCATCGGCCGGCATCAGCAGCGCGCGTGGGTCCGGATCGGCAGTGCGCGCGCCTTCGCGCAACGCGCGGGTGAAGAACGCATTGAAGCTGGCGTAGGACGCCGGATCGGGATTGGCCGCCTCCGACAGGTCGACGCCGAAGCGGCGCACGACCGTGTCGATCAGCCAGCGTCGCGTGCCCGGATGGGTCGAGTAGGCCAGTCGGCGCGCCATCGACGACAGCAGGCGGTGCGGCAGCGCATAGGTCAGCGTGGTGGTCAGGCTCATGGGCGGGTGTCCGCGGTCAGGCGCAACAGGTCGTCGGCGATGGCGTCGGGCCGTGGCGCCTCGCCGTTGAGCACGCTGCCCGAGACCACGCCGGCCATGCGGCCCTGGGCGTCGAGCACCGCCATCGAGGCGCTGTGGTCGATCGTGTAGGCGCCGGCCGGCGCGTCGCCGCGCAATGGCACCTTGGCGAACACCATCGACAGCGCGCGCGTGAAGCGCTCGAGCGTCGGCAGGTCGGCGGTCGCGGCGAGCGTGTCGCGGTGGAAGGCATGCGCGTAGTCGCCGAGCCGCTGCGGCGTGTCGCGCTCGGGGTCCACCGACACGAACAGCACCCGCGGCCGGGTCGCCTCCGGCAGCGCTTCCCAGCGCCGCTGGGCCTGCGCCAACTGGGTCAGCGTCATCGGGCACACGTCGGGGCATTGGGTGAACCCGATGAACACCAAGGTCCAGTGCCCGGCCAGGGCGCGGGTCGACAGCGGGGTGCCATCGGCCTGCTGCAGTTCGATCTCCGGCAGTGCACGCGGCTGGGGGTAGAGCTGCACGACCTGCAGCGGTGGGCGATCGGCGTCGGCGCCGCCGGTGAAGTAGCGCTGCGCTGCGAGCAGGCCGAGCCCGCCAGCGAGCGCGATGCACAGGATCACGAGGGTGGTGCGGTTGAACATCCGTCTGGGGCCACCGAGTCGAGGGACCGGGCATCATAGCTCGCCGCACGTGCGCGCCTGGCGGCACGCGGGAGCGCGGCGGCCGCTGACCTATAATCGCCGGCCATCAAGCCGTCCCCCGAGCCGCGCGCGCCATGACCGAAGAACTGCAGACGATCGTCGACCTGATCCGCTACGGCGCCAGCCGCTTCAACGCCGCCGGGCTGACCTTCGGCCACAGCTACGACAACGCGATCGACGAGGCCACCCAACTGACCCTCCACGCGCTGCACCTGCCGCACGACCTGAGCCCGGTCTACGGGCAGTCGCGGGTCACGCTGGCCGAGAAGGAAGACGTGCTGGGCCTGTTCCTGCGTCGTATCGAGGAGCGGGTCCCGGCGGCCTACCTGACCGGCGAGGCGTGGTTCGCCGGGCTGAGCTTCAAGTCCGACCGCCGTGCGCTGGTGCCGCGTTCGCCGATCGCCGAGCTGATCCTGTCCGGCTTCGAGCCGTGGCTGGGCGGCCGCGAGGTGCGCCGCGCGCTGGATCTGTGCACCGGCTCGGGCTGCATCGCGATCGCGATGGCCCACCACAACCCCGATTGGCATGTCGACGGCGTCGACCTCAGCGACGAGGCGCTGACGCTGGCAGCCGAGAACGAGGCCCGGCTGGAGGTGCGCAACACACGGTTCCTCAAGTCCGACCTGTTCGCGGGCCTGCAGGGCGAGCACTACGACCTGATCGTGACCAATCCGCCCTACGTGACCAACGACGAGACCGATGCGCTGCCGCGCGAGTACGGCTACGAGCCCGAGATGGGCTTGCGCGCCGGCGACGACGGTCTGGACCTGGTGCTGAAGATCCTGCGCGATGCGCCGCTGCACCTGACCGAAGACGGGCTGCTGATCTGCGAAGTCGGCGAATCGGAGCAGCATCTGGTCAAGCTGCTGCCCGAGCTGCCCCTGCTGTGGGTCGAGTTCCAGGTCGGGCAGATGGGCGTGTTCGTCGTCGAGCGCCGCGACCTGGCCGTACACAATGCGCGCATTGCCGAGCTTGCGGCCGCGCGCGAATCGACCCCGGTCGCGGGCCCCGACGTGGCGGGCGGCTCGGCCAGCGACCTGTTCTGACGCACCGCACCACGGGCCGGCTCAGCGCGTTAAGCTTGGCGGCCCTCCGTTTCGACGGCGCGCCCGCGCCGTGGTGCCATGTCCAGCAATCGTTTCGGCCAGCTGTTCAGCGTCACGACCTTCGGCGAGAGCCACGGGCCGGCGATCGGCTGCGTGGTCGATGGCTGCCCGCCGGGCATCGCGCTCGCGCCTGAGGATTTCGTCCATGATCTGGCGCGCCGGGCGACCGGCAAGAGCCGGCACACCTCGGCGCGTCGCGAGGCCGATGCCGTCGAGATCCTCAGCGGCGTCTACGAAGGCACCACCACCGGGACGCCGATCGCGCTGTTGATCCGCAATACCGACCAGCGCAGCAAGGACTACGCCAACATCGCCGCGCAGTTCCGGCCCGGCCATGCCGATTACGCGTATTGGCAGAAGTACGGCATCCGCGATCCGCGCGGCGGCGGACGTTCGTCGGCGCGCGAGACGACGATGCGCGTGGCGGCGGGCACGATCGCCAAGAAGTGGCTCGCGCAGCGCCACGGGGTCCAGGTGCACGGCTGGCTGTCGCAACTGGGCGAACTCAAGCCGTCGGTGTCCGACCCCCAGGCGATCGACTGGGCCGTGGTCGAGGCCAACCCGTTCTTCTGGCCGGATGCGGCGCAGGTGCCCGAGCTCGAGGCCTACATGGATGCCTTGCGCAAGTCCGGCGATTCGGTCGGCGCGCGCGTGACCGTGGTCGCCGACGGCGTGCCGCCGGGCTGGGGCGCGCCGATCTACGGCAAGCTCGACGGCGACCTGGCGGCGGCGATGATGTCGATCAATGCGGTCAAGGGCGTGGAAGTCGGCGACGGCTTCGCAGCGGTCGCCCAGCGCGGCAGCGTGCACCGCGACCTGATGATGCCGGCCGGCTTCGCATCCAACCATGCCGGCGGCGTGCTCGGTGGCATCAGCACCGGCCAGCAGATCGTGGTCTCGACCGCGTTCAAGCCGACGTCGAGCCTGCGCCTGCCGGCCGACGGCGTCGACGTCGACGGCAACGTCGTCGAGGTGGTGACCACCGGCCGCCACGATCCGTGCGTGGGCATCCGCGCCACGCCGATCTGCGAGGCGATGCTGGCGCTGGTGCTGATGGACCAGGCCCTGCGCCATCGCGCGCAGTGCGGCGATGTCGGCGAGGTCGGGCCGCGGATCCCGGGGCGCCTCGATGGCTGAGCCGCGTCCGCGGGTCTGGGTCGCGCAGCCGCTGTTCGACGACATCGTCGCGCGGCTGCATGCACACTTTGATGTCGTGCAGGTGCTCTCGGTCGTCGAGCACGACGCGGCCGCGGTCGCCGCCGCGTTGCGCGACGCCGACGGCGCGCTGGTGACCCTCAACGAGCGCATCGGCCAGGCCGAGATCGCCGCGGCGCCGCGCCTGCGTGCGATCGCCAATGTCGGCGTGGGCTACAACAATCTCGATATCGCCGCGCTGCACGCGCGCGGCATCGTCGCGACCAATACGCCCGACGTGCTGACCGAGACCACCGCCGACTTCGGCTTTGCGATGATGATGGCCGCCGCGCGCCGTATCACCGAGGCCGAACGCCACCTGCGCGCGGGCCGCTGGCAGGGCTGGAACTTCAAGGGCCTGCTGGGCGCCGATCTGCACGGCAGTACGCTGGGCATCCTGGGCATGGGGCGGATCGGGCAGGGCATCGCCCGGCGCGCCGCCGGTTTCGACATGCGCGTGTGCTACCACAATCGCAGCCGCCTGCCGGCGGAGGTCGAGCGCAGCTGCAACGCGCATTACGTCGAGTTCGATGCGCTGTTCGCGCAGGCCGACCACCTGGTCCTGGTGTTGCCGTACTCGGCTGCCAGCCACCACATCGTCGATGCGGCCGCGCTGGCGCGGATGAAGCCGACGGCGACGCTGACCAATATCGCCCGCGGCGGCATCGTCGACGAGGGCGCGCTGGCCGACGCGTTGGCGCATGGCCGCCTGGCATCGGCGGCGCTCGACGTGTTCGAAGGCGAACCCGACGTCGACCCGCGCTTGCTCGCGCTCGACAACGTGGTGCTGACCCCGCACATCGCCAGCGGCAGCCTGGCCACGCGCCGGGCGATGGTCGCGCTGGCGGTGGACAACCTGATCGCCGCACTGGGCGCCGGCCCCGATGCCGGTCATCCGCCGAGCCCGATCGCGCCGGCCGGCCAGGATGCGAAACGACCGGGAACCGCCTGAGTTCCCGGCGAGCGGTTCCCCGAACCCCGATCAGTGCCCGCGTCTCCCACGTCCCCTTTTTCGAGAGTGCCTGTCATGTCCCAGTCTCCCTCCCGCGCCTTCCGCGTCGCTGTCGTCGGTGCCACCGGTGCCGTCGGTGACACCATGTTGTCGATCCTCGCCGAACGCGATTTCCCGGTGTCCGAACTCGTCGCCCTGGCGAGCGAGCGCTCGGCCGGCACCACCGTCAAGTTCGGCGACGAGGACATCGTCGTGCAGGACCTGGCGACGTTCGACCCGACCGGCGTCGACATCGCGCTGTTCTCGGCCGGCGGCGATACGAGCAAGGCGTACGCACCGAAGTTCGCCGCGGCCGGTGCGGTCGTCATCGACAACAGTTCGGCGTTCCGCTACGACGATGACGTGCCGCTGGTGGTCAGCGAGGTCAATCCCGAGGCGGCCCGCAATCGCCCGCGCGGCATCATTGCCAACCCCAACTGCTCGACCATGCAGATGCTGGTCGCACTGGCGCCGCTGCACCGGCAGGCGGGCATCGTGCGGATCAACGTCGCCACCTACCAGTCGGTCTCGGGCGCGGGGCGCTCGGCGATGGAGGAACTCGGCCGCCAGACCGGCGACCTGCTGAACTTCCGCGATCTCGACCCGCAGAAGTTCCCGGTGCAGATCGCCTTCAACCTGATCCCGCACATCGACGACTTCCTGGACAACGGTTTCACCAAGGAGGAAATGAAGCTGGTCTGGGAGACGCGCAAGATCCTCGGCGACGACAGCATCCTGGTGAACCCGACTGCGGTCCGCGTGCCGGTGTTCTATGGACACTCCGAAGCGGTGGCGGTGGAAACGCGCGACAAGCTCACTGTCGAGGCGGCGCGTGCGCTGCTGGCGCAGGCGCCCGGCGTGGAGGTCGTCGACGAGCGGCGCGCGGGCGGCTATCCGACCCCGGTCACTCACGCCTCCGGCCGCGACGCGGTGTTCGTGGGCCGCATCCGTGAGGATCTCTCGCATCCCAACGGCCTGAACCTGTGGATCGTCTCGGACAACATCCGCAAGGGCGCCGCGCTCAATGCGGTGCAGGTGGCCGAACTGGTCGCAGCGGAGCGCTGAGCATGCGCGCTGGCTGCTCGCCGGGCGCGACGTCGCCGACGTTGCGCAGCGCAGCGGCCGGCCGCTACAGTCGTCCGATGGATCGGGGGAAGATCGTGTCGCGCATCGTGCAGCCCCTGCTGGTGGCGAGCGTGTTGCTGGGCGTCGCCGGGCCAGCGTTGGCGCTGGGACTGGGGCGCATCGAGGTCCGCTCGCAGCAGGGCGAACCCTTGCTGGCCGAGATTCCGGTGATCTCCAGCGACCCGGCCGAACTGCGCCAACTGCAGGCCCGGCTGGCGTCTCCGGAGACCTTCGCCCGCATCGGCCTGGCGCCGCCGCGCGGCGTGGTGTCGGACCTGCGTTTCGGCGTCGCGCTCGATGCCCGTGGCCGGCCGGTGATCCGCGTCACCAGTGCCGCACCGGTGCAGCAACCGGCGCTCGCTTTCCTGGTCGAGGTCGATTGGGGGCAGGGCAAGCTGGTGCGCGAGTACTCGGCGCTGCTCGCGGTCCCCGACACCGTCGCGGCCGAAGCGCAGCCGGCGATCCAGGCGCCGGTCGCCGTGCCGGCCGATGCGATCGTGCGGCCGCCGGCCGCTGCTGCCGCCGACACGCCCGCTGGAACCGGCCCGGTGCAGGCACAGGCGCAAGGCGCGACACAACAGGCGCAGCCGCCGGCGCCCGCGCCGCCGGTGCGTGCAGCGCCCAGGCCCGCGCCTGCGCCGCCCGCAGCCAACGCGGTCCAGCCGGCGACCGCCGATCGCGCGCAGACGCTGCCGGCCGTCCGCCCCGGCCAGACGCTGTCGACGATCGCCGCGCCCTTGGCGCGCGAGGCCGGCATCAGCGTCAACCAGGCGATGGTGTTGCTGCTGCGGCACAACCCCGATGCCTTCATCGGCGGCAATCTCAACCTGATCCGCCAAGGCGCCGTGTTGCGCGTGCCCCCGCGCGATGACTGGGCCGAGGCCGGCACCGCCGAGGCCGATGCGCTGGTGCGCCAGCAGGTGGGGCAGTGGCGCGACATGCGCCGGCCCGCGTCTGCACCGGCCGAGGCCGGGTCGTCGGTCGCGACGGCGACGCCCGCCGCCACGACGCCGTCACCAACTGCGCCCCGTGCTGCACCGGCGGCGATTGCTGCGCCATCGGCCCGGCTTGAGATCACACCGCCGGTCGGCGACGCTGCGTCGGCGGCGACACAGTCGGGCATCGCGGCCGGCGCTGGAGGAGACATGCTGCGTCAGGACCCGCACCAGGCCGAAGAAGCCGCGATCTCGCGCGACGCCGAACTTGCCGAACTGCGGTCCCGGCTCGACGATCTGGAGCAGTTGCAACGCCAGCAGCAGCGGCTGATCGAGATGAAGGAGGCCGACCTCGCGGCTGCGCAGCAGCGTCTGGACGCGGCCACGGCATCGCAGGGCGCGCCCTGGTCCTGGCTGTGGCTGGCCCCGGCGCTGCTGGTGGTCGGCGCGCTCGCATTCCTGCTCGGTCGCCGTGGCCGCCGGGCGGCACCGGCGCGGACGACCCCAAGTGCCGCGGACGGCTCGCCGACCGCCGCGCAGCCGGCCGACGCTGTGCCCGCGTTCGCGCGGTCGGCGCCGCCTGCCGCAGCGCCGGGACCTGCGCCTGTTGTGCCGGCCGCAGGTGGGCCGACCTGGCATGTCGGCGATGCGCCTTCGGCGGCCGACGCCGCGCCTGCGGCAGCGCCAGATGTGTCTGCCCCGGTCGAGCTCGATCGCGGCGATGCGGTCGAGCCGCCGCCCGGCATCGAGCGTCTGGAACTCGCCCGTGCCTACATCGATCTGGGCGATGTCGAGACCGCGCGCAGCCTGCTGCAGGATGTGGTCGATGGCGGCGACCCGGTCGCCGCGGCCGAGGCCGCGCGCCTGCTGCGCACACTCGGCTGATCGCGCGATGCGATTCGCGCTGGGCGTCGAGTACGACGGCAACGGCTTTCTGGGCTGGCAACGGCTGAGCAAGGCCGGCGAGGGCGGGCAGGAGTCGGTGCAGGCCGCGCTGGAGACGGCGCTGTCGAAGATCGCCGCGCATCCGGTGGCCACCGTGTGCGCCGGGCGCACCGATGCCGGCGTCCACGCGCAGTGCCAGGTCGTGCATTTCGATACCGACGCTGCGCGCGCGCCGCGCGCCTGGATGCTCGGTGCGACCACGCTGATGCCGCCGCAGGTCAGCGTGCGTTGGTGCCAGCCAGTGCCCGAGACATTCAATGCGCGCTTCTCCGCGCGCGCGCGGCATTACCGCTACCGCATCCTCAACCGCCAGGTGCGCCCGGCGCTGCACCGGCAATACCTGTCGTGGGAACTGCGGCCACTCGACGCGGCGGCGATGCATCGTGCGGCGCAGGCGCTGGTCGGCGAGCAGGACTTCTCCGCATTCCGCACCGTGCACTGCCAGGCGCCGCACGCGCGCCGCGACCTGCAGCGCATCGCGGTCCGCCGCGATGGCGACGAGGTCGTCGTCGAGGTGCAGGCCAACGCGTTCCTGCACCACATGGTCCGCAACATCGTCGGCTCGCTGCTCGAAGTCGGTGCCGGGGCGCAGCCGGAAAGCTGGATCGCCGAGGTGTTGGCCGGCCGCGATCGACGTCTCGCTGGCCCGACCGCCCCTGCCGCCGGCCTGGTGTTCCTCGGGCCGCTGTATCCGCCGGAGTGGGAGCTGCCGGCGGAGGTCACGCTAACGCCATGAGTGCGGTCCAGATCAAATTCTGTGGGCTGACCCGGCGCGAGGACGTCGAGACTGCGGTCGCACTCGGCGTCGACCATGTCGGCTTCGTGTTCGCGGCGCGCAGCCCGCGCCGGCTCGATCTCGATCGGGCCCAGGCGCTGCGCGCGATCGTGCCGCCACAGGTGCAGGTGGTCGCGTTGACGATGGACAACGCCGCTGCCGAGGTCGCGGCGATCGTCGAGGGCTTGGCCCCCGACGTGCTGCAGTTCCACGGCAACGAGGACGCCGCATTCTGTCGTGGCTTCGGGCGGCCTTACTGGAAGGCGATCGCGATGGGCGGCGATCCGGCTACCGCGTTGCGCACGCTCGCCGATTGGCCCGATGCCGCGGCGTTCCTGTTCGACGGCCATGCGGCCGGCGAGCCGGGCGGCGGCGGCGCGCGCTTCGACTGGGCGGCGCTGCCCGCGACGCTCGACCGGCCGTTCTGGCTGGCGGGTGGCCTGGATGCCGCCAATGTGGCACAGGCGATCGCGACCGCGCGGCCGGCGGGGGTCGACGTGTCGAGCGGGATCGAATCGGCACCCGGCTGCAAGGACGCCGAGCGCATGCGTGCGTTCGTGGCGGCGGTGCGGGGGATCGCGTCCTAGCCGGGTTCGGCGCAGGGCTGGCGACGCTTGCGCGCGGTGGTCATGCCAGTTCCCGCGACAGCCAGTCCGCCAGGGCGTCGGCGCGCGCATCGTCGCCGTCGCGCGGGCTCGCGAGCACCCACTGCGCGCCGGTGGTGGCAAAGCCCCAGGGGGCGAGCAGGCGGCCGGCAGCGAGATCGTCGGCGACCAGTTCCTGCGGCGCGATCGCGACGCCGAGCCCGGCGACCGCGGCCTCGAGCAAGAAGTAGAGATGCTCGAATCCCGTGCCCAGGGCCTGGGGTGGCGCTGCGCCCGCGGCGGCGGCCCAGGCGGGCCAGGCCTGCGGCCGGGAGATCGTGTGCAGCAGCGGCTCGCGCAGCAGGGCGTCTGGCGCGAGCGTGCGCAGGCGCGCGACCTCCGGATGCCGTGGGCTGATCACCGGCCCGACGCGTTCGGGCGCCAGCGGGCGCACGCGCCAGGTGGCAGGCCAAGGCGCCTGGCCGATCAGCAGCGCAGCATCGAAGCCGGCGAGCTTGGGTGGAAACGCGCCCTCGTGCGGCGAGAGGTGCAAGCGCAGCTCAGGCAACGCCCCGGCCAGCCGCGGCAGGCGCGGGATCATCCAGCGTGCGACCAGGCTGCCCGGGCAACCGAGCACCAATGCGGCATCGCCCTGCGTGTGCCGGATCGTCGCGACCGCGCCGCGCAGGCGCGCGAAGGCATCGCCGGCCGCGTCGCGCAGGCGTTCCCCGGCCGGCGTCAGCCGCAGGCCGCGGCCGGCACGCACGAACAACGGTGTGCCCAGCGCGTCCTCGAGCAGTCGCACCTGGCGGCTGACCGCGCCGTGGGTCACGTGCAGGGCCTCGGCGGCCCGGGTGAGGCTACCCAGCCGGGCGGCGGCCTCGAATGCACGCACGGCATTGAGCGACGGCAGATCGGCATCGGTCATCTGTGAGATTTCCTGACGGAATGGTCAGATCTTATCGGTTCCTGGGCCTGGACGTGTGCGCTAGAGTGCAAGCCATCATCTCCGCCGTGTCTGTTCGATGTCCAACGCTCCGATCACCGACTTCCACGCCTATCCCGATGCCGCCGGCCACTTCGGTCGCTACGGGGGGCGCTTCATCGCCGAGACGCTGGTCGGGCCGGTCGCCGAGCTCGCGGCCGCCTACGATGCCGCGAAGGTCGATCCCGCTTTCCAGCAGGCGTTCGACGCTGACCTCGCGCATTACGTCGGTCGGCCCAGTCCGATCTATCACGCGCAGCGGCTCAGCGACGCGGTCGGCGGAGCGCGCATCCTGCTCAAGCGCGAGGACCTCAACCACACCGGTGCGCACAAGATCAACAACACCATCGGCCAGGCGCTGCTCGCCAGCCGCATGGGCAAGACCCGGATCATCGCCGAGACCGGCGCCGGCCAGCACGGCGTGGCCTCGGCGACTGTCGCCGCGCGCCTCGGGCTTGAATGCGTGGTCTACATGGGCGCGACCGACATCGAGCGGCAGAAGATCAACGTCTACCGCATGCGCCTGCTCGGCGCGCAGGTGGTGCCGGTGACCTCGGGCTCGGCGACGCTCAAGGACGCGCTCAACGAGGCCATGCGCGACTGGGTCACGAACATCGCCGACACCTTCTACATCATCGGCACCGTCGCCGGCCCCGACCCGTACCCGCGCATGGTGCGCGACTTCAATGCCATCGTCGGCCGCGAGGCGCGCGCGCAGATGCTCGCCGAGTACGGGCGGCTGCCCGACGCGATCACTGCGTGCGTGGGCGGCGGCAGCAACGCGATCGGCCTGTTCCATGCCTTCCTCAACGACCGAGATGTGCGCATCGTCGGTGCCGAGGCTGCTGGCGACGGCATCGCGACCGGGCGCCACGCCGCCTCGATCGCGGCCGGCCGGCCAGGTGTGCTGCACGGCAACCGAACCTATGTGATCTGCGACGACGACGGCCAGATCACCGAGACCCACTCGGTCTCGGCCGGCCTCGACTACCCGGGCGTCGGCCCCGAGCATGCGTTCCTGGCCGACGCCGGCCGCGCGCAGTACGTCGGCGTCACCGACGACGAAGCGTTGGCCGCGTTCCACCAGCTCGCCCGGACCGAGGGCATCCTCGCTGCACTCGAATCCAGCCATGCGATCGCCCAGGCGATCAAGCTCGCGCGCGAACTGCCCAAGGACGCGATCGTGCTCGCGAATCTGTCGGGCCGTGGCGACAAGGACGTGCACACGATCGCCGGGCGCGAGGGGTTCACGCTGTGAGCGCGGCCACCGGATCTCGCACGTCCCGCCTCGACGCCTGCTTCGCCGCGTTGCGCGCCAGCGGCCGCAAGGCGCTGATCCCGTTTGTCACCGCCGGCGATCCGTCGCTGGAGGCGACGGTGCCTGTGATGCATGCGCTGGTCGACGCGGGCGCGGACATCCTGGAACTGGGCGTGCCGTTCTCCGACCCGATGGCCGACGGCCCGACGATCCAGCGCAGTTCCGAACGCGCACTCCAGCGTGGCGCGGGCATGGCCTGGGTGCTCGATGCGGTACGTGCGTTCCGGGCGAAGGATGTCGCCACGCCGGTCGTGCTGATGGGCTATCTCAATCCGGTCGACATCCGCGGCCCGGTGGCCTTCGCTGCGCAGGCGCGCGATGCCGGCGTCGACGGCGTGCTGCTGGTGGACCTGCCCCCGGAGGAGGCCGGCGAGTACCGCGCCGCCTTCGATGCCCAAGGGCTGGCGCTGATCCTGCTGGCCTCGCCGACGACCGATGCCGCCCGCATCGAGACCCTGTGCGCCCAGGCGCAGGGCTACCTGTACTACGTCAGCTTCGCCGGGGTCACTGGTGCGTCCGACCGGCTCGATCCGACGCAGGCCTCGACCCGGTTGCAGGCGCTGCGCCGGGCCAGCCACGCGCCGGTCGTCGCCGGGTTCGGCATCCGCGATGCTGCCGGGGCCGCGGCAATGGCGGCCGACGCCGATGGCGTGGTCGTGGGCAGCGCCCTGGTCGCCGAGATTGCCGAGGCCGCCGATCCGGGCGAAGCCGCGCGTCGCGCCGGGGCGTTCCTGGCGCCGTTGCGGGCCGCGCTCGACGCTGCCTGAACGGCGCGGCCCGGCCCCGGCCGTCGGTTACACTTCCGCGCTTCGCGGCCCCGTACGGGCCGGCGGGAGTACACGAGCCATGTCCTGGTTGCAGAAGATCATGCCGCCGCGCATCCGCACCGATGCCGCCGCGGTCCGCAAGCGCAGCGTCCCCGAGGGCCTGTGGGAGAAGTGCGAGCGCTGCAGCGCCGTGCTCTACGGCCCCGAACTCGAAGAGAACCTCGAGGTCTGCCCCAAGTGCGGTTTCCACCGCCCGATTCGCGCACGCGCGCGCCTGAAGGCGTTCCTGGATCCGGGCAGCACGCAGGAGATCGCGGCCGATCTCGGCCCGACCGACATCCTGAAGTTCAAGGACCAGAAGAAGTATTCGGACCGCATCAAGGCCGCGCAGCGCTCGACCGGCGAGCGCGACACCCTGGTTGCGATGCAAGGCACGCTGCTGCAGCGCCCGATCGTTGCCAGCGCAATGGACTTCGCCTACATGGGCGGCTCGATGGGCTCGGTCGGCGGCGAGAAGTTCGCGCGCGCCGCCGAACAGGCGCTGGCCGCCGGTACCCCGTTCGTGAGCTTCGCCGCCAGCGGCGGCATGCGCATGCAGGAGAGCATGTTCTCGCTGATGCAGATGGCCAAGACCTCGGCCGCCCTCGGCCGCTTGCGCGACGCCGGCCTGCCGTACATCTCGGTGTTGACCAATCCGACTTTCGGCGGTGCCTCGGCGTCGTTCGCGATGCTCGGCGACATCAACATGGCCGAGCCCGAGGCGCTGATCGGTTTCGCCGGTCCGCGCGTGATCGAGCAGACCGTGCGCGAGACCCTGCCCGAGGGGTTCCAGCGCAGCGAGTTCCTGCTCGAGCACGGCGCGATCGACCAGATCTGCGACCGCCGCGAACTGCGTCCGCGCATCGCACACCTGCTGGCGCTGCTGACCCGGCAGGACGCGCCAGTCGAGGCCGCCGCGTGAGCCGCAGATACTTCGGCACAGACGGCATTCGCGGCCGGGTGGGCGAAGGCTCGATCTCGGCCGATTTCGTGCTGCGCCTGGGCAATGCCTACGGCCATTCGCTGCGCGCGCGCGGCGCCGACTGGCGGCGCCCGCAAGTGGTGATCGGCAAGGACACGCGGATCTCCAACTACATGTTCGAGGCCGCGCTCGAGGCCGGTCTGGTCGCAGCCGGCGTCGATGTGCAGCTGATGGGGCCGATGCCCACGCCTGCGGTCGCGCACCTCACGCGCTCGCTCGGCGCCGACGGCGGTATCGTGATCTCCGCCTCGCACAACCCGCACCACGACAACGGCATCAAGTTCTTCAGCGCGCAGGGCGAGAAACTCGACGATGCCACCGAACTGGCGATCGAGGCCGCGCTCGACCAGCCATTCCGCACCGTGGCGTCGGAGCGGCTGGGCAAGGCGGTGCGCACGCGCGATGCGGTCGGCCGCTATGTCGAGGCCTGCAAGGCCTCGGTGCCGCGCGGTTTCGACCTCGATGGCATGCGCATCGTCGTCGACTGCGCCAACGGCGCGACTTACCAGGTCGGGCCGATCGTGCTGCGCGAACTCGGCGCCCAGGTCGAGGTGATCGGCGCCGAGCCCAATGGCGTCAACATCAACGACGGCGTCGGTTCGACCCATCCCGAAGGCCTGGCCGCACGCGTCAGCCACAGCGGTGCGAACCTCGGCATCGCCTTCGACGGCGATGGCGACCGCGTGCTGTTCGTCGACAGCAACGGCACCGTGCGCGACGGCGACGACCTGCTGTACGTGCTGGCCGGCGACTGGCAGCAGCAGGGCCGCCTGCAAGGGCCGGTCGTCGGCACGCTGATGAGCAACTATGGCCTGGAGCGCGCGTTCGGCGAGGCCGGAATCGGCTTCCTGCGCGCCAAGGTCGGCGATCGCTACGTACACCAGGCGCTGATCGAGCACGACGGCGTGCTCGGCGGCGAGACCTCCGGTCACCTGCTGTGCCTGGATCGCGCCAGCACCGGCGACGGCATCATCAGTGCGCTGCAGGTGCTCGAAGTGCTGCGCCGTCGTGGCGTTTCGCTGCAACAGGCGCTGCACGGCCTGGTCAAGGTGCCGCAGCGCACCGTCAACGTCCGCTATACGGGCGATGCGAAGCCGGCCCAGGCGCCGTCGGTGCAGGCTGCACTGGTGCAGGCGCAGACGGCGGTCGAGGGCCGCGGCCGCGCGTTCCTGCGGCCGTCGGGCACCGAGCCGGTCGTGCGCGTGACCGTCGAGGCCGACGATGCCGCGTTGATGCAAACCACACTCGATCGACTGGCCGACGCCGTGCGCGCGGCCGCTGCCTGATGCCTGGAGACCCTGTCATGACCGCCCGCATTCCGACCCTCGACATCCGACGCTTCGACACAGACCGAGACGCCTTCGTCGCCGAACTCGGCGCCGCCTACAGGCAGTGGGGCTTTGCGGGGATCAAGGGTCATGGCATTGCGCAGCCGCAGATCGATGCCGCCTACGATGTCTTCAAGGCGTTCTTCGCGCTGCCCGAGGCGACCAAGCTGCAGTACCACGTGCCCGGCGGCGGCGGCGCGCGGGGCTATACCGCTTTCGGTGTGGAGACCGCCAAGGGCGCGAAGCACTTCGATCTCAAGGAGTTCTGGCACATCGGCCGCGAGATTCCCGACGATTCGAAGTATCGCGACGTGATGCCGCCCAACCTGTGGCCATCCCAGGTGCCGGGCTTCCGCGAGCACGGTTACGGGCTGTACCAGGCGCTCGACGCGCTGGGCGCGCGGGTGTTGTCGGCGCTGGCGCTGCACATCGGCCTGCCCGAGGACTGGTTCGCCGACAAGACCGACTTCGGCAACTCGATCCTGCGCCCGATCCACTATCCGCCGATCACCGCCGATGACATCCCGAATGTGCGCGCCGGCGCGCACGAGGACATCAACCTGATCACGCTGCTGGTCGGTGCCAGTGCTGCCGGGCTGGAAGTGCGTTCGCGCGAGGGCGAGTGGGTGCCGTTCACTTCGGACGCCGACACCATCGTGGTCAACATCGGCGACATGCTGCAGCGCCTGACCAATCACGTGTATCCGTCGACGACCCACCGGGTGACCAATCCGCCGGGCGAGGCCGCACGCCAGCCGCGCTACTCGGTCCCGTTCTTCCTGCATCCCAATCCGGACTTCGTGATCGACGTGCTGCCCTCGACGGTCACCGCCGACAATCCGAGCCGCTATCCCGAGCCGATCACCGCCCAGGGCTATCTCGAGGAGCGGCTGCGCGAGATCAAGCTCAAGTAACGAGATTCGCGATGCGTTATAGCTGATTTGAAACGGCGCTTTTGGGCGCCGTTTCTTTTGGTGCTTCTCTCAACTGCGGATGAGAGTCCACTTCGGATGGGCACCGGCCTGTCAGTCGGAAGCCGCTCTTCCCTCGGTCAAGGCCGCTTCGCGGTCCGGCCACGCGAAGCACGCGTGGCGTTCGCATGGATGCGCGGCAGTGCCGCGCAGGCCATCCATGCTCGCCCTGCCTTGACTCGGGCGCGCGCCCTCCATGGCGCGCTCGACGCGGCCACCGGCTGTCAGTCCGCTGCCATAGACGTTTGCAACCCGACTTCGGGTGGATGTGAAGTCGCCCGCTGGAAGAAGTCGCGCACTGTCGGCCTCAGTGCGTCGTGCTGGTCGGGGATTGCGATAGCGGGCCATGGATGGCCCGCGGTGGCGAGTCAGCCATGGGTGAGTGCGGGCTGCTCGCGCGGCATGCCGCGCAGCCCACACGAACGCCCGGCGTGCTTCGCCGGGCCGGACCGCGGAGCGGGCTGACCGAGCCGGGGAGCAGTCCCCGGCCGGCGCGACGCTCGCTCCGGAGATGGCCCCATGATCGAGCGAGCAGAAGTAGGATCCCCTGATCTCGGCGGAGAACCTTCTTCGGGCGTTGTTGCCCCTTCGGATCGCCCCTGCACCCATCAAAAGCCTCTCAGAACCCGTACACCACGTTCACCGTCGTCAGACGGTCGGTGCGCTGGCGGTCGTCGGTGACTTCGGTGTTGTGGCGGATCTCGAAGCCGGCCTTCAGCGCCAGGGCGTCGGTCATCTTCACCTGCACGCCGAGCTCGTTGCGGGCAAAGGTGTTGTCGCTGCCCGATTCGATCAGCAGGATGTCGTAGAGGCGGGTGCTGTCGTTGAGCTGGTGGCTGAAGTCCATGAAGCCGCGGACGATCGCCTCGTTGTTGTGCACGCGCACGTCCTGCTCCTTGGCCCAGCGGTAGCCGGGGCCGATCTCGAACACCAGTTTGGTGCGCTCGTCCATGAACGCCTCGAAACCGTAGCCGCCCGCGACCGTGGTCTGGTACTCGTTGGTGCTGAAATGGTCGCGTTCGTTGCGTGCCGACCCGAACAGATAGTGCCGCTCGCCGAGTCGGTAGCCGGACGAACCGAACAACTCGTAACGGCGCGCATTCTCGACGTCGTCGGCGGTGCCGTAGAGGAATGCGGCGTTCACGGCATGCTTCCACAGCGCATCCTCGCGGGCGAGCGCGAGCTTGCCGACGACGGTTTCGCTGTCGGTATTGCCCTTGGAGATCGCCACGCCGAGTTCGCCGGTGCCGCTCCAGCCGTCGGCAGCCAGGAGGTGGGCGGGGGCGAGTGCGAGGCAGCAAGCCAGGGCGGTGAGGATGGGGTAGGGGCGCATGCAGGACTCCAGTAATCGCAGGTGTGTCGCGGAACGAAAAAAGCCGGCAACTGCCGGCTGTGCGTATTCTGCAATGTGAAGGACGCGCTTTGAAGCCCGGTAGGGCGCTTGCGCTATGCCCTGCGGGGTCCAGCGCCTAGAATCCCCTGTTCCGCATTCATGAGGATCGCCCCATGCGTCCACGCATCGTCGCCGGCAACTGGAAGCTGCATGGCAGTCGCGAATTCGCGAGCGCGCTCGTGTCGCGGATCGCCGCGACCCCTACGCCAGGGGTCGAGGTGGTGATCCTGCCGCCGTTGCCCTATCTGGGCGATTTGGCCAAAGCCTTCGCCGGTGCCCAGGGCGTCGCGTTCGGTGCCCAGGATGTCAGCAGCAACCAGGAAGGCGCCTATACCGGCGAGGTTTCGGCGACGATGCTCGTCGATGTCGGCGCGCGCTTCGGGCTGGTGGGCCATTCCGAGCGCCGGCAGTACCACCATGAGAGCAGCGAGCATGTGGGGCGCAAGTTCCTGGCGGCGGTCAACGCGGGGCTGCGGCCGATCCTGTGTGTCGGCGAATCGCTGCAGCATCGCGACGCGGGCCTCACCGAGGACGCCATCGCCGCCCAGCTGCGCCCGGTGCTCGATCTGGTCAGCGCGGCCGCCTTCGCCGACGCGGTGGTCGCCTACGAGCCGGTCTGGGCGATCGGTACCGGCCGGACCGCGTCCCCGGACCAGGCCCAGGCCGTCCACGCCTTCATCCGTAGCGAAATCGCGGCACGGGATGCTAAGATCGCCGATTCGTTGCCGATCCTGTATGGCGGCAGCGTCAAGCCCGCCAACGCGGCCGAGCTGTTCGCGCAGCCGGATGTCGACGGCGGGTTGATCGGCGGAGCCTCGCTGTCGGCCGCCGATTTCCTGGCCATCGTCGCTGCAGCCGCGCGCTGAGCGGCCCCTCGTACCACACGTTCTGCGAGCGCCCACGCAATGCTGTTCGTCTTCAACATTCTGTTTGTCATCATCGCGATCGCGATGATTGCATTGGTCCTGATGCAGCGCGGCGCCGGCGCGTCGGCCGGTTCGGGCTTTGGCGGCGGCGCCTCGGCCACGGTCTTCGGCGCACGCGGTTCGTCGAACTTCCTGTCCAAGGCCACCAAGTGGCTGGCGATCTCGTTCTTCTCGATCACCCTGTTCATGGCTTGGTACGCGATGCATCGCGCCAACCCCAATGCGCTGGACATGGATCTGGGCGTGATGGGCGCGCAGCAGGTGCCGGCCGTTCCGACAGCGCCGCAGGGCGATGCCGCCGTGCCCGCAGCGCCTGCGGCCTCGGATGCGGTTCCGCAGGCGCCGGCCGATGCCGCGACCGTGCCGTCGGCGCCGGCGCAGGACCCTGCACCGCAGGCTCCCCAGACGGAATAATTCACGCTACAATGCGCGGCTCCCGAGCGCTTCGGTATCGCGCCGGGAAAGTTTCAGGTTTGCCCAGGTGGCGGAATTGGTAGACGCACTACCTTGAGGTGGTAGCGGCTTAGGTCGTGGGGGTTCGAGTCCCCCCTTGGGCACCAGGAAGTACGGACGTCGGCACACGGTGTCGCACCGGCGAAAAGCCCCCGCGAAAGCGGGGGTTTTTCGTTTGCATCGGGCGCGCTTGGGCGTCGTTGGGGCGGGATCTTGCGGCGTGGGTCCGGTCGGCCCGTGCTCGGCGCGCTGCGGGCGGTCGAAATGCTGTGTCCGCCGGGGTAATCGTTTACTCGCCAGTTCTGAAAACGGTACAATTAGGGGGATCGGTGGAGGCGTCGCCAAGGCGGCGGTCCCCGATATGCGTGAGGCGCCCAGGCGCCTTGTGAGTGCGACGTCACGACGTCGAGCCAAGGCCGCGATCGTGCGGCTGTAGCCGAGAGAACAATCCAGTGCTGGCCGAATATCTGCCGACCCTGCTGTTCCTGATCGTTGCCACGGGGATCGGCATCGCCTTGCTGGTCGTTGGCAACCTGCTCGGGCCCAAGCGCCCGTCGCTGGAGAAGCTGTCGCCCTACGAGTGCGGATTCGAAGCATTCGAGGACGCGCGCATGCAGTTCGATGTGCGCTACTACCTGATCGCCATCCAGTTCATCGTCTTCGATCTGGAAATCATCTTCATCGTGCCCTGGGCCACCGTGTTCCGCGAACTCGGCATGCTCGGCCTGATCGAGATGGGCATCTTCGCCGGCATGCTGCTGCTCGGCTTCATCTACGTGTGGAAGAAGGGAGCGCTGGAATGGGAGTGAGCCAGACCGTTGCGCGCCTGATGAACAACCCGCTGCCGGAAGGCCGGGTCGACGACATCCTGCGCCCCGAAGGCGAGAATCCGCTGCTCGAGCGTGGTTTCGTCACGACCAGTTCCGACGCGCTGCTCAACTGGGCGCGGACCGGCTCGATGTGGCCGATGACCTTCGGCCTGGCCTGCTGCGCGGTCGAGATGATGCACGCCGGCGCGGCGCGTCTGGACCTGGACCGCTACGGCGTGGTGTTCCGTCCCAGCCCGCGCCAGTCCGACGTGATGATCGTGGCCGGCACCCTGGTCAACAAGATGGCGCCGGCACTGCGCAAGGTCTACGACCAGATGCCCGACCCGAAGTGGGTCATCTCGATGGGCAGCTGCGCCAATGGTGGCGGTTACTACCACTATTCCTATTCCGTGGTGCGCGGCTGCGACCGCATCGTGCCTGTCGACGTCTACGTGCCGGGCTGTCCGCCGACGGCCGAGGCGCTGGTCTACGGCATCCTGCAGCTGCAGAAGAAGATCCGCCGCGCCACCAATTTCGGCGAAGAGAAGACGGGGCTGCGCGATGCGTGACCAACCTGTTCGGGAATCGGCGAGCGCATTCGCCGCGCGCCTGCGCACCCGCTTTGCAGATGCCGAGGTCGCCGTCGCGCTGCCGCGTGGCGAGGTGGCGATCACCACCGCCGGCGACTGGCTCGACACCTGTCGCGTGCTGCGCGAGGAGTTCGGCTTCGAGTCGCTGATCGACCTGTGCGGCGTCGACTATCTGGGCTACGGCAGCGATGAGTGGGACACCGAGGTGTCCTCCGAGGGCTTCAGCCGCGGCGTCGAAGGTCGTGGTCCGGGGCGCTTCCGCTTCGGCGAGGCGCCGAGCCGCCAGGTCGGCCAGCCCGATGCGACCGCCGAGATCCCGGTCCCGCAGCGTCGCTTCGTCGTGGTCGCGCAGTTGCTGTCGATCCGCCACAACCGCCGCCTGACGGTGCGCTGCTTCGCGCCGAGCGACGACCTGCCGGTCGTCTCCTCGCTGACCGGGCTATGGCCGGTCGCCGACTGGTTCGAGCGTGAGGCGTTCGATCTGTTTGGCGTGATTTTCGAAGGCCATCCGGACCTGCGCCGCATCCTGACCGACTACGGCTTCGTCGGTCATCCGTTCCGCAAGGATTTCCCGTTGATCGGCAACGTCGAAGTGCGTTACGACGCCGAGCGCAAGCGCGTGGTCTACGAGCCGGTGACCTCGGTCGAGCCGCGCGTCGGCGTGCCGCGCGTGATCCGCGACGATGCCCGCTACGCGACCGCCAGCGGCGAGCAGATGGCCCGCCGCGCGGAGGACGCCAAATGAGTGCCGTGCCGACTACCTCCCTGCACCAGGCGAACACCACGCCGAGCGCGGATGTCCTCAAGCAGGAGATCCGCAACTACACGTTCAACTTCGGCCCGCAACATCCGGCCGCGCATGGCGTGTTGCGCCTGATCCTGGAAATGGACGGCGAAACGGTGATGCGCGCCGATCCGCATATCGGCCTGCTGCATCGCGGGACCGAGAAGCTGGCCGAGTCCAAGCCGTTCAACCAGTCGATCGGCTACATGGACCGCCTCGACTACGTGTCGATGATGTGCAACGAGCACGCCTACGTGCGCGCCATCGAGACGCTGATGGGCATCGAGGCGCCCGAGCGCGCGCAGTGGATCCGCACCCTGTTCGACGAGGTCACGCGGATCCTCAATCACCTGATGTGGATCGGCTCCAACGCGCTCGATCTGGGGGCGATGGCGGTGATGCTCTATGCGTTCCGCGAGCGCGAGGAGCTGATGGACGTCTACGAGGCGGTCTCGGGCGCGCGCATGCATGCGGCCTACTACCGACCCGGCGGTGTCTACCGCGACTTGCCCGAGCGCATGCCGCAGTACAAGGAATCGCGCTGGCGCAAGGGCGAAAAGCTCAAGCGCTTCAATGCCTGGCGCGAGGGCTCGATGCTCGACTATCTGGAGGCGTTCGCCAAGGACTTCCCCAGCCGCGTCGACGAGTACGAGACCCTGCTCACCGACAATCGCATCTGGAAGCAGCGCACCGTCGGCATCGGCGTCATCCCGCCCGAACAGGCGATGGCCTGGGGCATGACCGGCCCGATGCTGCGTGGTTCGGGCATCGAGTGGGATCTGCGCAAGACCCAGCCGTATGCGCGCTATGCCGATGTCGACTTCGATATCGCGGTCGGCGTCAACGGTGACTGCTACGACCGCTACCTGGTCCGCGTCTTCGAGATGCGCCAGTCGGCACGGATCATCGCCCAGTGCGTCGCGTGGCTGAAGGCCAACCCCGGCCCGGTCATGCTCGACAACTACAAGGTGTCGCCTCCCTCCCGTGCGGAGATGAAGGACGACATGGAAGCGCTGATCCACCACTTCAAGCTGTTCACCGAGGGCTACTGCGTGCCCGAGGGCGAGACCTACAGCGCGGTCGAAGCGCCCAAGGGCGAGTTCGGCTGCTACCTGGTCTCCGACGGCGCGAACAAGCCGTTCCGCGTGCATCTGCGCGCGCCCGGCTTTGCGCATCTCTCGTCGATGGACGCGATCACCAAGGGCCACATGCTCTCGGACGTCGTCGCGATGATCGGCACCTACGACATCGTGTTCGGAGAAGTCGACCGATGAAGGCGACCGGAAATTTCGAGAACGCCCGCAACGTCGACCCGATGGTCGTGCTCAGCGAGGACACCCGCGCGCACATCGACCACTGGTTGACCAAGTTCCCGCCCGACCGCAAGCGTTCGGCGGTGCTGCAGGGCCTGTTCGCGGCGCAGGAGCAGAATGGCGGTTATCTCACCGACGAGATCATCGCCGGTGTCGCCAAGTACCTGGACCTGCCGCCGGTGTGGGCCTACGAAGTCGCGACGTTCTACTCGATGTTCGAAACCGAGAAGGTCGGCCGCAACAACGTCGCCTTCTGCACCAACATCAGCTGCTGGCTCAACGGCGCCGAGGACCTGGTTGCGCACGCCGAGAAGAAGCTCGGCTGCAAGCTGGGCGAGTCCACGGCCGACGGCCGCGTCTTCCTCAAGCGCGAGGAAGAATGCGTCGCCGCGTGCTGCGGCGCGCCGGTCGTGGTCATCAACGGTCACTACCACGAGAAGCTCTCGCCCGAGAAGGTCGACGAGCTGCTCGATGGTCTGAAGTAGGGCAACGCGCGGACATGGCACATCACCATCCCAAGTCTTCTGAAGGCTACGGGCCCGTCGGGCCTGCGCCCAAGGAACACCAGGCGGTCTACACCACGCTGCATTTCGACAAGCCGTGGAGCTACGAGAACTACCTCAAGACGGGTGGTTACAGCGCGCTGCGCAAGATCCTCGAAGAGAAGATCCCGCCGGCCGACGTCATCGAGATGGTCAAGCAGTCGGGCCTGCGCGGCCGCGGCGGCGCGGGCTTCCCGACCGGCCTGAAGTGGAGCTTCATGCCCAAGGGCGAGATGCAGAAGTACATCCTCTGCAACTCCGACGAGTCGGAGCCCGGCACCGCCAAGGACCGCGACATCCTGCGCTACAACCCGCACGCGGTCATCGAGGGCATGGCGATCGCCTGCTACGCGACCGGCTCGAGCGTGGCCTACAACTACCTGCGCGGCGAGTTCCACCACGAGCCGTTCGAGCATCTCGAGGAAGCCACCGCCGAGGCCTACGCTAATGGCTGGCTGGGCAAGAACGTGCTCGGTTCGGGCATCGATATCGACATCTACAACGCGCTCGGCGCGGGCGCCTACATCTGCGGTGAGGAAACCGCGCTGATGGAATCGCTCGAAGGCAAGAAGGGCCAGCCGCGCTTCAAGCCGCCGTTCCCGGCCAACTTCGGCCTGTATGGCAAGCCGACCACGATCAACAACACCGAGACCTACGCCTCGGTGCCGGCGATCGTGCGCAACGGCCCGGAGTGGTTCCTGAACCTGGGCAAGCCCAACAACGGCGGCTGCAAGATCTTCTCGGTCTCCGGCCACGTCGCGCGTCCTGGCAACCATGAGATCCGTCTGGGCACGCCGTTCTCCGAACTGCTCGACCTGTGCGGCGGCATGCGCAACGGGCACCGCATCAAGGCGGTGATCCCGGGCGGCTCGTCGATGCCGGTGCTGCCGGGCGAGACGATGATGGGTCTGACGATGGACTACGACGCGATCCAGAAGGCCGGTTCGGGCCTGGGGTCGGGTGCGGTCATCGTGATGGACCAGACCACCTGCATGGTGCGCGCCTGTCAGCGCATCGCCCGTTTCTACTTCAAGGAGTCCTGCGGCCAGTGCACGCCCTGCCGCGAGGGCACCGGCTGGATGTACCGCATGCTGACCCGCATCGCCGAACACAAGGCGACCGTCGACGACCTGCAGATGCTGCGGGCGGCCGCCGGCCAGATCGAGGGACACACCATCTGCGCGTTCGGTGAGGCCGCTGCGTGGCCGGTGCAGGGGTTCCTGCGCCACTTCTGGGACGAGTTCGAGTACGCGATCGTCAACCGGCGCTTCCTGGTCGACGATCAGCGCAACGGCACCGTGGTGGCGAAGGCGGTGGCCGCATGAGCGCAGCACGTCTCCAGCTCCCCGGACGCATTCGCGCGTCGCGCGAACGCGCCCAGCCCCTCGACTCGAGGGGCGTCGTCGCAATGTTGAAGGGTGTCGCCGCATGAGCGCGCAACCTGTGAATCCGAATCTGCCGCCCGACCACGTCACCGTCTTCATCGACGGCGTCGAGCTGGCCGCGCCCAAGGGCTCGATGATCATCCAGGCCGCCGACAAGGCCGGCATCGCGATCCCGCGCTTCTGCTATCACGACAAGCTGGCGATCGCGGCGAACTGCCGGATGTGCCTGGTCGAAGTCGAAAAGATGCCCAAGCCGGCGCCGGCCTGCGCCACGCCGGTGATGGACGGCATGAAGGTCGTCACGCGCAGCGAAAAGGCTCTCAAGTCGCAGCGCAACGTGATGGAGTTCCTGCTGATCAATCATCCGCTCGATTGCCCGATCTGCGATCAGGGTGGCGAGTGCGAGCTGCAGGACCTGTCGCTGGGTTACGGCCGCTCGGTCAGCCGTTTTGCTGAGCGCAAGCGCGTGGTGCCCGACGAAGACCTCGGTCCGCTGGTCGCCACCGAGATGACGCGCTGCATCCAGTGCACGCGCTGCATCCGCTTCACCGCCGAAATCGCCGGCACCTACGAGCTGGGCGGCATGCAGCGCGGCGAGAACCTGCAGATCGGCACCTACGACGGCAAGCCGCTGACGACCGAACTGTCGGGCAACGTCATCGACGTGTGCCCGGTCGGCGCGCTGACCAACAAGGTCTTCCGCTTCCGCGCGCGGCCGTGGGAACTGATCGCGCGCGAGTCGCTCGGCGGCCATGACGCGCTGGGCAGCAACTTGTTCCTGCATCTGCGCCGCGGTGAAGTGATGCGGGCGGTGCCGCGTGACAACGAAGCGGTCAACGAGTGCTGGCTGTCGGATCGCGATCGCTATTCGCATCAGGGGCTGGCGGCCGAGGACCGGGCGCTGCATCCGCAGATCAAGGACGGTGGCCAGTGGCGGGAGGCGACCTGGGACGAGGCGCTCACGCGCGCGGCCCGGATCCTGCGCGACAACCCGGCCGACGAACTCGGCATGCTGGTGCATCCGGCCACCTCGAACGAGGAGGGCGCGCTGCTGGCGCGTCTGGCCGATGCCCTGGGTACGGGCAACCTCGACCACCGCATCGCCCAGCGCGACCTGTCCGACGGCGCCGTCGCGCAAGCCTTCGCGATGCCGGTCGCCGAGCTCGACAAGGCCGACGCGGTGCTGATCGTCGGATCCAACCTGCGCCACGAAGTGCCGCTGCTGCACCACCGTGTGCGCCAGGCATGGAAGCGCGGCGCGAAGGTCTACGTCGTCAATCCGGTCGATTTCGAGTTCACCTTCGACATCGCCGACAAGGCCATCGTGCCGCCGTCGCGTATCGCCCAGACGCTGCAGGTCGGCGAGCTCGCCGACGCACTGCGCGGCGCCGCGCATGCGGCGATCATCGTCGGCGCGCAGGCGGAAGCCAGCGCGCACGCCGCCGACATCCGCAAGGCCGCGGCCGCGCTCGCGCAGTCGACCGGGGCCGCGCTGTGCCGGATCCCGCAGGGCGCGAACGCGGTTGGCCTGACGGCGGCCGGCGTGCTGCCGACCACGCGCGATGCCAACGCGATGCTTGCGCAGCGTCGCGGCGCCTATGTGATCTACGGCATCGAGCCGGGCCTGGACTTCGCCGATCCGGCGCAGGCGATGCAGGCACTGGGTGCAGCCCAGGTCGTGGCCTTCAGCCAGTTCGCCTGCGAATCCACCCGCAGCGTCGCCGACGTGATCCTGCCGATCGGCGCGCTCGCCGAGATCGATGCCACGCTGACCAACCTCGACGGACGCGCGCAGCATGCGACCGCAGCGGGCAAGCTGCCGGGCGATGCCAGGGCGGGCTGGCGTGTGCTGCGTGCGCTCGGCGGCGAGCTGGCGGTGCCGGGCTTCGAGTTCACCGATCTGGCCGGCCTGCGTGCCAGCCTGCAGCCGCGGACCGTGGCGGTTGCGGCCTCCGCGGCCCCGACGGTGGACGGCGACGGGCTCGAGCTGGCGGTGACCCAGGCGATCTACCGGGTCGATGCGCTGACCCGTCGCGCTGCGGCGTTGCAGTCCCATCCGCTGACCCTGGGTCCGCGCATCGCGCTGCATCCCGATGACGCCTCGGCGCATGGGGTGGCCGACGGACGCATGGCCAAGGTCACTAACGCAGTGGGCACCGGCACGTTGCAGGTCGTCGTCGACGATCGCGTCGCGCTCGGTGCGGCATGGATCGAATCGGGCTACGGCGCCACCGCGGCGCTGGTGGCCGGCAAGGTCAAGGTGGTGGCGGCATGAGCATGCCTATGTTGCAAGCCGGCACTTCGCAGGCCGGCGTCACGAACACTGCAACGCTGCTCGGCGATCTCACCGCGCCGCTGCACGAGGCCCTGCTGTCGCTGGGCGGCATCGGCGCGGTGCTGTGGATCGTGCTCAAGATCCTCGTGATCGCGATGCCGGTGATCATCGCCGTGGCGTTCTACGTGGTCTGGGAGCGCAAGCTGATCGGCTGGATGCACGTGCGTCACGGGCCGATGTACGTCGGCATGGGCATCTTCCAGGCCTTCGCCGACGTCTTCAAACTGCTGTTCAAGGAAGTCATCCAGCCGACCAACGCGCAGCGCGTGCTGTACGTGCTGGCGCCGCTGATCACCCTTGCGCCGGCATTCGCGGCCTGGGCGGTGGTGCCGTTCGATACCCAGTTGGTGCTGTCGAACGCCAATGCGGGCCTGCTGTACCTGCTGGCGATGACCAGCCTGGGCATCTACGGGATCATCCTGGCCGGCTGGGCGTCGAACTCCAAGTACGCGTTCCTGGGCGCGATGCGCGCCTCGGCGCAGATGATCAGCTACGAGATCGCGATGGGCTTCGCGCTGGTCGGCGTGATGGTCGGCGCCGGCAGCCTGAATCTGAGCGAGATCGTCATGGCGCAGTCCGGCGGCAAGGGCCTGTTCGACTGGTTCTGGCTGCCGATGCTGCCGCTGTTCGTGATCTATTTCGTGTCCGGTGTCGCCGAGACCAACCGCTCGCCGTTCGACGTCGTCGAGGGCGAGTCGGAGATCGTCGCAGGTCACATGGTCGAATACTCGGGGTCGGCGTTCGCGCTGTTCTTCCTGGCCGAGTACGCGAACATGATCCTGATCAGCTTCCTGACCGCGACGTTCTTCCTTGGCGGCTGGCTGTCGCCGTTCCAGGGCTGGTTCGACGGCGTGCCGGTGCTCGAATGGCTGGCGGTCGACGGCTGGTGGTGGCTGTTTGCGAAGGTGTTCTTCTTCGCCAGCTGCTTCATCTGGTTCCGCGCGTCGTTCCCGCGCTATCGCTACGACCAGATCATGCGGCTGGGCTGGAAGGTGTTCATCCCGATCAGCATCGGCTGGATCGTGGTCACCGCGTTGATGGCGTACTTCGGTGTATTCGAGGCAGGGCAGTGATGGGCAAGTTCGTTGCATGGTTCAGGAGCCTGCTGCTGCTCGAATTGCTCGGCGGCATGGCACTGACGTTCCGGTATCTGTTCCGGGACAAGTACACGCTGATGTACCCGATGGAGAAGGCGCCGCAGTCGCCTCGCTTCCGCGGGCTGCATGCGCTGCGCCGCTATCCCAACGGCGAGGAGCGCTGCATCGCGTGCAAGCTGTGCGAGGCGGTGTGCCCGGCGCTGGCGATCACGATCGATTCGGAGCAGCGCGCCGACGGCACCCGCCGCACCACGCGCTACGACATCGACCTGTTCAAGTGCATCTACTGCGGGTTCTGCGAAGAGTCGTGCCCGGTGGATTCGATCGTCGAGACGCATATCCACGAGTACCACTTCGAGAACCGCGGCGAGAACATCGTGACCAAGCCGCAGCTGCTGGCCATCGGCGACCGTCTCGAGTCCGAGATCGCCGAACGCCGCGCCGCCGACTCCGCGTACAGGTAAGCCATGGACCTCGCCCTGATCTTCTTCCTCGTCTTCGCCGCGACGACCGTGATGTCCGCGGTTGCGGTGATCAGCGCCCGCAACCCGGTGCATGCGGCGCTGTTCCTGGTGCTGACGTTCTTCTCCACCGCCTGCACCTGGCTGCTCATCGGCGCCGAGTTCCTCGGTATCGCCCTGGTGCTGGTCTATGTCGGCGCTGTGATGGTGCTGTTCCTGTTCGTGGTGATGATGCTCGACATCGATGTCGCGCCGCTGCGCGAAGGCTACGTGCGCTATCTGCCGGTCGGCCTGATCGTGGCGGTGGTGATGCTGCTCGAGATCCTCGCGTTGATCGGCGTGCGCAGCCGCATGACGCCATTCGCGGTCGATGCGGTCGACGCGGCCGGGGCCTCGAACACGGTGTGGCTGGCCCGCCGGCTGTTCACTGACTTCCTGCTGCCGTTCGAGGTCGCCGCAGTGATCCTCACCGTTGCGGTGATCGCCGCGGTGACGCTGACGCTGCGCCGCCGTCCGGGCGCCAAGCACCAGAACCCGGGCGAGCAGGCGCGCGTGCGTGCCAAGGACCGTATGCGCGTGGTCAAGATGGACGCGGTGCGTCCGGTGGTCGAGGGGCCGGCCGATGCCGGCGACCTGCCGACCGAGGGAGAAGCGAAATGACCGAGCTGTTCGGAACCGGCCTGTCGCTGGGCCACTACCTGTCGCTGGGCGCGGTGCTGTTCTGCATTTCCGTGGCGGGCATCTTCCTCAACCGGAAGAACGTGATCATCCTGCTGATGTCGATCGAGCTAATGCTGCTCGCGGTCAACATCAACTTCGTCGCGTTCTCGCGCGAGTACGGCGATGCCGCCGGCCAGATCTTCGTCTTCTTCATCCTGACCGTGGCCGCGGCCGAGGCCGCGATCGGCCTGGCGATCCTGGTCACGCTGTTCCGCAACCGGCGCACGATCAACGTCGCCGAACTCGACACGCTGAAGGGCTGAGCCGGGCATGGAGTACACGATTTCAAAGAGCATCCTGGTCGCGATCGTCCTGGCCCCGCTGCTGGGGTCGGTCATCGCCGGCCTGTTCGGACGCCAGGTCGGGCGCGTCGGCGCGCACGTGGCGACGATCGCCGGTGTCGCGGTCAGCTGTGCGCTGTCGGTCTACACGCTGTGGCAGCTGCTGCAGGGCGCCGCACCGTTCAACGAGAACGTCTACACGTTCTTCGAGGTCGCCAACTATTCGGCGCATGTCGGCTTCCTGGTCGACAACCTGACGGCGATGATGATGGTGGTGGTGACCTTCGTGTCGCTGCTCGTGCATCTGTACACGATCGGCTACATGGCCGAGGACCCCGGCTACCAGCGGTTCTTCAGCTACATCTCGCTGTTCACCTTCTCGATGCTGATGCTGGTGATGGGCAACAACTTCCTGCAGCTGTTCTTCGGCTGGGAGGCGGTGGGCCTGGTGTCGTACCTGCTGATCGGCTTCTGGTTCAAGAAGCCCAGCGCGGTGTTCGCCAACATGAAGGCGTTTCTGGTCAACCGCGTGGGCGACTTCGGCTTCCTGCTCGGGATCGCCGGCGTGCTGTACTGGTTCGGCAGCCTCGACTACGCGACCGTGTTCGCAGCCGCCGACACCACGATCGGCGGCGGGCAGACGGTCGAGATCATCGGCGGCTTCGAGTGGTCGGTGGCCACGCTGGTCTGCATCTGCCTATTCATCGGTGCGATGGGCAAGTCGGCCCAGGTCCCGCTGCACGTGTGGCTGCCCGACTCGATGGAAGGCCCGACCCCGATCTCGGCGCTGATCCACGCCGCGACGATGGTCACCGCCGGCATCTTCATGGTGGCGCGCATGTCGCCGCTGTTCGAACTGTCGGAGACCGCGCTGCAGTTCATCCTGTTCATCGGTGCGACCACCGCGTTCTTCACCGGCCTGATCGGCATCGTGCAGAACGACATCAAGCGCGTGGTCGCGTACTCCACGCTCTCGCAGCTTGGCTACATGACGGTGGCGTTGGGCGTGTCGGCGTATTCGGCCGCGGTGTTCCACCTGATGACGCACGCGTTCTTCAAGGCGCTGCTGTTCCTGGCCGCCGGCTCGGTGATCATCGGCATGCACCACGAGCAGGACATGCGCAAGATGGGCGGCCTGCGCAAGTACATGCCGATCACGTTCTGGACCAGCGTCATCGGCACGCTGGCGCTGGTGGGCACGCCGTTCTTCAGCGGCTTCTACTCCAAGGACACGATCATCGAGGCGGCCAAGCATGCCGGCGACGGCGGCTGGGTGTACCAGTACGCGTACTGGTCGGTGCTGCTGGGTGCGTTCGTGACCTCGTTCTACAGCTTCCGCCTGCTGTACATGACCTATTTCGGCAAGGAGCGTTTCCGCGACGTGCACGCCTCCGATGCGCACGATGCGCACGATGACCATGGTCATCACGGCCATGGCGCACACGAGCCGCACGAGTCGCCGTGGGTGGTGACGCTGCCGCTGATCCTGCTGGCGATCCCGTCGATCCTGATCGGTTACTTCACCGCAGGGCCGATGCTCTTCGGCACCGATTGGAGCGGCCACCATGCAGGTGCCGGGTTCTTCGATGGCGTGATCCACGTGCTGGCGTCCAACGACGTGCTGGCGGCGCTGAAGGAAGATCTGTGGCATGGCCCGGTCGGCTTCGCGCTGCACGGCTTCGTTGCACCGGCGTTCTGGCTGGTCGTGGCCGGCTTCCTGCTTGCCACGGTGATGTACTGGTGGAAGCCGGAGCTGCCGGCCAAGGCCGCGCGCGTGTTTGCGCTGCCGATCCGGGTGCTGGAGCGCAAGTACTTCGCCGACGACCTGTGGATCGGCGGCTTTGCCGGCGGCGGCGTCGCGCTGGGCAAGCTGTCGCGCGTGTTCGACACCAAGGTCATCGACGGCCTGTTCGTGAACGGCTCGGCGCGCGTCGTCGACCTGGTCTCGGGCCTCGTCCGCCGGCTGCAGTCCGGCGCTCTCTACCACTACGCATTCGCGATGATCGTCGGCCTGATCGTGCTCCTGGCCGTCCTCATCAAGTACTGGCGCTGACGGAAATACCCACGTGTCGAACTGGCCTCTTCTCAGTCTATTGATCTGGCTGCCGATCCTCGGCGGCGCCTGCGTGCTCGCATTGGGCGATCGCCGCGCCGATGCCGTGCGTTGGGTGTCGCTCGCGGTCGCCGTGGCGGTGTTCGTGCTCAGCCTGCCGCTGTTCACCGGCTTCGATTACGCGAATGCGGGGATGCAGTTCCTCGAGCGCCGCGAGTGGATCCCGTCGCTGGACATCGAGTACCACCTGGGCGCGGACGGCATCTCGGTGGCGCTGATCATCCTGACCACGCTGACCACCGCGCTGGTGCTGATCGGCGCCTGGACGTCGGTGAGCAAGCGCGTGCACCAGTACTACGCCGCCATGCTGATCCTCGAAGGCATGATGATCGGCGTGTTCTGCGCCGTGGACGTGATGCTGTTCTACGTGTTCTTCGAGGCGATGCTGATCCCGATGTTCATCATCATCGGCGTGTGGGGCGGTCCGCGGCGTGTTTACGCCTCGGTCAAGTTCTTCCTCTACACGTTCCTCGGCTCGGTGTTCATGCTGGTCGGGCTGATCTACCTGTATCTGCAGGCCGGCAGCTGGCAGCTGCCCGACCTGTACGCGGTGCGGCTGTCGGCGACCGAGCAGACTTGGCTGTTCTTCGCGTTCCTCGCCGCGTTTGCGGTCAAGGTGCCGATGTTCCCGGTGCACACCTGGCTGCCCGATGCGCACGTCGAGGCGCCGACCGGCGGCTCGGTGATCCTGGCGGCGATCATGCTCAAGATCGGCGGCTACGGCTTCCTGCGCTTCAACCTGCCGATCACCCCCGATGCGGGCCACGAGTGGGCGTGGCTGGTGATCGCACTGTCGCTGATCGCGGTGGTCTACGTCGGCCTGGTCGCGCTGGTCCAGCAGGACATGAAGAAGCTGGTGGCGTACTCGTCGGTCTCGCACATGGGCTTCGTCACCCTGGGCGTGTTCATCGCGTTTGCGCTGGTGCGCGACGTCGACGCCGGCGATGCGGCCCGTCTGGGCCTGCAGGGCGCGATGGTGCAGATGGTCTCGCACGGTTTCGTGTCCGGTGCGATGTTCTCGTGCATCGGCATCCTGTACGACCGCATGCACACGCGCATGATCAAGGACTACGGCGGCGTCGCCAATGTGATGCCCTGGTTCGCGGCGTTCTACGTGCTGTTCGCGATGGCCAACTCCGGTTTGCCGGGCACGTCGGGCTTCGTCGGCGAGTTCATGGTGATCCTGGCCGCGTTCCAGAACCATCCGCTGATCGGCTTCTTCGCGGCGATGACGCTGATCATCGGCGCTGCGTACACGCTGTGGCTGGTCAAGCGGGTGCTCTACGGCGAAGTCGCCAATGCGCACGTCGCCGCGCTCAAGGACATCAACGGCCGCGAGGCGCTGGTGCTGGGCGTGTTTGCTGCGGGCACGCTGCTGATCGGTGTCTATCCCAAGCCGCTGACCGACCTGATGGAGCCGTCCATCGCGCAACTGGCGAATGTGATCGCCGCCAGCAAGCTGTGAGTCCATATTCAATGAGAGCCGTGCCGCGATGATTTCCGCTCCGATGACGCCCCCCGTCCGCACGCTGGCCGAGCTCGGCCCGATCGTGCCCGAGCTCGTCGTGATCCTGGGCGCGTTCGCGCTGCTGATGCTCGACCTGTTCCTCGACCCGCGCCGCCGCATCGTCACCCATGCGCTGGCAGTGGCCACGATGCTCGGCGCGGCCGCACTGATCGCCGCCGGCGTCGGCGGTCACGGCACCATCCTGGCCGACATGTTCGTCCGCGATGCCGGCGCCGATGTGCTCAAGGTCGCCGGTCTGATCGTCGGCGCGATCGCGCTGGGCTACGCATGGCCGTACCTGCGCGAGCGGGGCCTGTACCAGGGCGAGATCCCGGTGCTGTTCCTGTTCACCAGTGCCGGCATGATGCTGCTGGTCTCGGCCAACAACATGACGATGGTCTATGTCGGCCTGGAACTGCTGGCGCTGTGCTCGTATGCGCTGGTGGCCTGCGACCGCGACAACCCATTGTCGTCGGAAGCGGCGATGAAGTACTTCGTCCTCGGCGCACTGGCCTCGGGCATGCTGCTGTTCGGCATGTCGCTGATCTACGGTGCGACCGGCACGCTGTCGCTGCCCGGCATCGACCAGGCGGTCGGTGGGCTGGTGGGCGAGGGGCGCGTGCTGCTGCTGACCGGCATGGTCTTCGTGTTGGTGGGCATCGCGTTCAAGTTCGGCGCCGCGCCGTTCCACATGTGGCTGCCCGACACCTACCACGGTGCGCCGACCCCGATCGTCGCGTTCATCAGCTCGGTGCCCAAGTTGGCTGCGTTCGGCATGGCCTGGCGCCTGCTCGACACCGCGCTGGGCCAGGTGCACGACCAGTCGCAGCTGCTGCTGGCGCTGCTCGCGGCGCTGTCGCTGGCGGTCGGCAACCTGTTCGCGATCGCGCAGACCAACCTCAAGCGCATGCTCGCCTACTCGACGATCTCGCACGTCGGCTTCCTGTTCCTCGGCCTGGCCGGCGGTGGCGAGACCGGACATGCGGCGGCGATGTTCTATGCGATCAGCTACGCGATCATGTCGGTGGCCTCGTTCGGCGCGATCGTCATGCTCTCGCGCGCCGGCTTCGAGGCCGAGCGGATCGAGGACTACAAGGGCCTGAACCAGCGCAGCCCGTGGATGGCCGGCCTGGTGCTGTGCATCATGGCCTCGCTCGCCGGCGTGCCGCCGTTCCTCGGCTTCTGGGCCAAGCTGGTCGTGCTGCAGGGCGCGCTGGAAGGCGACCTGCTGTGGCTGGCGATCGTCGGCATCGTGTTCGCGGTCATCGGCGCGTTCTACTACCTGCGCGTGATCAAGGTCATGTACTTCGATGCGCCCAACGCCGCGCCGGTCGCGCAGCGCCCGGGCCAGCTGCTGCGCATCGTGTTCGCGGTCAATGCGCTGGCGCTACTGGGCCTGGGGCTGTTCTGGAGCCCGCTGATGGCCTGGTGCCAGCAGGCGTTCGCCTGACCCAGGGCCGCGCGCAGTCGCGCTGACCCTCGATGTCACCAACGCCGGCCGGGTCTTCGACCCGGCCGGCGTCGTTTGTACGCCTGTTCGCGTGGGGGCCATCGGAGACTGGCATCTGGGTGATGCCGGCGAGTCCAGGGTGTGACCGCTGTCATGGCTCGCGCTTGTGTGCGGTGCATTCATTTGCATGGCTCCGCTGTGGCGTGCTACTCCGGAACCGCCCGTCGAGGACGGCGGGCCGGTGCGACGCGACTCGCCGGATCCGCCGGTGATCGCAAGAACGCCCCGGGATGTCACCCAACCGAGCACAGGAGACGATCATGGACAAGGTCAAGGCAAGCAAGGATCAGGGGACTCGTTGCAATCCGGCCGTCGATGCGAGGACCAACCTCGATCGGCTGATCGGGCAGATGCAGAAGCAGGCGCCGAAGGGGACCGCACTCGACAACGCGGGTATCGCACCGCAGTCGACCTGTTTCCGGACGATCTACTGCTTCTAGGCGCCTGTCGCCGCGTCGAGCCGGCGGTCTGGGGCGGGTGTTGCCAAGCACGCTGGCCCAGGCGATGTGACGCCGGCCATGGCGCGGGCTCGCGGCCATCGCATTCATTTGCGTCGTGCCGTGGGCGCGCGCGATCTCGATGGTGGCCCGTCAAAGACGGCGGGCGGACCTCATCCCAACAGCGAAGGAGACGAGCATGCACAAGGTCAGCGCAAGCAAGGAGCGGGGCGCCGCCCACGATCGGGCAGGCGATGCGAAGTCGACACTCGACCATCTGATCGGGCAGATGCAGAAGTCGGCGCCCAAGGGCACCGCCCTCGACAACGCGGGCGTCGCGCCGCAGGCGACCTGTTCGCGCACGATCTACTGCGTCTGAGCGCAGCCGCCGCACCCGGCTGGCGACGCCCGCCGGGTGCGGCTCTTGCGGATCGGAAGGCATCGGCCATGGACACGGCAGCAGCGCAGGCGCAGCCCGCCCAACTGGACTGGAATCGTCTGGCGTTGTGTCATCGCAGCGAGGCGCCGGGCTTGTTTCGCGCGGTCGCGCCCTGGTCGGCCGCCGCGGCGTATCGCCTGGCGGTCGCGATCTGCGGGCCATCGCGCTCCGGCATCCGCTTTTTCACGCTGCCCGCAGTGCGCTTGTTCGTTGGCGAGGCCGAGATCCGCGCGCCGGGCGCGCTGTTGCCCGACGAGCGGGACCGGTCGGGCGAGGGGTATCTGCGTCGGTTGCAGGCCTGGGCGCCGGACGACCCGGTGTCGCTGGAGATCGAGGCGCCGCTGATCGCCGATGCCGCGGCATGGAGGCGGGTCCGAAACTTCCTGTGGGCCTGGTGTGCGCATCTCGGCTGCCCCGCACGGCCGATCGTGGCGCACTTGCTGCTGGGCCGGTATCGACGGGAGGCGGCCGCGCATCGGGACGCGGCGCTGATCTTTCCGTTGTCGGGGCAGGTCGCGTTGACCTGCGCGCGCAGCGGCCACCCAGTCGCGGCCGCGGGTGCCGGCGCGCTGCTGTATCGCCCGTGCGGCGAGGCTTGGCAGGAGACCGGCGACGGGAGCTGCGTCGCGCTTCGTTTGGGCATACCCCGGCATCGCGTCGGCGCGACTCGCGAACTGCTCGATCTGTTCGCTTCCCTGCTGCCGACAGAACGCCCTGACGGGGACGCCGTGCCGTCGCTGCCGGTCCGCGGCACGGGCGTCGACGGCGCGCTCGAGTTGCCGGCCGCGCTCGCGCGCAACGCAGATGCGCTGGGCGCATGGGTGGCCGGCGCGTCGGCCGACCTGGCCGACCGTGTGCATCGACTCGCTCGGGCCAGTGCGTGCGCACTCGAACCGGTGCCCGGTCGCCTGGCGCTCCCCGCACTGGCGTCGGCAGATCGTGTTCGCACGGTGCCTGGCGCGCGGATTCTCGAGATCCCGGCCGGCGAGGGGGTGCGGCTGTGGGCGGTCAATGGCCACACGCTGGCCGTCGACGACACGCCAGCCAGTCGCGCATTGCGGATGACGCTTGCCGGCGGTGGCGCCTGGACGGTCGACGCGCTCTGCGGCGCCGATCCCGCGCTGCGCGCCGTGCTGGCGCAACTCCAGAGCGTGCGTGGCGTCGTGCCGGATGTCCCGGCGGCCGTCGGCCATCGCGACGGGGAGCCCTGAGGCTTTGGCCGGCCGGACGGGGGCGCGCGCCGGGCGCATTCGGGACGCGCTCGATCGCCCCGCGCTGCAGGACGCACTGGTATCGCTGCCACGGTCGGCGCGCCCGGTCCGACTACCGCCCCAGACCCGGGCCCTCGTGCGCAGGATCGCTCGCGGCGATGGGGGGGCGCTGTTGCCGCCGGTCGCGTGTCATCGCGCCGACGGACGGATCGAACCGCTGCGCACGTTGCGGGGGGGCGATGATGCGCGATCGCTGGCGGTGGTGCTGGCGCGGCCCGAGTTCGCGGCATTCGTCGAGATGCTCGAGACGCTGGGTCCCTGGTGCCGGGCATTGGGACGGGCGCATGCCGACCTGTTCGGCGTTCGCGTGCTCGGCCTCGGCAATGCGGCCTTGTTTGCGCCGTTGGTCAGCGAGGCCTTCGTCCGTTGCGCCATCGGCGGTGCCGGTCATCGTGACGAGGTCGCCGAGCGCTGTCGCCTGTTCCGGACCTTCCTCATGCGGTTTATTGCGCGCCTGCGCCGCGACCTGCAGGCCGGGGTCTTCGGCGATGCAGTGCGTGGCCCCGTCGTCGGGCTGTGGGCCAGCCCCTCGGAAACCCACAATGGCGGCCAGCGGGTGCTGTGTCTGCGCCTGCGCAATGGCACCCGCATCGCCTACAAACCCAGGCCGGTCGATGGCGAGCGGATCTTCCTGGCGGACGCGCCGGTCGACGGGCGCGTGTCGATCTTCGCCTGGCTCAATGGTCTGGCGCCGGTGTCCGGTCCGATCCGCCTGCCCACGTTGCGCGTGTGGCGCGGCGTCGGCCGCGATCGCTGGACCTACAGTTGGCAGGACTGGGTGGAGCGGCCACGAGACTGGGGCATGTTGGACCCGCAGGCGCGTCCGGCGATCGAGGGGGCGCGGTTGTCGCCACCTGCAGTGCGCGCGTATTGGCGCTCGGCCGGTGCCTTGGGCGTGGCCTGTCACGTGGTCGGCGCGACCGACCTGGGCGAGAGCAACGTGTTGTGCGGAGTGCGGTCGGGTGCGCGCGATCCCATGCCGCACGTCGTCGATCTGGAAGTGTTCGGGTGCCGGATGCAGCGAATGACCGGCACCGGATTGGTCGCCTCGCCCGCGCACCGTTGCGGGGGCCATCCGGCGTTTGCGTCGAAACTGCGGCCCGACGACGTCGAAGGGCCGGCCGTAGCATTCTTCTCCGCCCCGGGCAGGACGTTGCAGTTGCGGCGCACGGTGGCTGCCTGGGCGCGCCGTGAGACCCGTGCCGCGGTGGCCGATGCCGTCGGCAACCTCGGGCCGGCGCGCCAACTGCCGGCGATGCTGCGCGGCATGTTCGACACGTGGACCTGCCTGCTGCAGCATCGCCAGGCGCTGCACGCGCGCCTGCGCGCCTCGCTGCGCGGCGGCCGGGTCCGCGTCTTGCCCAAACTCACGTCGACCTATGCGCGCGCACTCGAGCGCGGCGCCGACGGCGGGGAGCGCGCGGACGCGGGCGTGCCGTTGTGTGAGGAGGAGCGCGCGCAGTTGGCGCGCGGCGACGTGCCGTACTTCTTCGCGCCCCTCGACGGCGGCGCCCCGCGCGCGCTGGCGGCGCCGTCGTTCGCACGCGCGCGGCGGGTCGGGCCGTTGTCGGTCGAGGTGCCGTCGCTGTTGCCCGACCTGGACGGGCTGCTGGCACGCGAGCTCGATTTCGTCGATCTGGCGACGTTGATCCAAGATGCTGTCGCGCACGCCTTTCCAGAATTGGCGCGCGATGCGCCCGACGCATGGCGCGACGGCGCCGGCTGGCGGCTGCGCGACCCAGCGCTTGGCGTGGACCTGCGTATCCGCAGCACCCAGGCCGGCAGCGTGCATTTCGACTGGGCCCAGGCCGGTTGCCGGGTGGCCTACCGCTGGAATCGCCAGCGGATCGAGGTGCAGGCGCTGCCGTTGCCTGCCGGTCCGCCGCGCCTACGCGCGATAGGCCGGCGGCTGCTGGCGATTCAGCGACTCGACGGCGCGCTGCGTCGGCAATGGGCGGCCGACGGTTTCCGGGATCGCGAGACCGCTGCGCGCCTGCGGGCACTGACGCAGACCGCGCTGGCCTGGCTCGAGTCCGTGCTCGACGCACACGGCTGGCCCACGGTGGCCCGGGTCGGCCCCCGTGCCTGCGAGGCCGCGGTGACACTCGCCCAGCATGCCGATCGCCGTGGCGCGACGCTGCAGCGACGATGCCTGGCGCTGGTGCAGGCCGCTGCGGCCGAAGGGGACGTGCCGCTGCGCCACCTCGCCTACTTGACCGACGCGGTCTGCGTGAACGCGGGCCGCAGGCAACGCTACGGGACGAAGTTCAGGCGGCGACGGGGGCGGCTGGTGCCGTATCCGCTCCAGTCGCCGACGCAGGTCGATACGTGGCGGCGACAGATGGGCCTGCCGCCCCTGGCCGAGTATCGGGCGCTGCTGGAACGTGTCTACGGGGGAGGAGGGGAATGAAGGCCATGCCCTACCTGCAAGCGCAGGGACCGATCGACTGGGCGCAGTTCGTTGCGACGTGTTGGGACCACCGGCCGGTGGTGTTCCGGCGCCATGGCGCGGCGCCGTATCCGTTGGACGCGGCACTGGCGGCAGCGGCGTCAGCCGCGCGCACGGCCAACGGCGACGAGCAGGCCTGCCGGTTCGTGCTCGACGATCGCCAGCGGCGGCAGCCCGGTGCCTGGTTGCCGCGCCACGAGGACGCCACGTTCGAACGTTACGCGCAGCGGATACTGCGCGAGGGCGGCGGGCGCAGCTATGCGCTGATCGTCAACGAGTTCCACCGACACGATCGGCGTATCTGGGAGGGCGGGCGGCGTTTTTTCCAGGGCCTGTTCGCGCAGGTCGGGTTACCGTCGACCGGGGCGATCACCACGCTGTTCCACGGTAACTACGAACGCACGCCGGTGGGGGTGCACAAGGACCGGTTCGCGACCTTCGTATTCGTGCTGCAGGGGCGCAAGCGCATGCGGTTCTGGCCCACGCGGCCCTGGCAGGACGCGGTGGCGACGCGGGTCGATTACGCCGAGCATCTGGCCGACTCCTTCGCGATCGATGTCGGGCCGGGCGATCTGCTCTACTGGCCCGCGGCGTACTACCACGTCGGCGAAACCCTCGGCGTCGAGGTGGCGACCAGTGTCAACGTGGGGATCCCGCGTGACGGTCATGCGCTGCTCTACGACTTCGATGCGATCGTGCGTGCGGCCGATGCGGTGGATGCGCAGGCCGCCGCTGCAGGCGATGCGTGCGGAGACGACGCGGGGGCGGCCGACCAGGTCGCTGGGGCATTGGCGACGGTCCGGCGCCTGGCCACGCCGGCGGCGCTGCGCAGCGCCGCCTCGGCCGGCTATCTGGCGTTGCGCACGGGCGGCGGCTTCGTGCCGCCACCCCCGGCGTCGCCTGTGGCGCCATTGCATGCGCAGGGGCGATGGCGGCTCGCCGACCCGTCGTTTCCACTCGCCTGGATGCACGACGGCGACAGTGCGCTGTGCGGCGCAGCCGGCCATGTGCGCCGCGTCGAGGGCTTCGACGACAGGGCTGCGGCGCTGCTGCGCCGCTTCGATTCGGGGGCGGGCGTCGGCGTCGCCGAACTGCTCGCGCCCTTCGCCGGCACCGCGCCCGAGGCATCGGCGACCGGCGTGACGCTGCAGCAAACGCAGGCGCGAGCATTGCTCGAATGGCTGGTGTCCACGCGCGCGCTGGTCCCTGCATCGGCATCGGCGTCGACGCGCGATGGCGGCGCCGATGCGCATGCGGTATCATGCCGGCGCGGTCTTTCGTGATCCGGCCACCGGCACACGATCGAGCGATGCGAAGCGGGATGTGCCAGGGTGTTCTGGCTTGCAATTCCGCACCGCTCGCTTCATAATCGCACTCCTGATGCGGGGTGGAGCAGTCTGGCAGCTCGTCGGGCTCATAACCCGAAGGTCGCAGGTTCAAATCCTGCCCCCGCTACCAAATTTTTCGCGTTGTTCGATGGGTGTCCGCAAAGCGCCCGGAAGCGAAAAGTCTGGGCTTGCCGAAGCTCCTGCTTCGCTTCGGCGCCGACATCCAGTGGTATCGGACAAGGGGCCCGTCGGGCCCCTTGTCGTTTTCCACGACCGCAAAAACCGACGCGCGCGTCGGCAGGTCGTCGACGTGCAGGCGATCGGACGCGGTACCGGACAACGCGAGGGACGAGTGGCGGACAAGGCGACACAACTCAAGACGATGCTGGCGGCGACGGTCGAATCCCTCGGCCTCGAACTGCTGGGCATCGAGTACCTGCCTGCGCCCGGTGGCGCACTGGTGCGGCTGTATATCGATCTGCCGGCCACCGATACGGACGCCGCCGAAGGCGACGCGACCGACGGCGAGGCCGGGCAGGGCGTGACCATCGAGCACTGCGAGGCGGTCAGCCGCGAAGTGTCCGCGCAGCTCGACGTCGAAGATCCGATCAGCGGCAACTACACGCTCGAGGTGTCCTCGCCCGGCGTCGACCGGCCGCTGTTCGAGGCCGCGCATTTCGCGCGCTTCGCCGGCCAGACCGCGAAGGTCGGTCTGAAGCTGCCGCAGGACGGGCGCCGCCGCCTGACCGGCCGCATCGACGCGGTCGACGGCGAGACCATCACGTTCGACGTCGACGGTACGCCGCTGACGGTGCGCATCGACAACATCGACAAGGCGCGGCTGGTCCCCGATTGGGCCGCGCTGGGCCTGGCGCCGTCGAAGGACAAGAAGGGCCGCGCCGCCGGCGCGGCCCGCAACGCTGACAACACACCACGTGACAACAAGCGGCCGCGCAAGCCGGCCGGTGCGGAGTGAATGAAAAGATGAGCAAGGAACTGTTGCTGGTCGTCGATGCGGTCGCCAGCGAAAAAGGCGTCCCCGAGACCGTGATCCTGGAGGCCATCGAGGCCGCGCTGGCCACGGCGGCCAAGAAGCGCTATGTCGATCAGGACGTGCTGACCCGCGTGGCGATCGATCCCAAGGACGGCAGCTACGAGACCTTCCGCCGCTGGGAGGTCGTGGCCGACGACGTGGTGATGGAGTCGCCCGATCGCCAGATCCGCCTGATGGACGCGGTCGACGAGGCCGACGGCGTCGAGGTCGGCGACTACATCGAAGAGCAGATCGAGAACGTCGATTTCGGCCGCATCGCCGCACAGGCCGCCAAGCAGGTGATCGTGCAGCGCGTGCGCGAGGCCGAGCGCCAGCAGGTCGTCGATGCGTGGAAGGATCGCGTCGGCGAGCTGGTGACCGGTGTGGTCAAGCGCGTGGAACGCGGCAATGTCTATGTCGACCTGGGCGGCAATGCCGAGGCGCTGATCCAGAAGGACAAGGCCATTCCGCGCGATGTCGTGCGCGCCGGCGACCGGGTGCGCGGCTACCTGTACGACGTGCGCAGCGAGCCCCGTGGCCCGCAGCTGTTCATCAGCCGCGCCGCGCCCGAATTCATGATGGAGCTGTTCAAGCTCGAGGTGCCGGAAGTCGGCCAGGGCCTGGTCGAGATCAAGGCCTGCGCCCGCGATCCGGGTGACCGCGCCAAGATCGCCGTCGTCGCCTACGACACCCGCACCGATCCCATCGGCGCGTGCATCGGCATGCGCGGTTCGCGCGTCCAGGCGGTGTCCAACGAGCTCAACGGCGAGCGCGTGGACATCGTGCTGTGGTCCGACAACCCGGCGCAGTTCGTCATCAATGCGATGGCCCCGGCCGAGGTGCAGTCGATCGTCGTCGACGAGGACAAGCACTCGATGGACCTGGCAGTCGCCGAGGACAAGCTGGCGCAGGCGATCGGCAAGGGCGGGCAGAACGTGCGCCTGGCCAGCCGCCTGGCGGGCTGGCAGCTCAACGTGATGACCCAGGACCAGGTGACCGCGAAGTCGGAAGCCGAGCAGGCCGCCGCGCGCCAGCTGTTCATGGACAAGCTGGAAGTCGACGAGGAAATCGCCGGCATCCTGGTGTCCGAGGGCTTCGGCACCGTCGAGGAGATCGCCTACGTGCCGGTCGGCGAATTGCTCGCCGTCGAGGGCTTCGACGAGGACATCGTCGAAGAGCTGCGCTCGCGCGCCCGCGACGCCCTGCTCAACGACGCGCTCGCGGTCGAGGAGGAAGCCGACGAGAACGCGCCGGCCCAGGACCTGCTGGCACTCGAGGGCATGGACGAGGACACCGCGTTTGCGCTCGCCGCCCACGGCGTGCGCACCAGCGAGGACCTCTCCGACCTGGGCGCCGACGAGGTGCTGGAGTTCGGCATCGAGGGCCTGGACGAGGCGCGCGCCGCGGCGTTGATCCTGGCCGCGCGTGCCGAGGAGATCGCACGTCTGGAACGGGAGGGGTGATCTGCCGCCCGGTCGTGTGAAGGCCGGGCAGGACGACCCGAAGTCGTAGTCGGACCGTCGGGAAGGCCGCAGTGATGGCGCAGGTCGCAGGCTCCTTCGAGGGGCGCGCCTGCAGTCGCCCGGTCCCGGTAGGCGGTCGCGTTCGGAATGCACCCCATGCAGCGCTAGAATGACAAATCCACTGCGCCGCCCCCTGCGGCGGCGCGCAAGGAATCGGAATCACGAATGTCGCAACAAACCACCATCCGTAAGCTGGCCGCACTGGTGAACACGCCGGTCGAGAAACTGCTCGAACAGCTGTCCGAGGCGGGCATGCAGTTCAGCAACCCCGATCAGGTCGTGACCAGTGCCGAGAAGCTCAAGCTGCTCGGCTTCCTCAAGCGCGCCCATGGCAAGGGCGATGCCCCGGTCGAGGAAACCTCCGCGCCGAAGAAGATCACGCTCAGCCGCAGCCGCAAGCAGGAACTGACGGTCGGCGGCGGCAAGAACCGCCAGACGGTCGACGTGGTCGTGCGCAAGAAGGTCACGCTCAGTCGGCCTGCCGATGGCGGGGCGCCGGTCGATCCCGACAGCGAGCGCGCCGAGATCCTGCGCAAGCTCGAGGAATCGCGCCAGCGCAACCTCTCCGAGCAGCAGCGCCTGGCCGAGGAAGACAAGCGCCGTGCCGACGAGGCCGAGCAGCGCAAGCGCGAAGCCGAGGCCGAAGCCGAGCGGCTGCGCCAGGCTGCCGCGGCTGCGGCCGCCGCGCCGGACGTCGCCGAGGCCGCGACCGCCCGCAAGCCGGTCGGTGGCCACGCACATGCGCACAAGGCGCCGGCGGCGCCGCGCAGCGACGACCGCAACGCCAATGCCAAGAAGGGCAACCGCGGTTCGCACGCGATGGTGTCGGGCGTCGAGGACGACGACAGCACCGCGCGCTTCGCCGGACAGTTGCACCTGAGTGCGTCCGACCGGGCGCGCCGCAGCACCAGCACGCGCGGCCGGCCGACCCGTGGCCCGCAGCGCCGCGGCAGTGCGCCTGCGCGCAGCGGCGCCGGTCCGCACGGCTTCGAGCGTCCGACCGCACCGGTCGTGCGCGAAGTCGCGATCGGCGAGGCGATCACCGTGGCCGATCTCGCCCAGAAGCTGGCGATGAAGGGCGGCGACGTGGTCAAGGCGCTGTTCAAGATGGGCGTCATGGCGACGATCACCCAGTCGATCGATCACGACACCGCGGTGCTGGTGGTCGAGGAACTGGGCCACACCGCCGTGCGCGCCGATGCCGATGACGCCGAGAGCGAGCTGATCGCCCACGTCGGCGAGTCGCAGGGCGAGCTGGCCGCGCGTCCGCCGGTGGTCACGATCATGGGCCACGTCGACCATGGCAAGACCTCGCTGCTGGACTACATCCGGCGCACCAAGGTCGCCTCGGGCGAAGCCGGTGGCATCACCCAGCACATTGGCGCCTACCATGTCGAAACCGACAAGGGCGTCATCAGCTTCCTCGACACCCCGGGCCATGCGGCGTTTACCTCGATGCGCGCCCGCGGCGCCAAGCTCACCGACCTGGTGGTGCTGGTGGTCGCGGCCGACGACGGCGTCATGCCGCAGACGGTCGAGGCGGTGAAGCACGCGAAGGCGGCGAAGGTGCCGTTGATCGTGGCGATCAACAAGATCGACAAGTCCGATGCCGATCCGAACCGGGTCAAGAACGAGCTGCTCGAACACGAGGTCGTGGCCGAGGACTTCGGTGGCGACACGCAGATGGTCGAGCTGTCGGCCAAGACCGGTGACGGTGTCGACGACCTGCTCGATGCGATCTCGCTGCAGGCCGAGATCCTGGAGCTGCGCGCGGTCGCCGAAGGCCGTGCCAGCGGCACGGTCATCGAGTCCTCGCTCGACAAGGGCCGCGGCCCGGTGGCGACGGTGCTCGTGCAGCAGGGCCTGCTGGCCCGCGGCGACTACCTGGTCTGCGGCGTGCAGTACGGCCGCGTGCGTGCGCTGTTCGACGAGACCGGCACCCAGGTGCAGACCGCGGGGCCGTCGATCCCGGTGCAGGTGCTCGGCCTGTCGGGCGTGCCCGACGCCGGCGACGATTTCGTGGTCGTCGCCGATGAGCGCCTGGCCAAGGACGTCGCCCAGCAGCGCGAGGCAAAGCGCCGCGAGACGCGTCTTGTGCAGGCAGCGGGCAACCGCATGGAAGACATCATGGCGCAGATGGGCCAGGCCGAGCAGCAGCTGTCGCTCAACCTGGTCGTCAAGGCCGACGTGCAGGGCTCGGTGGAGGCGCTCAAGCAGGCCCTGACCGCGCTGTCGAACGATCAGATCCGCGTCAACATCATCGTCTCGGGCGTGGGCGGCATCACCGAGTCGGATGCCAACTCGGCCGCGGCGGCGAAGGCGACGATCATCGGCTTCAACGTCCGTGCCGACGCCTCGGCGCGCAAGGTCATCGAAGGCAACGGTCTGGACCTGCGCTACTTCTCGGTGATCTACGATGTGATCGACCAGGTCAAGCAGGTCGCGTCCGGCATCCTGGGCATGGAGATCCGCGAAGAGATCATCGGCATCGCCGAGGTCCGCGACGTCTTCCGCAGCTCCAAGTTCGGTGCCGTGGCCGGCTGCATGGTGGTGGAGGGCGTGGTCAAGCGCTCCAAGCCGATCCGTGTGCTGCGCGACAACACCGTGGTGTTCGAAGGCGAACTCGAATCGCTGCGCCGCTTCAAGGAGAACGTCGACGAGGTGCGCAACGGCACCGAGTGCGGCATCGGCGTGAAGGCCTACAACGACGTCAAGGCCGGCGACCAGATCGAGTGCTTCGAGCGCATCGAGGTGCAGCGGACGCTGTAAGCGTCCGCGACCGATCGGCGATGAGGGATTCGTGATCCGCGAACGCGGGTCACGGGTCCGCACTCCATCGCAGGATCGAGCAAGCTTTTCGCACCCCCCTGACGAATCACGAACTACGAATCACGTGCCGACCAAATCCTTCCACCGCACCGACCGCGTCTCCGCCCAGCTTCGCCGTGAACTCGGCACCCTGGTCCGCGAGGCCGTGTCCGAGCACGGCCTGCCGTCGGTGAGCGTGTCCGACGTCGAGGTCACGCGCGACATGGCTCACGCCAAGGTGTTCGTGACCGCGCTGCAGTCCGAGCGCGCGGCCGAGGCGCTGAAGGGGCTCAAGGCGGTCGCGCCCGAAATCCGCTTCCGTCTCGCGCGCGCGGTCAAGCTGCGCCACGTGCCCGAGCTGCATTTCCACTACGACGATTCGGTCGATCGTGGCGAGCGCATCGACCATTTGCTGCGCGATCTCGACGACGGCGGCGAGCGGGCCTGACCGCGATCGTCGTGAACCGGCGGCCCGGCGTTCGTCGGTGCCGCATGGTCGTCGTGGCTCGATACGAGGCCGCACGCAGGGCGTCGGACGCCCACGCTGCGGCCATGACGCCGCCCGTGTCCTGCGGGACGTCGCTCTTGTTTTCGTCCGCCGATATCCGATGAGCCGTCCCCAGTCCCGCCCGCGCACCAAGTTCCGCAAGCTCGACGGCATCCTGCTGCTCGACAAGCCGGGCGGCCTGAGCTCCAACCAGGCCCTGCAGCGCGTGCGCCATCTGTTCCGCGCCGAGAAGGGCGGCCACACCGGCAGCCTCGATCCGCTGGCGACCGGGCTGCTGCCGGTCTGTTTCGGCGAGGCGACCAAGATCGCCGGCGGGCTGCTGGGCGCCCGCAAGGCCTATACCACCGTCGCCCGGCTCGGCCAGGTCACCGATACCGACGATGCGGCCGGCCAACTGCTGCGCGAGCGGCCGGTGCCGCCGCTGGATCTGGCCACGATCGACGCCGCGCTGCGGCGCCTGACCGGTCGCATCGACCAGCGCCCGCCGATCTATTCGGCGCTCAAGCGCGGCGGCGAACCGCTGTACGCCAAGGCCCGCCGCGGTGAGGCCGTGGAGGTCGAGTCGCGGCCGGTCGATGTGCACGCCTTCGAACTGCAGTCGGCGGCCGACCTGCTCGACGGCGTGCTCGACCCAGGGGGGGCGCCGCAGTTGCGCCTGCACGTGGAGTGCGGCTCGGGCACCTATGTGCGCAGCCTGGTCCGCGACCTTGGCGAACTGCTGGGCTGCGGCGCGCACGTCGCGCAGTTGCGCCGGCTGTGGGTCGACCCGTTCCGCGATCCCAGGATGTGGACGCTCGACGAACTCCAGGCGCTCGCCGCGCGCGGCGAGCACCAGCTCGAGGCCTGCCTGTTGGACCTGGAGGCCGGGATGCTGGCCTGGCCGGCGGTCCACGTCGACGCCCGCCAGGCGGCCCGGCTGCAGAACGGGCAGTCGCTGCCCGGCCCGTTCGCGGCGACCGGCGAGGTCGCGGTCTTCGGACCGAACGCACGCGCCGAGGGGCTGGCACAGGTGCAGGGCGACGGCAGCCTGTGGCCGCGGCGCATGTTCCGGCGTGCGGGCGTGCCGGACTGAATAGGTCGCCTTGTTCGGGCAGGCCGCAGGCGATACAATCTTGGCCGCCTTTTTCCAGGCGAAATGCACTCTCCATCCACAGGCGGTCCGGGCGGTACGTGACGGTTGATCCGTCGCTGTCTCTGCGGGACGCGCGTCAAGAGCGAACACATGACCACGATCGACAACAGCAAGATCATCGAAGAACACAAGCGCGGCGACAACGACACCGGCTCGCCGGAGGTCCAGGTCGCCCTGCTGACCGCACGTATCGTGCACCTGACCGAGCACTTCAAGACGCACAAGAAGGACCACCACAGCCGCCGCGGCCTGCTGATGATGGTCAATCGCCGTCGCAGTCTGCTCGACTATCTGCACCGCAAGGATGCAGACCGCTACAAGGCGCTGATCGAGAAGCTCGGCCTGCGTCGCTGAACCCGTCTCCCCCCGCGGCGCAGAAATGCGCCGCGGTCGTTTTTTGGGCGCGTGCAGCGTCCGCCCGGTCGGGGCAAGGGTTCCGTCCGGTCCATCGCAAGAGTCATCAAGGGAATTCAACGTGGCAAAAGTGACAAAGAGCTTCCAGTTCGGTAACCAGACGGTGACGCTCGAAACCGGCGAGATCGCCCGCCAGGCCGGCGGTGCGGTCATGGTCTCGTGCGAAGGCACGCAGGTGCTGGTCACCGCGGTCGCCAACAAGACCGCGCGCGAAGGGCAGGATTTCTTCCCGCTGACCGTCGATTACCAGGAGAAGTTCTACGCAGGCGGCCGGATCCCGGGCGGCTTCTTCAAGCGCGAAGGTCGCGCGACCGAGAAGGAGACGCTGACTGCGCGCCTGATCGACCGTCCGATCCGCCCGCTGTTCCCCGAAGGGTTCCGCAACGAGGTTCAGGTCATCGCCACGGTGATGTCGCTCAACCCCGAGGTCGACGGCGACATCCTCGCCCTGATCGGCGCCTCGGCCGCCCTGTCGCTGTCGGGCGCGCCGTTCGACGGCCCGATCGGCGCGGCGAAGGTCGGCTACAAGAACGGCCAGTACCTGCTCAACCCCACGACCAGCGAGCTGGTCGATTCCGAGCTCGAGCTCGTCGTCGCCGGTACCGCCAAGGCGGTGCTGATGGTCGAGTCCGAAGCCAAGGAGCTGTCGGAAGACGTGATGCTTGGCGCGGTGGTGTTCGGTCACCAGCAGCAGCAGGTCGCGATCGCCGCGATCAACGAGCTCGTCGCCGAAGCCGGCAAGCCGAAGTGGGACTGGCAGGCTCCGGCCGCCGATGAAGGCCTGATCTCGACCCTGCGCACCGCCATCGGCGAGCAGCTCGCGGGCGCGTTCCAGGTGCGCGACAAGCTCGAGCGCAAGGACGCCATCTCCAAGCTCAAGAAGGCGATCCTCGAAACCATCGCGCCGCACGCCGAGGCCAATGCCTGGTCGCAGGGTGAGCTGTCGAAGGAGTTCGGCGAGCAGGAATACCAGACCATGCGCAACTCGGTCCTCAAGACCAAGAAGCGCATCGACGGCCGCAGCCCGGCGGACGTGCGTCCGATCAGCTCGAAGGTCAGCGTGCTGCCGCGCGTCCACGGCTCGGCGCTGTTCACCCGCGGCGAGACCCAGGCGATCGTCGCCGTCACGCTGGGCACCGCCCGCGATGGCCAGATCATCGATTCGGTCGCCGGCGAGTACAAGGAACACTTCCTGTTCCACTACAACTTCCCCCCCTACTCGGTGGGTGAGGCCGGCCGCATGATGGGCCCGAAGCGTCGTGAGATCGGCCACGGCCGCCTCGCCAAGCGCGGCGTGCTCGCGGTGATGCCGACGATGGAAGAGTTCCCGTACACGATCCGCGTCGTGTCGGAGATCACCGAGTCGAACGGCTCCTCGTCGATGGCCTCGGTCTGCGGTTCGTCGCTGGCGCTGATGGACGCCGGCGTGCCGGTCAAGGCGCCGGTCGCGGGTATCGCGATGGGCCTGATCAAGGAAGGCGACGACTTCGTCGTCCTGTCCGACATCCTGGGCGACGAGGATCACCTCGGCGACATGGACTTCAAGGTCGCCGGCACCACGAACGGCATCTCGGCGCTGCAGATGGACATCAAGATCCAGGGCATCACCGAGGAGATCATGAAGGTCGCGCTGGCACAGGCGAAGGAAGGCCGTCTGCACATCCTCAATGAGATGAGCAGCGCGCTGACCACCCCGCGTGCCGAGCTCAGCGAGTTCGCGCCGCGCCTGATCACGATGAAGATCCACCCCGACAAGATCCGCGAGGTCATCGGCAAGGGCGGTTCGGTCATCCAGGCGATCACCAAGGAGACCGGCACCCAGATCGACATCCAGGACGACGGCACGATCACGATCGCTTCGGTCAACGGCGCTGCCGGCCAGGCCGCGAAGTCGCGGATCGAGCAGATCACCTCCGACGTCGAGCCGGGCCGTATCTACGAGGGCAAGGTCGTCAAGCTGATGGACTTCGGTGCGTTCGTGACGATCTCCCCCGGCAAGGACGGTCTGGTCCACGTGTCGCAGATCTCCAACGAGCGCGTCGAGAAGGTCGGCGATGTGCTCAAGGAAGGCGACGTGGTCAAGGTCAAGGTGCTGGAAGTCGACAAGCAGGGCCGCATCCGCCTGTCGATGAAGGCCGTCGCCGAAGGCGAGGGCACGCCGGCCGAGTAAGGCCTGGCGTTACGAGACGAAGAAAAAGCGGGCCGAAAGGCCCGCTTTTTTTGGTTCTTTGCGAAGTTGCGGTCATCCTGCTTCTGCGCGCTCGATCGGGCGTTCGTCTCCGGAGAGCGCGTCGCGCCGGCCGGGGACTGCTCATCGGCTCGGTCAGCCATCCATGGCTGACTCGCCGCCGCGGGCCATCCCTGGCCCGCTATCGCAATCCCCGACCAGCACGACGCACTGAGTCCGAAGGCGTACGACTTCTTCCAGCGGACGCGAGGCGTCTACCGAAGTCGGGGTGTATTCGTCTGCTGCAGCGGACTGGCGGCCGGTGGCCGCGTCGAGCGCGCCATGGGTGAGCCCGCTCTGTTTGCGCGGCATGCCGCGCGAGCGGGCGAACGCCCGGCGTGCTGCGCCGGGCCGGACCGATCCGCGAAGCGGAGCGGGCGCGCGCCCGAGTCAAGGCAGGGTGAGCATGGATGGCATGCGCGGCACTGCCGCGCATCCATGCGAACGCCACGCGTGCTTCGCGTGGCTGGACCGCGAAGCGGCCTTGACCGAGGGGAAAACGGCTTCCGGCCGGCAGGCGGCTGCCCATCCGAAGTAGAACGCCCTGTGTCAACACTGCGTGCTCGTTTCGACGTGCGAGAAAGTGCGGGTGCGCCGCTCAGTCCTCGAGGCTGACGCCTGGCGGCACGGTGCCGGCGGTGTGCAGGCGCGGTGCGACCTCGGCCCACCAGTCGGCGTAGACCGCGCTGTCGAGATAGGACGCGAAGCCGACATCGTCCGGCATCGCGGCCGGATCGCAATCCAGCCGTCCCTGCGCGAGCAATGCGCATAGCGTGCGCAGCAGCGGAAGCTCCGGTAACGCCTGCTCCAGGAACAGGAACTGCCCCGCCTGGTTGACCTCGATGAAGTGCAGCGCGCCGCTGCGATCGACGACGAGGTCGACGCACCCCAGCGCGAGATCGAGCTTGCGATGCAGCGCGAGCAGACCGTCGTGCCAGAAGGCGGGGAGTGCGTAAGCGGACGTCTCCACCGCACCGGCGATCGAGGCCGAACGCCAGTCGACCACGTCATCGTGCGGCGCGTCGAGGCGCGCGGCGAACACGTGCGCGCCGATCACCGTCACCCGCAGGTCGCAGACCTTGTCGATCGCCTGCTGGTAGATCCCCGGACAGAGCTGCAGACTCGCGTCGGAGGCGAGCATCTGCGCATCGACGACGCGCGCGTAGGTGCTGAACAACCGACCGTCGGCATCCTGCCAACTGTGTGTCTGGAATGGTTTGTAGACGACCCGGCCGTGGCGCGCGAAAAACGCGCGAATGCGCGCCGGATCGCTGGATATCAGTGTGGCTGGGACCGGCAGGCCGAGTTGCGCGGCGGCCTGCAGTTGGACGAGTTTGTGCTCGGCGCGCAGGGCCGATGCCGGCGGATTGACCCACAGTGGCCCGGCCACGTCGCCGGCGATCGCATGCAGATTGCCGGCGAAGCGGCGCCACTCGTCGCCGACGAAACGCTGGTCGGGCTCGGCCACGCCCGGCAACTGCGACGGTGGCATCGGGCGTCGGAACCACACGCTGCGCGGCATGCCGTCAGGTCCCCAGCCGTCGACGGTCGGGGCGCCGTCGGACGCGATCTCCAGCGTCGGCGCGCCAGCGTGCCAGCCGGCGATCCAGCGCGGCGCAAGGCCCGTGCGACGCAGCCCCCAGGACGCGGCGGCGGCATGGATGTCGTGCGCGAGCGACGACACGATCAGAGGGGCGGTCATGGCGTTGGCGGCATCTGGAATGCAATGCGGCCGACCGTCGGGGACGGCCGGCCGCGCATGGCTCGCAGCGGGTCAGACGACGCCCGGGTCGCCCGGATCGTCGCCGTTGGGGCCGGTGGCGTGGGTGTGGTCGGGCTTGCCGCCGGCGACAGCGGCGACCTCGTCCTCGGTCAGCTCGCGGGCCGCGAGGCGTGCGATGGGGCGGACATGCTGCGCGTCTTGATGGCTCATGTTTCCTCCAGTGGCTTGTCCGGATCGAAAGGGGCCGGTCCGGTTCCGGCGTCTTCGATGCTAGTCGCCTGCAGGGACGATGCGGAACCCCGGATTCCGGACCTACGTCGTGTTTCCGGACTTTCGATGCCGACGGTCAGGTGCCGTTGGTGTCGTCCGCGCCGTCGTCTTCGACGACGCGCCCATTCACCAGCCGCACGACGCGATCGGCGCTGCGCACAGTCTCGGTGCGGTGCGCGATGATGATGCGGGTCGCATGCAGGTCGGCGATCAGCGCATTGACCGCGCGCTCGCGCGGCACGTCGAGATGGCTGGTGGCCTCGTCGAGCAGCAGCAGATCGGGCTGGCGATACACTGCACGGGCGATGATCACGCGCTGCTTCTGGCCGCCCGACAAGGCCGAGCCCATGTCGCCGACCAGCGATTCATAGCCCATCGGCATCGCGGCGATGTCGTCGTGAATCTGCGCGATCCGTGCGGCGTTCTCGATCCGGTCCAGCGTCGCATCGGGATCGAACACGCTGATGTTGTCGGCGATCGAGCCGGCGAACAGGACGTCGTCCTGCATCACCACGCCAAAGCGGGCGCGGTAGCGCGCCAGGCCCAGGTGCCGGATGTCGACGCCATCGATCAGGATGCGGCCCTCGCTGGGCGCCAGCAGGCCGAGGATCAGCTTGGCGAGGGTGGTCTTGCCTGAGCCCGAGGCGCCGGTGATCGCCACCGACTCGCCGGCGTTGATTCGCAGCGAGCAGTCGCGCAGCACCCAGGGGCCGCTCTCGTCGTAGCGGAACGACACGCCCTCGATCGTGAGCTCGGGCGCGGGGTCGGGGCCCGAATGCACAGCCTGGACATCGGCCTCGGGCGCGGCCAGCGCGACGTCGGCGATGCGTTCGCCGTGCATGCCCAGCAAGCGGAACTCGACCAACTTGTCGACCAGCGCCCCGCCGCGCATGGCCAGCAAGTCGGCGTAGGTGACGAAGACCACCATCATGCCGGCGGTGAACCGGCCATCGAGCACCAACAGCGCGCCCAGCCAGATCAGGCCCACGCGCATCAGGCCGAAGATCAGCTTGGAGAGCGCGCCGAAGGTCGCAGTCGTGCGCGCGATCGCGGCCTCGCGCGTGGCGACCTCCAGCGTCGCGTTGCGCAGCCGCGCCAGGCGCGCGGCCTCCAGGCCCGCGAGCTTGATGGTCTGGATGCCGCCGATCGACTCGATCATCTGGCTCTGCTGCCGCCCCAGGTGGACCAGTTGGGTCTCCTTGAGGTCGCGCAGGCGCCGGTAGGCAAGCCAGCGCAGCAGCGCGTACAGCGCGAAGGCCAGCAGCACCAGGGCGGTCAGCGGCCCGCTGTAGAACAGCAGCAGCGCGAACACCAGCAGCACGGTCAGCCCGTCGAGCACCGCCTCGACGAAGCTGCCGGTCAGGGTCTGCTGGACCGACTGCACCGACAGAAAACGCGACAGCACGCCGCCGACGCTGCGCTTCTCGAAGTAGTCCAGCGGCAACCGCAACAGGTGCGCGAACAGGTTGCCGATCCACTGCGCATTGAGCGAGGCGCCCAGGTCGGCCACCAGCCAGCCGCGCACCGCCGCGATCGTCGCCTGGAACGCGACCACGCCGAGGAAACCCAGCCCGATCAGCGTCAACAGGCTGGTATCGGCGGTGACCAGCACGCCGTCGATCGTCCACTGCAGGGCGAGGGGCAGCAGCAGCGTGAACAGTTCCAGCGACAGCGCCAGCAGCAGGATCTGCGTCGCCGCCGGGCCGATGCCGGAGATTCGGCCGAACAGCGCGCGCAGCGGCACTCGGGTACGGTCGGAGACCGGGGCGAAATCGGCGGCTGGCGTCAGTTCCAGCGCCACGCCGGTGAAGTGCCGGCCCAGTTCGGCCAGCGGCATCGTCACCGCGCCGCGTGCCGGATCGTGGATCAGCGCCTGGCCGCGCGACACGCGCACGAGCACGACGAAATGATTGAGGTCCCAGTGCAACACGCACGGCGCCTGGAGCGTGTGCAGATGCTCGGGTTCGGTGCGCAACGGGCGCGCTTCGAGACCGAGCTCGCGGGCGATCGCCATCAGCCGCGACAGGCTCGCGCCCTGGATCGGAATCGGAAACCGCCGGCGCATCGCCGCCAGGTCGAGATCGTGGCCGTGATGCACCGCGACCATCGCCAGGCAGGCCAGCCCGCATTCGGCGATCTCGTTCTGCTGCACGACGGGCACGCGTCGACGGGAAGACAGGGCCATCAGTCGGCTCGGGCGACGGTGGGGCGGGCGAAGCGATCGCCGAACAGGCGCTGGTACAGCCGTTGGCGTTCGAGAATCAAGTCGGCGTCGACCCCGATATCGGTGCGCAACGCGGCGTCGGCGCCTGGTACGTTCTGATGGTCGGGCCGCACCAGCACGCGGTACAGCGGCACGCTGGCGTCGGCGCCGGTGCGCGCATGTGGCGGTGCGGACTGTGCAGCACGGGCCACGCTGATCACCTCGCCCGGCTGCTGGCCGTAACGACGGTGCGGGAAGGCGTCGTAGCGCATCTTCACGCGCTGCCCCGGCGCCAGGTGCGCGACCGCCTGCGCGGGCACCCACAGTTCGGCGACGAAGCGCGCGTCATTGGGCACGATCGTCAGCAACGGCTCGCCCGCGGCCACCGGGCTGCCGGTCGACAACCCCGAGGTGCTGACCACGCCCGGGCGCTGGGCGCGCAGCCGGATCGTGCCGCGTGCGCGGTTCTCGGCATCGCCACGGTCCAGGTCGGCCAACGCCTGGGCCAGCGTGCCGCGCTCGTTGGCCTGGGACAGTGCCTGCTCGCGCAGGCTGCGACGTCCATCGGCGAGCCGGCGCTCGGCCTCCAGGCCCGCACGCCGGGCAGCGCCGAGCGCGGCGCGCGCTTCCAGGGCCTGGTTCTCGTACTGCTGGACCTGGACCTCGCTGACGATCCGCGCCTCGCGCAACGGCTGCAGCCGTGCGAACACATCGTCGGCATTGGCAGCCTGGCGCTCGCGCAGCGCGATCTCGTCGCGTGCCGAGCCGGCCTCGTCGACCAGCGTCGCCAGCCGCGCCTGCAGGTCGGCTTCGCGGGCCGGCTGCGCAACGTCGAAGGTCTGCAGCGCTGCGCGCAGGCGCGTGCGTTCGGCCTCCAGGCTCTCGGCCACCCGTGCCGACAGTGGCGCGCCGCCATCGGCGAGGTCGCGATCGACCGCGATGTCGAGCAAGGGATCTCCGGCTGCGACGATCGCGCCGTCGGTCACGTGGACGCGGACGACGACGCCGGCCTCGGGCGCCTGCACACGCTGCAGGCCTTCGGCGGGTTGCAGCGTGCCCGAGGCGCGCACCGTCCGGTGCAGGCTGCCGAACGCCAGCGTCGCGGCGATCACCAGCAGCGCAGCGCCACCGAGCGCGGCGAGCAGCCAGCCGCGGCGCGGCACCGGCAGGCTCACGGTGCCGAGCCAGGCCTCGCGGCGCGCGCGCAGCACCTCGTCGCGGAACAGCCCCGCGCTCATCGGGCGCAGGACTCGTGCTGGCGGGGCGGTGCGGCGGGCGGCATCCCCCGATGGTGCACGGGCGGCGCCGTGATCGCCAGCATGGCGGCGGTCGCACTGTCGCGATCGCCGCACGGCGCCTGGCCGGGACGCAATGGCCGGCCGTCAGCCGCCGTCGGCGACGTCCATCCAGACCAGGCGGTGGTCGGTCCCGTCGACGATCTCGGCATGCGGGGTGTCGCTGGGCGGCCAGAACACGCCGCTGGCGAGCGGGACGTGGCCCACCGACGGCAGCACGTAGTCGAGCCGCAGGTTGCCCACCCGCGGGCCGAAGCTGCCGGTGTCGTGCGCGGCCGCGCCGCGGTGTTCGAGATTGGCGCCGCCATCGCGCGCGGCCGCCTCGACCGCGCCTTCGCTGCGCGGCGTGGCCATCCGCAACACGCGCGGGTGTTCGAGGAGACCGACGATCGCCTCGTGCGCACCGGCACCGTCGACCGGGTCGTTGTTGAGATCGCCCAGGATCACGAACCGGGCACCGGCGGCCAGGCCACCGCAGCGCCCCGCATCGTCGCACAGCCAGTCGTGCGCGCCCGGCGACAGATAGTCCTGCCAGAAGCGGATCTCGTCGTGGTTGCGCGCAACGTTGCGCTTCTCCGGCCCGTCGAACGCCGGTGGCGTGGGATGGGAGGCGAGCACGTGCAGCACGCCGGTGGGCGTGCGCACCGGCACGTCCCAGTGCGATTTGGACGACAGTCGCAGCTGCGCCCACACCGAGTCGGGATGGAACGGCGCGCCGGTCGCCGGGTCGCGCGGGCGCTGCGCATCGGGCATCGCGCTCCACTTGAGCAACTGGAACGTGCGCGCGGCCTCCGCGTCGATGGGATAGCGCGAGAGCAGCAGCATGCCGTACTGGCCCGGATGCAGGCCGTAGCCCCAGGCGTCGTTGCCGCGGTCGCGGCCCTCGCCGCCAACGGTGCCATTGCCGTCGAGGTCCAGACCGCTCTGCACGCCGGTGTTGACCGCAGCCAGATAGCGGTAGGGATAGTGCAGCGGTGCGCCGCCGCCCGGTTGTGCGCGCTCGAGCCAGCGGGATTGGAACAGCGTCGCCGCGCTGCCGTCGGCGACGTAGTCGAACTCGTTGAGCAGCACGATGTCGGGACGCACCTGCTGCAGGACCGCGGCGACCTTCTGCGCACCCGCGTCGTCGCCCTGCAGGCGCGCAAGCAGGCCGCCGGGCTCGTCGCTGTTGAGCGAGGTGTTGTAGGTGGCGATGCGCAGCGCGCCGGCGGCCGGCGCGGGCGGCGAGGCCGTGGTCGGGCGGTCGCCGTGCACATGCACCCGGACGCAGGCGGCCAGTCCCAGCGCGACGACGACGAGCAGCAGCCAGAGCATGCCGCGCCTCATCGTGCCCACGCCGTCATCGCGCGCCACTGGCGTCCATCGAAGCCTTCGAGCGGCTGGAAATTGCGTTTGTAGTCCATCTTGCGGTGTCCTTCGATCCAGTAACCGAGATACAGGTATCGCCTGCGGTCGCGCTGCGCCCAGGCGATCTGGCGCAGGATCGCCAGTGTGCCGAGGCCGCGTGACACGAAGTCGGGGTCGTAGAAAGTGTAGACGGCCGACAGCGCATCCTCGATGAGATCGGTCACAGCAACCCCCACCAGCTGTCCGTGCAGGCGCAGTTCCAGCAGGCGGCCCTCGTTCCAGCTGCCGATCAGGAACTGGTCGAACTCGTGCGCACCATGGTCGTCCATGCCGCCGGCCGGATGTCGCGAGACGAGATAGCGCCGGTACAGCGCCAGGCGCTCGTCGTTGCGTTCGGCCGGCACCACGCGCGATTCGATGTCGGCATTGCGGGCCAGGGTCCGGCGCTGGCTGCGGTTGGGCACGAAGGCGGCGACCGGGACGCGCACCGCGACGCAGGCCCGGCACGCCGCGCAGTGCGGCCGGTAGAGCAGGTCGCCGGACCGGCGGAAGCCCCAGCGCAGGGCCTGCGGATAGGCCAGCGCGAGGCGGGGATCGTCGGGATCGAGCACCAGATCGCGGGCCACGCGCTCGGGCCAGTAGCCGCAGGCGTGGGCGCCGCTGTGGAACAGGCGCAGCTCGTCCGCGACCGCGGCATCCGGGGGGCTGGGGCGGGGCGATTGCGGCATGCCGGCAGGATAGCGCCGGTCGTCGCAACCGATGCGACTGCGCCCGCCGTCTGCCGGCTGAACCGTCCCGGGGCGGCGTCAACGCAAGGTCCGGCCGACGCGTTGATCGATGCACAGGGCGGCGCGGTGCCGTCCGCAACGGGAACCCCACATGCACAAGACCCTGCTATCGGCGGCGTTGCTCGCCACGCTGACCCTCGCTGCCGGCACCGCGTCGGCCCGTTCGCCGGCCGTGGCCGAGGGCGCCACGCCCACCGGCCCCGAGGCGGCAGCGCATCGCGGCCATGGCCGCCCTGGACCGCCCCGCGATCCGGTCGACGCGTTGGCGCGCCTGGACATCGATGGCGATGGCCGTATCAGCCGGGCCGAGGCCGAGGCGGGGCAGCAGGCCTGGCAGGCCCGACGCGACGCCCGATTGGCCGCGCATGCAGCGCGCGAGGGTGATGCGGCGCTGTCGGCCGACCGCGCCGCACGCAAGCCGCATGGCGGACCGCATGCGCGTGGCGGACGTGGCTTCGATCTGGTCGCCGACTTCGCGTCGATCGACCGTGATGGCGACGGCTATCTGACCCGGAGCGAACTGCGGCGCTGGCACGAGGGCAAGCAGGCCGAGCGTCGCGCCGCAGGCGAGCGTCGCTTCGATGCGATGTTCCGCGCCGCCGATCTCAATGGCGACGGCCGTCTGAGCCGGGTCGAGGTCGACGAGGCGATGCCGCGGCTGGCGCCGCGCTTCGCCTGGTTCGACGAGAACCGCGACGGTACGCTGAGCCGCGAGGAACTGCGGGCCGCCCGACCGCAGCGCTGAGTCGAAGGATTGGGCCGGAGACGTCGCATCACGTGACGTCTCCGGGTGCGGCCATGTGCACGGCACACAGGCGCATGCGCATCGGCATGCGCGGTCGGACCGATACGCCATCGAATGCGGCCGCTACGATCAATGCCCGCGCAGGCCGACGATCACCAGCATGCCGATCACCAGCAGGCTGCTGAGCAGCATGCTGCTGCGGCCGAAAGTCAGGTGATAGATCCGCGCGCGACGACGCGCCCCGACCGGATCGCGGGCGGCATCGCGGGCGAGCAAGGGATTCATCAGCCGCGGCAGGTGGGTCAGGGCCGGTAACGTCATCGCGACCAGCAAGGTCACGGTCGCGATGCAGAACGCGGTGTAGCTGTTGCCCGAGACCGCATACGCCAGGCCCACGAAGGCACCGCCGATCACCGAGGCCAGCATCCAGCGATCGTAGAAGCGCAGCAGCGTGCGCCGCTCATCGTCGGTGTCGGCGTATTGCAGCAGCAGCTTGCGGCACAGCCACCAGGTCAGCGCGCCGAACACCAAACCGGCACTGGCGGCACCGGCCGAGCCGAACAGCGCCTTGCCGGCGACGCCACTGCCGATCGTGCCGCCGGCCACACCGGCCGCCATCGCTGGCTTGGCGAAGGTGCCCAGTCCGGCGACGACGAGCACCGTGAACGCGGCGCCGGGGGCGGAGCCTTCGGCGAAATCGCGGAAGCGCGCGATCAACTCCTCGCGCAGACTGCGCCGCGCGCGCGACAGGCGCTTGCGCACGGCCGCATCCGACAGACCGAGCAGGGCGGCGACCTGGCGGGAATTGCCGCCCTCGCGGTAGTACAGCAACAACACTTCGCGGCTGTCGTCGGGCAGTTCGGAGATCAGGTCGGCGGCCACGCGCCCGCTCTCGTCGTCGATGATCTGCTGCATCGGACAGCCATCGGGATCGGCGGCCTGCGCGATCGCGAGCTCCGCAGCCTCGCCGGCGACCAGCCGGTCGCGGCGCGCGCGCAGGTGATCGCGCGCGAGATTGCGGGTGATCTGGCGCAGCCACGGCAGGAAGCTGGTGGGGTTCTGCAGCCGCCCGAGCTGCTGCCAGGCCTTGAAGTAGGCTTCCTGGGCGATGTCCTGGCTGGCCTGCACGTCGCGGGTGATCGCCAGGGCGATCGCGGTCGTCGCGTTCTGGCTCAGCCGCACGATGCGACCGTACGCGGCCTGGTCGCCGTCGCGCGCGGCGGGCAGCTCCAGGTGGATCCGGTCTTCGAGGCTCGGGTCGACGGCAATCGCGGACATCGGTCGCTTCCAGCGGAGGATCTGACCAGGACGCAGCCCGGTGGCCGGATGTGACCGACCCGCCGATCATGCCCCATCCCGGCGCCCGCGCGCAGCGACCGGCGACGAGTCCCGGCTACTTGGCCGGCGCGAAGTGCCAGTCGCGGCCTTGCCGCTGGACGTCGAAGGTGTGCGTGATCACGCCCTGGGCGGCGTCGGTGCCCCCGCTCGACAACTCCACTGTGCCCCGGCCCGAGCCGTCGGTGCGGTAGTTGCGCACTTCCAGCCACGCGGCCTGGCCGTCGCCGCCCGTGCATGCCGAGGCTGGCAGCACCTGCGCATAGCCGGCCTCGAGCTCGGCCAGCAGCGGGGCGGTCGGGGTATCGCCGTCGACGGCCACGCAGACCGGGCCCGATTGCGCGCGCAGCGCATCGGTGAGCACCGTCGCGGCCAACGCCTGCGGCACCGGGATGCGGAACACGCCGGCCTCGACCGTCTGCGGCAGCATGTCCAGCGCCGGGCCCTGCTCGGCGACCGGCGTGGCGGCGGGTGCCGGCGCCGGTGCCTCGGGTGACGGCCGCGACCACCAGGACAGCCCGATCACCACGACTGCGCCGCCCAGCAATGCGTAGCGGATCTTCGCCGCCCGGCTCAGGCCCCGGCGGGGCGGCGGTGCGTTGTCGGCCGCGAACGTCAGTTCGCCCTGCGTCAGGTAGCTGCGCGTCGAGGGCTGGGTCTGCAGCAGGCCGGTGTCGCGCAGCAGCGCGCGGGCGCGCGGCTGGTCCTCCGAGCGCGTCACCCAGACCGCGGGACGGGGGCCGGCGGCCTGGTCGCGATAGCTGAAGGTGCCGCGCCGGTTGCCCTTGTAGGAGCGGCCGTTGCTGATCTGCACCTCGATGCCTTCGGCGCGCAGCATCTCGGCGACGCGCTCGACGTTTTCCAGGCGCGCGCTGGAGAAGACCTGGCGCATGTCAGTCGGCCGCCGGGGCCGGCGGTGCGTCGGGGCGCACGCGGATCATGCCTTCCTGCGCGCTGCTGGCGACCAGGCGCCCTGTGCGGTCGAAGATCTGGCCGCGGGCCAGCCCTCGCGCATCCTGTGCGCTCGGGCTGTCGAGCGAATACAGCAGCCACTCGTCAACCCGGAACGGACGATGGAACCACAGCGCGTGGTCGAGCGAGGCCATCTGTACGTTCGGCTGGTAATAGCTGATGCCGTGCGGAAAGGTGGCAGTGCCCAGCAGGTGGAAGTCGGAGGCGTAGGCCAGCAGCGCACGGTGCAGCGAGGGCGCATCGCCGACGCGCTCCGACAGCCGGAACCACACCTGCTGGAACGGCGGGCGCTTGGGCGGCTGCAATTCGTCGCGCGGATACACGTGGCGGAACTCGAACGGGCCGCTGCGGTCGAGCCAGCGCTGGACCTTGACCGGCAGTCGGGCCAGCACTTCGGCCGGCAGCGGGTCCTGCGGGGCGATGTCCTCGGGCGCGGGCACTTCGGGCATCGTCAACTGGTGCGTGGCGCCGGCTTCGGCCTCCTGGAACGAGGCCGCGCAGAAGAAGATCACCTTGCCGTGCTGGATCGCGGTGACGCGGCGCACCGAGAAGCTGCCACCGTCGCGGGTGCGGTCGACGTCGTAGACGATCGGCGCGTCGACATCGCCGGCGCGCAGGAAATAGGCATGCAGCGAATGCGCCGGGCGCGGCGCGGTCATCGTCGCCTGCGCGGCCGACAGCGCCTGGCCGAGCACCTGGCCGCCGAACACGTACTTGGTGCCGATGTCGCGGCTCTGGCCGCGGAACAGATTGTCCTCGAGGCGCTCGAGCGAAAGCAGGTCGATCAGTTCCGAAACGGGCGGGGTCATCGCGGCAGGGTCGTGGCGGGCGGCACCGGGCGGACGATTATAGGGGGCGTACGATGCCCGCCCCCGATCGCGTCGTTCAGGCGACGGCGCGCCGCAACGGCACCTGCGCCAGCACCTTGTCCCAGGGGAAGTGCGGGCCGGGGTCGCGCTTGCGCGGTACACGGCGCTGCGGATCGTCGCTGGCCGGCACCTGCTCGACATCGAGGTCTTCGTGGCCGGCGATCTCGCGCAGCGACGGCAACGTGTCGCACAGCTGCCGCAGCAACGCCACCAGGGCCTCGATCTGCGCGTCGGTGTAGGGCTCGTCCATCGCCTGATGGCGCGAGTCGAGCCAGTGCGGGAAGCGCCCGCGGTTGACCAGCTCGATGCCCACCGATTCGGCGTTGCGGCCGCGCACATGGTGGGCGACGTGCTCGGCGGGCACGTACTCGACGATCGTGCCGTCGCGGTCGATGTACCAATGTCCGCTGTTGCCGGTGCCGGCCGCGTAGAGCACGCGCTCGCCGTAATTGCGGGCGGTCGCCAGGTCCGGCAACTCGGTGCAGTGGATCACCACCAGCGCGATGTCGGTGCGCGCACGTCGCGGCAGCCGGTCCACGTAGGGCAGCGGCTGCTGCACGATGGTCGAGAAGGGCGCGGCGGTGGACATGGCGCGGATGGTAGCCCGGATCGCACGGCGCGAACGCGCTGTTGGACTTGGCGCGTGCGCGTGTCCGAAAGGCGTTCCGGGCTACCATTGCCGCGATGAGACTTCCGCCCGCCGATTCCCCGCTCCACGCCTTGATGACGCAGTTTCCCCGCGCCGGCCGGCTCGACTGGATCGGCCTGCGTCCGGCACGCGATGTGCCGATGACGGTCGTCGAGACCGCGCAGGCACATGCGGGCGCAGGCCTGGCCGGCGACCGCTACGCCGGTGGCAGCGGCAAGCGCGGCGCCACCCTGATCCAGGCCGAGCACCTGCCGGCGATCGCTGCATTCAGCGGCCGGGACGCCGTCGCGCCGATGACCTTGCGCCGCAATCTGGTGGTCTCGGGCATCCCGCTGATCGCGTTCAAGGGCCGGCGCTTTCGGATCGGCGAGGTCGTGTTCGAAGGCACCGATCCCTGCGATCCGTGCTCGCGCATGGAGACCGCGCTGGGGGCGGGCGGTTACAACGCGATGCGCGGCATGGGCGGCCTGTGCGCGCGGATCGTGCAGGGCGGCACGCTGCGCGTCGGCGACGCCGTGCACTGGGAGGCCGCCGCATGAGCGCGCGGCGCATGCCGATGCGAGGCCACTGCATCCTTTCGCACGGCTTCGAGAGCGGGCCGGACGCGACCAAGGTGACCGCGCTGGCACAGGCGGCCGAGGCGCTGGGCTGGACCCACGAGCGGCCCGACTACACCGATCTGGACGTGCGGCGCGAGGTGAGCCCGCTGGGCGATGTCGCCGCGCGCATCGAGCGGCTGATGCAGGCCGCGACCGCCGCGGCCGCGCGCGGCCCGCTGGTGCTGGCCGGCTCCAGCCTGGGCGCCTGGATCGCCGGGCACGTCTCGCAACGGGTGCCGGTCGCGGCGCTGTTCCTGATGGCGCCGCCGGTCCGGCTCGACGCCGCGCATCCGTTGCAGGCCGCCGAGGTGCCGCTGTCGGTGATCCATGGCTGGCACGACGAGCTGATCCCGGCCGCCGATGTCGTCGACTGGACCCGCGCGCGCCGGGGTCGGCTGCTGCTGGTCGACGACGACCACCGCCTGGGCGCGCACGTCGCGGCCTCGGCGCAGGCCTTTGCCGAGTTGCTGGTGCGGCTCTAGGGCGGCGCGCGCAGGGCTTGCGCCGAACACCAGACTGCGGGGTGGCGAGGCGCGGCGATCAGCCGTCCGTCGATCGGGTCACCGTCTCCCAGGCGGCCAAGTCGGCTTCGAGAGTGGCGAGCTTGCCGCGCACCAGGTCGAGTGCATCGCTGCCCAGCAGCAGGTGCGTCGGCGGACGCGGCGCGTCGAGCATGGCCAGGATGGCGCGCGCAGCCTTGGCCGGGTCGCCCGGCTGGTGGCCGCTCCTGGACCGGCGCGCTTCGCGGATCGGGTCGAACAGCGCGTCGTAGTCGGCGATGCTGCGCGGCGTGCGCACCATCGAACGGCCCGCCCAATCGGTGCGAAACGACCCGGGCGCAACCGCGGTGACGTGGATGCCCAGCGGCGCAACCTCCTGGCCCAGTGCCTCGGAAATACCTTCCAGCGCGAACTTGCTGCCGCAGTAGTAGGCGATGCCAGGCATCGTGATGAAACCGCCCATTGAAGTGATGTTGACGATGTGCCCGCGCCGCCGCCGGCGCATCCCGGGCAGCACCGCCTTGATCATGGCGACCGTGCCGAACACGTTGACGTCGAACTGCCGGCGTAGCGCGTCCAGTGGGGATTCCTCCAGCACGCCCTCGTGGCCGTAGCCCGCGTTGTTGACCAGCACGTCCAGCGGCCCGATGTCGGCCTCGATCGCGTCGACGACGCCGGCAATGGCATCGCAGTCGGTCACATCCAGCACCCGGCCCACCGCGCCGGCGCCCAATACCTCGAACGTCTGCCGCGCCTGTGAACTGCGGACCGTGCCGACGACGCGATGGCCGGCGGCCAGCGCCGCTTGGGCGAGCGCACGGCCGAAGCCGCTGCTGACGCCGGTGATGAGCACGGTTTTTGGCTGCGCCATTGCACGCTCCGGAGTTCAATGAAGGCCTGTAGGATGCTATTAACACCCTGCGGGCACGACGCCGAAACGTCTGCTTTGCTTGCCTATTTCTATGAATGCTGCACTCGATTCTGTCGCGCTGCTGCGCGCCCTGGCGCCGCGGGAGGGCTACACCCTGACGGCCCTGCCGGGCGTGCGGGTGCTGCGGTCGGACCGGCCGCTGACGCTCACGCCGGTGCTCTACGACCCCGGCATCGTCTTCGTGTGCCAGGGTGCCAAGCGGGGGTACTTCGGCGACGAGGTGTTCGTCTACGACGAGCAGCATTACCTCGCCGTCTCGGTGCCGGTGCCCTTCACCATGCAGTCCGAGGGCAGCGCGGAGCGGCCATTGCTGGCGCTGTACCTGCATCTGGACGTGCCGCTCGCCGCGGGCCTGATGCTCGAGATCGAACACGCCGGCGGCGTGCCGCCTGCGCAGGCGCCCAGAAGCCTGGTGTCCAGCCCGATGGATGACACGCTGCACCAGACCCTGCAGCGTCTGCTGCGGGTGCTGAGCCGGCCGCTGGACGCGGCGATTCTCGGCCGCGCGCTCGTACGCGAGCTGTACTTCCGTGTGCTGACCGGACCACAAGGGCAGACGCTGCGCGCGGCGCTGGCCCAGCAGGGCCAGTTCGGCCGGATCGGCCGGGCGCTGCAGCGGATCCACCGCGATCACGCCCGGCGGCTCGACGTCGCACAGCTGGCGCAGGCGGCCGGCATGAGCGCACCGTCGTTCCATGCCCATTTCAAGGCCGTGACCCAGGTCGCGCCGATGCAGTATCTGAAGTCGATCCGCCTGCACCAGGCGCGCGTGCTGATGGCGCGCGACGGGATGACCGCCACGGCCGCCTGTCATGCGGTGGGGTACGAGAGTGCGTCGCAGTTCAATCGCGAGTTCAAACGGCTGTTCGGCCGGCCGCCACGGGCGGAGGTCGCGCGCATGCGCGCCGATTTCGCCGTGCCCCCGGCTGCGCCCGGCGGTGGCTTCGTCGCCTCGCATTGAGCGGCGCCACGCGCGCGACCCCCGTCAGCGGTCAGCGCGTGACGATCGGGCCGCACGCGCGTCATCGGCCGGGGCGCCGGGTTGCGCGAGATGGTCGGCTGCGTGACCGCGCTGCGGTCTCCAGGTGCGCGCCGCGGTCGTCTTCGCGATGGCTGGCGGCCTGCGCGTCGTATCGCCCTGCAGCCGGGGCGAGCAGGGCCCTGTGGTATTTTGCGCGCCATCGTCGTGCCGTCCGTTGCACGCCATTCCCGATCCGTGGTCATCGCTGCGGCCGCCGAGGATCCGGCGCGGCTGCTGGCGATGCGCACGCGTGCGGCGTGCGCCGCATCCTCCTTTTCCCTTTCGTTGTGGACCGCCTGTCCGTGAAATTCTTCGTCTCCTGCGCCAAGGGCCTGGAATACCTGCTCGTCGATGAGGTGCTCGCGCTGGGCGCGGTCCAGGCCACCGCCACCGTCGCCGGGGTCAACGCCGAAGGCACGCTGCAGGACGCGCAGCGCGCGGTGCTGTGGTCGCGGCTCGCCAGCCGGGTGTTGTGGCCGATCGCCGATTACGCCTGCGAGCACGAGGACGCGCTGTACGCCGGCGCGCGCGCGGTCGACTGGGCGGCCCATCTCGACCCGTCGATGACGCTGGCGATCGATGCCCATGTCTCGGGCAGCGCGATCACCCATGCGCGCTACGCCGCGCAGCGGGTCAAGGATGCGATCGTGGACACCCTGCGCGAGGCCACTGGTGCGCGCCCGGATGTCGATGTCGAGGCGCCGGACCTGCGCCTGAGCCTGGTGGTGCGCAAGGGGCGCGCGCTGCTCTCGGTGGACCTGGGCGGTGGGCCGTTGCACCGCCGCGGCTGGCGCCGCGCCCAAGGCGAGGCGCCGCTGAAGGAAAACCTCGCCGCCGCGGTGCTGATGCGCGGCGGCTGGCCGGCGCTGTATGCCGCGGGCGGCGCACTGCTCGACCCGATGTGCGGCAGCGGCACGCTGTTGATCGAAGGCGCGCTGATGGCCGCCGATGTCGCGCCGGGCCTGGCACGGGATGGCGGCGCGGCGACCGCAGGCCGCGCCCCGAGCCGCTGGCACGGCTTCGACGCCGGGCATTGGCGGACCCTGTGCGACGAGGCCTTGGCACGCGAGCGCAGCGGCCGCGAGCGCCTGCGCAAGGCGTTTTTCGGCCGCGACCTCGACCCGCACGCGATCCATGCCGCCCGCGAGAACGCTACCGCGGCCGGGCTGCGCGATGCGATCGATTGGCAGGTCGGCGACGTTGTCGCCCTGCAGGCGCCGCCGGCGTCCGCGCCGTCCGACGATGTCGCAGCAGATGCCGCCGCGCCGCGCGGCCTGGTCGTCTGCAATCCGCCCTACGATGCCCGTTTGGCCGCCGATGCTGCGCTCTACCGCAGTCTCGGCAATGCGCTGGCGCGCGCGGTGCCGGACTGGCGCGCGAGCCTGCTGTGCGGCGATGCCGAACTCGCGCATGCCACCGGCCTGCGCGCCAAGAAGAAGTATCAGGTCTTCAACGGTGCGCTGGAGTGCAGCCTGATCGTCTGCGATCCGGTGCGCCCGCCCCAGCGCGAGGTCGACGACGCGCCGCAGGCGCTGAGCGAGGGCGCGACGATGGTCGCCAACCGCCTGCGCAAGAACCTGCGCAGGTTCAAGGCCTGGCGCGAGCGCGAAGCGGTGACCTGTTATCGCGTCTACGACGCCGACCTGCCCGAGTACGCGGCCGCGATCGACGTCTATATCCAGTCCGCATCCGATCCGGCTGCCGACGGCGCGCCGCTGTGGCTGCACGTCCAGGAGTACGCCGCGCCGGCCGAGATTCCCGAAGCCACGACCCGGCGCCGCTTCGGCGACGTGCTGAGCGCGGCCCGCGAGGTGTTCCGCATGCCGCGCGAGCGCATCGCGATCAAGACCCGCAGCCGCGGCAAGGGCGGCAGCAAGTACGGCCGCCTCGACGCGCGCCATGCGTTCATGCTGGTCGACGAGGGTCAGGTGCGTCTGCGCGTGAACCTGTTCGACTATCTCGATACCGGGCTGTTCCTCGACCATCGCCCGATGCGCCTGCGCATCGCAGAGGAGGCGGCGGACACGCGCTTTCTCAACCTGTTCGGCTACACCGGGGCCGCGACCGTGCATGCCGCGGCCGGCGGTGCGCGGACGACCACGACCGTCGATCTGTCGGCAACCTACCTGCAGTGGTGCGCGGACAATCTCGCCGCCAACGGCATGGGCGGCGCGCGGCACCGGCTGGTGCAGGCCGACGCGCTGCAGTGGCTGGAGGCCGAGACCGCGCAGTACGACCTGATCTTCTGCGACCCGCCGACGTTCTCCAACTCGGCGCGGGCCAAGGATTTCGACATCCAGCGCGAGCACGTCCGGCTGCTGCGCGCGGCCGTTGCGCGGCTGGCGCCGGGCGGCGCGCTGTATTTCTCCAACAACTTCCGCCGGTTCCGGCTCGATACCGAATCCGTGGCCGCGTTCGCGCACTGCGAGGACATTACGCCGGCGACGATCGCGCCCGATTTCGAGCGCAATCCGCGCATCCATCGCGCCTGGCGCTTGATCGCGCGCTGACGCGGCCGGGCGTGCGATCGCGCCCGGTCATGGACCTCGGCGATGCGGCCGGGGATGGAGCTGGCCCGTCATGACGACGATCAGGCGCGCTGCATCAGGTGCCCACGGAAACCTGCGTTCCATCCGCGCCGATGGAATTGGCCTGTCGCACCCGCATCGTGTGCATTCCGACCCTGACCGGAGTTCCCGATGACTGCCTCCCAGACTGCCCGCGTCGTGCGCACCGTGCGCGGCATGCCCGCCAGCGACGGTGCCGGCGTCAAGCTCACCCGCGTCATCGGCACGCCGCAGTTGCCCGATCTCGATCCGTTCCTGATGCTCGACGAGTTCGGCACCGATCGCGCCGAGGATTACCTGGCCGGCTTCCCTGAGCACCCGCACCGCGGCTTCGAGACCGTGACCTACATGCTCGACGGGCGCATGCGCCACCGCGACAACCACGGCAACGAGGGCCTGCTGGTCCCCGGCAGCGTGCAGTGGATGACCGCCGGGCGCGGCGTGGTGCATTCGGAGATGCCCGAGCAGCAGGCCGGACGGATGCGCGGCTTCCAGTTGTGGGTGAACCTGCCCGCGCGCGAGAAGATGACCGCGCCGCGCTACCAGGAGTTCGCGCCCGAGCGGCTGCCGGTGGCTGAGCCTGCGCCCGGCGTGACGGTCAAGCTCATCGCCGGCAGCGTGGACGGCACCGCTGGCCCGATCGCGCAGCCGGCGACCGAGCCGCTGTATCTGGACATCGCGCTGGCGCCGGGCAGCGCCTGGGCGTTCGACCTGCCCGAAGGTCACAACGTCTTCGCCTACGTCTACGAAGGCCAGACGACGGTGGGCGAGGGCGAACAGATGCGCCCGCTCGCCGCGCAGGAGCTGGGCGTGCTCGGCGGCGGCGCGCGGCTGCAACTGCGCGCCGGTGAGGACGGCGCAAAGCTGATCGTCGTGGGCGGTCGTCCGCTGCGCGAGCCGGTGGCCCGCCACGGCCCATTCGTGATGAACACCCGCGAAGAACTGATGCAGGCCTTCGTGGATTTCCAGGAGGGCCGGTTCTAAAGCCGGCCCCAGGCACGCCCTCTCAGTTGCCGAGGCGCACGTCGGCGAATTCCAACTGTTCGACCTGGCGCAGCGTGCGTGCCAGCTGCGCCGGGTCGTCGGCCCGCACGATGATGTGGGCGTAGTCGCCCGAGGCCAGCTCCAGCAGCGTCTCGCGCACGATGGCGCTGGTCAGGTCGTTCTGCGGTGCGTGCCACCACGCCGACAGCCCGTCGATGCGGATCGGTTGGCCGATCCGTTCGCCCCGGCGCGGCTGGAAGGTCGGCGTGCGTCCGATCGCCACTGCGAACGGCTGACGCTGGGTGTCGAACTCGATCGCGCGGCAGAACACGAAATCGTCGCTCTCCTGCACGATCCACTGCACGTTGGCGATGACCGGCAACTGCGGACAGGCGCTGGTGGTCTCGGCCTGCGCGGCGCTGGCGCCGCAACCCAATGCGCCAAGCAACGCCAGCGTTCGGATGCGATGCATCATTGGCTCCCTGTGTGACTTGAACAGACCATAGCGCAGGGCCCGGCGAGCGCGTATGGGAAACGAAGAGAACGCGCTTGGGAAAGCGCCGCGTCCGCGGATCGGGGACCTGCGCGTGTGCCGGCGATCCGCATCGCGGCAGTCGCGCTCTCGCGTTGGCGACGGGCGCGCGCCCACGGCCGGTCAGGCGTCGCACAGGCCGGTGCGCCAGGCGGCGAGCTTGGCGTCGAACCGCAGCGCCGCATGCGCCGGGCTCGTCGAGGGCAGCCGCGCCAAGTCCGGGACGCGCGGCAGTGCCGGCAGCACGTGGCGACGGAACAGGGTCTGCGCGGCGCTGCCGTTGAAGCGGATGCGGTCGATGCCAGGATGGGCCGCCAGCAGGCCGGCAATGTCGTTGGCGACGACGCTGCCGGCCTCGATCCGGGCATCCAGGCTGCCCGGCCGCACGCATTCGCCAGCGACGTCCCACAAAGCGATCCCTGCCTGTTGCAGGCGCGCCAGCCGCTGCGCGTAGGGCAGTTCGGGTCCGGCGTCGAACAGCGCGCCCATGATCGGCCAGAACAGGTTGCGCGGATGCGCGTAGTAGCGACTGGCCTCCAACGAGGCCACGCCCGGCATGCTGCCGAGCACCAGCACGCGTGCGCCGGGGCCGACGACGGGAGCGAAGCTGCGGAGCACGGGATCTGGCATCGGTGTGGAACTGAGGCGGGGCCCGCATGCTGCCATGCCTGCAATGACGCCTGCGCTCCTGGGGTCGACCCGGGCTGGGGTCGGCCCCGGATTGTGCCGGCTGCGCGGGTCGCCGAGGGTGGTGCTATCGCGTTGCGAGCCTGCCGCCATGGTCAATGCCGTCTCATCGCTTTCCAGCCACGCCAACCGCAGTGCCGGCAGCGACTACGCCGTCCGTCCGGGCGACACGCTCTCGGCCATCGCGCAGCAGCACGGTGTCAGCGTCGATGCGCTGCTCGCCGCCAATCCCCAGGTCCGCGATCCGGATCGGATCGCCGGCGGCCAGACACTGTCGATTCCCGAACCGGTCGCCGGGACCGCGGCACCGGCGGCGCATGCCAGCTCCGAGCCGTTGTCGAGCGTGCACCCGAGCATCCGCGCGCAGTTGCCGGCGGCCAACGACGGCGGCGCTGACTGGATGACCATCGCCGAGCGCGAGCTCGGACAGGCCGAGGTCTCGGGGAAGCGCGCGAACCCGCGGATCATGGAATACCACGCCGCGTCCGGCTTCTGGGGCAAGGACGACAGCGGCCGCGACAACGCCTGGTGCGGCTCGTTCGTCGCCTTCGTGATGAAGGCGGCGGGTCATCCGATCGCCAACGAGGCCTACCGCGCACGCGAGTGGGCGAACTGGGGCGACGCGGTGCCGCGCGCCGAGATCCAGCGCGGCGACGTGGTCGTGTTCCCGAACCATGTCGGCTTCGTCGATCAGGTCGAGGGCGACACCGTGCACTTGCTCGGCGGCAATCAGAGCAATGCGGTCAACGTGGCCCCGTACGACCTGGGCAACGCGATCGCGATCCGCCGCCCCAGCGGGGCGCCGGTCGCGCCGCCGTCGACGCCGGACGCGCCGGCTCCCGCGCCCGATCCATCGCCGGCTCCGCGCGGTGGGCAGGTCACGGTGGTCGCCGGCGACACCCTGTCGGGCATCGCGCATCGTCATGGCATCGGGCTCGATGCGCTGCTGGCGGCCAATCCACGCTTGTCCGCGGCGCCCGACCGGATCCATCCTGGCGACACCGTCGCGCTGCCGGCAGGGGCGAGCACCACGGTGACCGTGCGCGACGGCGATACCCTGTCGGGGATCGCCGGCCGGCATGGCGTCGGCCTGCCGGCGCTGCTGCAGGCCAATCCGCACCTGGCGGCGAACCCGGACCTCATCCATCCCGGGCAGTTCGTCCGGGTGCCCAGCGGAGGGGCGTCCACGCCGTCCACGTCCACCGCGTCCGGCCCGGATGCCGCGGCGGCGACGGGCGAGGGCGGCGCACGCGCCCGCGCGCAGGGGCGCGATACCGTCATCACGCACGCCGACGGTTCGGTCGAGACCCGCAGCGGCGGCACGCTGGCCTGGCGCAACCACAATCCAGGCAACATCCGCGCCGGCGATTTCGCCAATGCCCATGGCGCCCTGGGCACAGGGCCGCGCGGATTTGCGGTTTTCCCCGATCGTGCCACCGGCGAACGCGCCATCGGCGCGCTGCTGCAGGGGGCGAGCTATCGCGATCTGAGCATCAACAACGCGATCCATCGCTACGCACCGCCGGTGGAGAACGACACCAACGCCTACCAGCGCACCATCGAACGCCTGACCGGGCTCGACAGCGGCCGCAGCATCGCCAGCCTGTCGGCCGCCGAACTGGCGCGCGTGGTCGGCGCGATCCAGGTGGTCGAGGGCTGGCAGGAAGGCCACGTGACCCGCACGCCATGACGGCGCGGCACGCGTTGCCGGCCGCAGTCCGGCCGGTGCGTGCGGCGCACAGCTGTGGGGATCTGGCGCGCCGGCGCGCCGGCCTCTAGGCTGGGCCATCGTCCGGTTCGGACCCTGCCGCATGGCCGTTCGCAACTGCAGATCCGCCTGGATGCTGGCCCTGGCCGGGCTCGTGGCCTGCGGGCCGCAACCGGCAGCGCCGGCCCAGGCGCCGCCTGTGCCGCCAGGAGCCGAGGCCGCAGCGGCTGTCGCGTCAGCACCAGCGCCCGCAGCGCCTGTGCGCTATCGCCTCGAGCCCGAAGTGTCTGTCGTCACCGGCCGGGTGGCGATGCGCGAGGAGCGGGGCCCGCCGGACTTCGGTGAATCGCCAGACGATCCGGTGGTGCGGGTGCCGGTGCTGCAGTTGGACGCGCCGATCGAGGTCGAGGACGGCGCCACGATGCGGCGGGTGGACGCGTTGCAACTCGCCGGCAGCGGCGCTGCCGGACTCCGGCCCGGCTGCCGACGTGTGCGCGGCACGTTGTTCCCTGCCGAGACCGGGCACCACTACACCGAGGTGCTGATCCAGGTGGCCGACAGCGCCCCCTCGGACGCCTGCCTGTCCGCCGGTGAAGACACCGCGGCTTGCCTGGAGGGCCCGTTCGACGCCGCGTGGCCGGCATTCCGAGACGCGCTGGCCCGGCGCGACTGTGCCGCCCTGGTCAATCACGCCCGGCTCCCGCTGCGCGCGCCGGGCCTGTTGGACGACGATCCGGTGCAGACCCTCGACCGCGCCGCGCTGCTGGCGGCGTGCCCGGCCTGGCTCGACGACGATGCCGGCCTGGCGCGAGCCTCGCGTCCGCTCGCCGATTATGCGGCCTCGTCTGAGGGTGCGATGCCGAACTGGCGGATCGCGCCTGGCGTCGACGACCAAGCGCGCGTCGGTGCGCTGATCTTCGCCCGGGAGGCGGGCTGCTGGCGCTGGGTGGAGTACTACCGGCCGTAGCCACGCAGCCGATGCCAGATGGCGGAGCGTGAGGCCGGCGCCGACGTCTCGCACGGGCTCGGACGCGGCGATTTCTGACCCCGGGGTGCACCGTTGCCGGACTGCGCGCGGCCGCGCCGCGCCGCAGGCTGTCACCAGGACAGTGCAGGACGCGCGCGATGGAACAGGACGAGGCTGCGGTCGCCGGGCCGCATGGAGGCGCCGGCGACAGTGACAGCAGTGGCGGTGGATCGGGCCGGATCGAGGTCGGCGCGACGGGTCCGTCGGCCGCGACGTTCGGCACCGCGACCGCCGCGGCGCTGGTGCTCGGCGCGACCGTCTGTCTCGCGTTGCCGGCGCTGCTGCCGATGTGGGTGCTGTGGGGCCTGCTCGCGCTCGGGGCGGTGGCCTGGGCCCTCGGGCGCGTGGCGCTGCGCATGGCGGGTGCGGGCATCTTCGGCCTTGCCCTGTGCGGATTGCAGGCGACGCACGCGCTCTCGCTGCAGTGGCCGGCCGCGATGGCGCGCAGCGACGTCGTGGTGTCGGGGCGCCTGGTCGGCCTGCCGGTGCACGAGGCGCAACGGACCTGGTTCGAGTTCCGGGTCGACGCCGATGCGGGGCCTGCGGCGTTGCGCGGCCGGCTGCTGCGGTTGTCGTGGTTCGATGCCCGCGACGCGGCCCCGGACCCGAGCCGGCTGGCGCTCGAACCCGGCGACCGCTGGCGCTTCACCGCGCGCATCCGCGCGCCACGCGGCCTGCGCAATCCCGGCTGGATCGACAGCGAGAAGCACGCGATGGCGCGGCGCGTGACCGCCGTGGGCTACCTGCGCACCGGCGAGCCGATGACGCGGCTCGAAGCGACCGGCGGCATGGACCGCTGGCGGCATCGCACCGCCGAGCGGATCGAGCGGGTGGTCGACGGGGACGCCGCGCGCTTTGTCCGGGCGCTGGCGGTCGGCGATACGCGCGGCCTTGGCGAACTCGACTGGGAAGCGCTGCGCGCCACCGGCCTGACCCACCTGATCGCGATCTCGGGCTTCCACGTCGGCATGGTCGGCGGTGCGTTCGCATTGCTGGCGGCCGCGGTGTGGTGGTGTCTGCCGTCGCTGGGGCGCCTGCTGCCCCGGCCGCAGGCGGCGGCGCTGGTCGCGCTGGCCGCCGCCAGCCTCTATGCCGCGGCGGCCGGCTGGGAGCTGCCGACCGTGCGCACGGTGTTGATGATCGCGGTCGCCGTCGTCGCCCGGCTGGTGCGCCGTCGGCTGCGCATCGCCGATGCCCTGGCCTATGCCGCGACCGCCGTCGTGTTGGTCGATCCGATGGCGGTGCTGTCGGCGGGTTTCTGGCTCAGCTTCGCCGGCGTTGCCTGGCTGGTGTGGTGTCTGCCCGACGCGCGCGCCCTGTCGGCGGCGCGGGGGCTGCTGGCCTCGCAGTGGGTGGCGACGCTCGGGCTGTTGCCGCTGACCGCGGCTCTGTTCGGCCAGGCGTCGCTGGCCGGTCCGTTGGCCAACCTGGTCGCGATTCCCTGGTGGAGCCTGGTCGTGGTGCCGCTTTCGGTGCTGGGCACCGGCCTGGAAGCGCTGCATGCCGGCGCCGGGGACTGGGCCTGGCGGCTGGCGGCGTGGGCGTTCGCGCCGAGTTGGCGGCTGTTCGACTGGCTCGCGGCCGCGCCGTTCGCACTGTGGTGGCTGCCGGCCCCGCACCGGCTCGCGTTGCCCCTGGCGCTGCTGGCCGCGTTCTGGCTGCTGCTGCCGCGCGGCGTGCCGGGCAAGGGGCTCGCCGCGCTGTTGTGGCTGCCGTTGCTGTGGCCGGACCGGGACTTGCCCGGCGTCGGCGAGGCCGAGCTGGTGGTGCTCGATGTCGGCCAGGGGCTGGCGGTGCTGATCCGCACTGCCAGCCACACGGTGCTCTACGACACCGGGCCGGCGATGCCCGATGGCTACGATGCCGGCGAACGGGTCGTGGTGCCGGCACTGCACGCCCTGGGGGTGCGCCGGCTCGACGCGATCGTGGTCAGCCATGGCGATGCCGACCACGCCGGGGGCCTGGATGCGGTGCAGCGGCGTTTCGCCGCGCCGGTGGTGTTCGCGCCGCAATGGGACCGGGTGCCGGGGGCTTCGCCGTGTCTGATGGGCGTGGCCTGGCGCGCCGATGGCGTCGTGTTCCGCTTTCTGCATCCGGATCTGTATTTCCCACCGTTCCGCAATCCATCCAGCTGCGTGCTGCGCGTGGAGACCGCGCACGGCACGGCGCTGCTGCCCGGGGACATCGATACGCTCGTGGAGCGGCTGCTGGTGCACCGCGACGCCGAAGCGCTGGCGGCGGACGTCGTGGTCGCCGCGCATCACGGCAGCAGCGGGTCGTCGGATCCGGCGTTCGTGGCCGCGACCGGGGCGGGGCATGCGCTGATGTCGGCCGGCCACGGCAACCGGTTCGGCCATCCACATGCCCAGGCGCTCGCGCGCTGGACGCACGGGGGGGCTGCCACGCCGGGCACGGCCGAGGCCGGCGCGCTGCGGGTGCGCCTGGGGCAGGGCGGGGTCCGCGTGGCCGGCGAGCGCACCCGGACGCCGCGGCTCTGGGACGCGGCCCGCCGCAGCGAGCGCGGCGCCGGGGGCTGAGTCGCGCTACGTTATCCTAGTCGCCCGAGTGGACCGGCCCCGTGGCCGAAGGGGTTTGCGTGCTCGAACTGGTGAAGGCCGGCGGCTGGCCGATGATGCCGCTGCTGCTGCTGTCGGCGTTCGCGCTGGCAATCATCGTCGAGCGCTTCTGGGCCCTGCGTCGCCGCGCGGTGCTGCCGCCCGGGCTGGGCGAGGAAGTCCGGGCCTGGGCTGCGCGCGGCGCGCTCGACCCGACGCACATCGCCTCGCTGCGCGCGACCGCGCCGCTGGGCGCATTGCTGGCGGCGGCGCTCGACGTCCGTGACCGGCCGCGCGAGGAGATCCGCGAGCGCGTCGAGGACGTCGGCCGCCATGTCGCCTTCGCGATGGAGCGCCATCTCAACGCGCTGGGCACGATCGCCGCGGCCGGCCCGCTGTTGGGCTTGTTCGGCACGGTGGTGGGCATGATCCAGATGTTCCTGGGGGTGATGGACCACGGCATCGGCGATGTCGACCAGCTCGCCGGCGGCATCGGCAAGGCGCTGGTGTGCGCGGCGACGGGCATGATCGTCGCGGTGCCGGCGCTGATGTTCCATCGGCATTTCCGCGCGCGGATCGACGGCTACATCGTGGCGATGGAGCACGAGGCGATCCTGCTGATGGACGCGATCGACCCGCGCACGGCGCGCCGCCCGCCTTCCGTCGTGCCGGGGCGGGGCTGAGCGATGCGCATCCGCGACCGGCGCGCGCGCGACGAGCCCGAGATCAACCTCGTGCCGTTGATCGACGTGATCTTGGTGCTGATCATCTTCTTCGTGATCACCACCACGTTCGACGCGCGCTCGGTGCTCAAGCTCGAGTTGCCGCAGGCCACCGGCGAGCGCAACGACGCCCGGGGCGATACGCTGACCCTGCTGATCAATGCCGATGGCCGCTACTTCGTCCAGGACCGCGAGGCGCTGCGCACCGATGTCGACGCGCTCAAGCGCACGATCGTCGAGGTCGCCGGCGACGACCGCGAGCGCGTGGTGCTGCTGCGCGCCGACGCCCGCACCCCCTGGCAGGCGGTCGTCACCGCCTACGATGCGCTCGGCCAGTTGGGCTTCACCCGCATCGCCAACGCGACCGCGCCGCAGACGGCCGGACGCGTTGCCGAGCCCGCTTCACAGGAACGTTGACGTCATGGCTTCTCCCCCCCAAGGCGCGACACGCGCCGATCGCGCCTGGCCGGTCTACCGCCGGCTGCTGACTTTCGCCGGCGCCTATCGCGGCCTGCTGTCGGTCGCGCTGGTCGGCATGCTGATCGAGGCCGCTGCCGGCGGCGCCTTCACCAAGATGATGGAACCGATCATCGACGAGACGTTCGTGTCGGCCAATGCCGGCGTGAACCTCTGGTTGCCGGCGGCGATCATCGCGCTGTTCGTGGTCCGTGGCCTGGCCGGCTACCTGGCCGACTACAACATGGCCAAGTCCGGGCGCGGCATTGCGCGGGATCTGCGCGTGCGCGTGCTCGCCAAGTACCTCGGGCTGCCGGGCATGCGCTTCGATGCCGAGCCGGTGCCGTCGATGCTGGTCCGACTGGGCTCGGACAGCGACCAGGTCTCGCAGGCCGCGATCGACGCGGCCAAGGTGATGCTGCAGCAGTCGCTGCAGATCATCGCTTCGCTGATCGTGATGCTGATGACCAGTTGGCAGGTCACGCTGACCATCCTGGCGATCGCGCCCCCGTTGTCGTGGATCATGGGCAAGGTCGCGCGCCGCTACCGCCGCGTCAGCCACAGCATCCAGGACAGCGCCGCGATGCTGATGCAGACCGCCGATCAGTCGCTGAGCAACCAGCAGGAAGTGAAGATCTACGGCGCCCAGGCCGCGGAGAACGCGCGCTATGCGGAGGTCGCCGAGCGGCACATGCGGCTCAATCTCAAGGTCGAGGCGACGCGCGCGATCTCCTCGGGCGTGGTCCAACTGATGGGCTCGATCGGTCTGGCGTTGCTGCTTTTGATCGCCGGCTATGAAGCCTCGCAGGGCCGGCTGACCGCAGGCGGCTTCGTCGCGTTGATGATCGCAATGATGGCGATCATCCCCGCGCTCAAGCAGCTGACCAACGTGCAGAACATGCTCCAGCGCGGGGTGGCGTCGGCCGAGCGCTTGTTCGAGATCCTCGATGCGCCCGACGAGCACGACCCGGGCGTGCGGCCGCTGGCGCGCGCGCGCGGCGAGATCGAGTTCCGCCACGTCGGCGCGCGCTATCCGGGGCAGGCCGAGCCGGCGCTGGAGGATGTGAGCTTCGTCGCGCGTCCGGGCACCGTCACCGCGATCGTCGGCCGCTCGGGCAGCGGCAAGTCGACGCTGATCAAACTGCTGCCGCGCTTCTACGAACACGAGACCGGCGAGATCCTGCTCGACGGCCATCCGTTGGAGGACTACCGGCTGGCCGACGTGCGCCGGCAGATCGCGCTGGTCGGCCAGCAGGTGATGCTGTTCGACGACACCGTCGCAGCCAATGTCGCCTATGGCGAGATGGCGGGCGCGCCGATCGCTGCGCTCGAGGGGGCGATCCGCGGCGCGAACGCGATGGAGTTCGTCGACAAGCTGCCCGGCAGGCTCGAGAGCGGCATCGGCAGTCGCGGCGGCCGTCTGTCGGGCGGCCAGCGGCAGCGCCTGGCGATCGCCCGCGCGATGCTCAAGGACGCACCGATCCTGATCCTCGACGAGGCGACCGCGGCGCTGGACGCCGAATCCGAGCGCCTGGTGCAGGATGCGCTCGAGCACCTGATGCCCGACCGCACCACGCTGGTCATCGCCCATCGGCTGGCGACGATCGAGCATGCCGATCAGGTGCTGGTGCTCGATCATGGCCGGCTGGTCGAGCACGGCACCCATCGCGAACTGCTCGCGCGCGGCGGCCTGTACGCGCATCTGCATCGCATGCAGTTCCGCGAGCCCGAGCCGTCGGCGGAGCAGGGCGCGTGAAGGCACCGGACTACTGGTTCGACGGCAGCCGCCCACCGTTGCACGCGCGCTTGCTCGCCCGCGTGTACGCCCGCGCCAGTGCTTGGCGACGCGCGTGGCTGCGCACCCGCAAGGTCGCGCGGCCGGTGCTGGTGATCGGCAACCTGATCGCTGGTGGCAGCGGCAAGACGCCGTTGACGATCGCCATCGTCGAGCGGCTGCAGGCCGCGGGCTGGACGCCCGGCGTCGCCAGCCGCGGCTACGGCCGCGACGAGGCGGGGACACCGCGCTGGGTCGAGCCGGTCAGCGACCCGCGCTGGTCGGGCGATGAGCCGGTGCTGATCGCTGCCCGCACCGGGGCGAAGGTCCGCGTCGACGCCGACCGGGTCGCGGCCGCCAAAGCGCTGATCAAAGCGGGCTGCGACATCGTAGTCTGCGACGACGGCCTGCAGCATTACCGCTTGCAGCGCGACGTCGAGATCGAGGTGATCGATGGCCGCCGCCGTTACGGCAACGGCGCCCTGATCCCGGCCGGACCGCTGCGCGAGCCGGCCGAGCGCGGCGCACGCTGCGATTTTCGCGTGCTCAACACCGGCATGGACGACAGCCTCGAGCCTGGTTTCGGCGAGTGGCCGATGCGGCTGGAGACCGCGCACGCGCTGCCACTGGCCGGCGGGCGGGCGCGGCCGTTGTCGGCCTTCGCCGGGCAGCGCGTGCATGCGGTCGCCGGCATCGGCGATCCCGAACGCTTCTTCGACACGCTGCGCCGCCAGCGCATCGCCGTGGTGCCGCATGCGTTCGCCGATCACCATCGCTACACGCCCGAGGACCTGCGCTTCGGCAGCGACCTGCCGGTGCTGATGACCGAGAAGGACGCGGTCAAGTGCATGCGGTTCGCCGGCGAGCGGCATTACAGCGTGCCGGTCGCCGCGCGGCTGCCCGAAGCGTTCTGGATCGCATTGCTCGACCGTCTCGAGGCGGTCCGCAGCCCGGCCGGCAAGGCTTGAACGCGGCGCGGGCCGCAGCGCCGGTCAGGAGGCGCGCTTGACCGCGGCCATCGCGCGCGCGCGCTCGGGCGGCGCGAAGCTGTCGGCGCGCGCCACCGGCCAGAACGTCCGGAACACCGCGTGCTCGGGCACGCCGGTCAGCAATTCGCCGGGCTCCAGGAACCGGTAGAGCGCCGCCAGCGAGCGGACCTCGGTCGGCGTGACCCGGCGCAGGATGTGCTCCGGCCCGATCTGCATCGGGTGCTCGAGCCCGGCCGCGCCGAGCATGTCGCGCAGCCCGCGCAAGGTGTTCTGGTGGAAATGGAACACGCGTTCGGCCTTGTCGGGCACGTCGAGCAGGCGCCAGCGACGCGGGTCCTGGGTCGCCACGCCGGTCGGGCAGCGGTCGTTGTGGCAACTGCGCGACTGGATGCAGCCGAGCGCGAACATGAAGCCGCGGCCGGCATTGCACCAGTCCGCGCCCATCGCCAGTTGCCGGGCGATGTCGAAGCCGCTGGTGATCTTGCCCGCCGCGGCGACCCGGATGCGTTCGCGCAGCCCGATGCCCACCAGGGTGTTGTGCACCAGCATCAGGGCCTCCTGCAGCGGCAGGCCGACGTGGTTGATGAACTCCGACGGCGCGGCGCCGGTGCCGCCTTCGGCACCGTCGACGACGATGAAGTCGGGCAGGATACCGCTTTCGAGCATCGCCTTGGCGATGCCGAACCATTCCCAGGGATGGCCAATCGCCAGCTTGAAGCCCACTGGCTTGCCGTCCGACAGCGTCCGCAGCCGCGCGACGAAGTCCAGCAGTCCGCGCGGGGTGGAAAATGTCGAATGCGCCGCCGGCGATTCGCAATCGATCCCGACCGGGATACCGCGGGTCTGGGCGATCTCGGGCGTGACCTTGGCGCCGGGCAGCAGCCCGCCGTGTCCCGGCTTGGCGCCTTGCGAGAGCTTGATCTCGATCATCTTGACCTGCGCTTCGGCAGCGTGCCGGGCGAAGCGCGCTTCGTCGAAGCGGCCCTGCTCGTCGCGGCAGCCGAAGTAGCCCGAGCCGATCTCCCAGACCAGATCGCCGCCGTGCTCGCGGTGGTACGGCGAGATCGCGCCTTCGCCGGTGTCGTGATAGAAGCCGCCGCGCTGCGCCCCCAGGTTCAACGCCCGGATCGCATTGGCCGACAGCGAACCGAAGCTCATCGCCGAGATGTTGAACACGCTGGCGGCGTAGGGCTGCGCGCTTTCCTCGCCGACCGGGATGCGGAAATCGTGCGACTGGGCGTGCGCGGGTACCAGCGAGTGGTTGATCCATTCGTACTGCGTGCCGTACATCGGCAGTTCGCTGCCGAATGGCACCACGTCGCTGACGTTCTTGGCGCGCTGGTAGACCAACGCGCGCTGCTGGCGCGAGAACGGCACTTCGTCCTGGTCGTCCTCGATGAAGTACTGGCGGATCTCGGGTCGGAAGGATTCCAGGCCATAGCGGAAATGTGCGGTCAGCGGATAGAGCCGGCGTAACGTCGCCCGGCGCTGCAGCAGGTCCAGCGTGCCCAGGCACGCCAGCGCGAGGAACACCGCCGCCGCGACCGCCCAACCGCCCGAACGCAAGGTCCATGCGCAGACCAGTGCGACGATCGCCATCAGGACCGAGACGCCATATGTCAGGTAACGAATCATCCGACTCCTTCGTGCGGCCCGGCCGATGCCGATCCCGATGCGGATAGCCATGGTAGGAGAGGGCGCGACCGGCCGGCCACCCCGGATCTGAACGGTTTGCCGACCCGGCGATGACTTCACGGCGGATTGGCGTCGCCTTGCCTAGGCTGACGCCACATTCCCAGAACGTTTCGACCCCCAATGCACCGCGCCGTCCCCCAAGCCCAGCATCAGGTCATCCTCGCCGAACTGGCGCGCGCGACCCGGGCCGGACATCCGGATGCGGATTGGCATGAAGTCGAGCCGATGATGCGTCAGGTCTGGGAGTCGGCCACGCGCGGCGCGAGCTGGGAACAGGTGCGGCCGCAGGCCGCCACGCATTGGCGGTCGGGCGATCAGTATCCGTGTCCGGCGTTGGTGCTGGCACCGCCGGTGCGCAAGTCCGGTCTCGCTGCTTGTGTCGAGGGGGGCGGACGCGGTCTGGTTCGGCCCGCGTCATCCTTGTCCCGACAGGCGCCACGGCCATGATGCCCGCACGTGCCGTCTGGCGGATCCTCATCCTGCCGTCGTATGTCCTGATCGCCGGTGCAGTGTTTGCATTCGCGCTCGCCCGCACGCAGGGTTCGATCATCGGGGCGATGGCTGGGCTTGCGCCGTGGGCGTTGGCGGTCTCGGTGATGCTGGCCGTCGCGCTGGCTGTAGGCGGGCTTGTACGTTGGCGTCGGCGACTGGCGACGATGCGCCGCGCGGTGCGGCATGTCCGCGTCCGTGCCGCGGAAGGCCGCCGCCGTTCGTCCGCGCGCGCGCTGTGGGCGCAGATGCGTGGCGCACCTGCTGACGCCGCCGCAGCCGACGAGCAGGAACCGGACGCGCAGGCAGCGGGACTCCGCTCCTGAGCCAGTACGGCGGTCCTGTCGTGCGTCATCGCGGCCCATACCGGTGCACCTGTGCCGCTCCCATCCGGGGCGGCAACCGACAGGCGCGCAGCCTGTGACGCGCACCGCGCGACGCGCTCGGCGACGAGGTCGCGCGCACCCCTAGAACCACCGCGTCGTACATCGGCCGCCATGCGAGAATCGCGCCATGGACGTCCCCGCTGATTTCATCGTCGCCATTCCGGCCCGCTATGCCTCGACCCGTCTGCCCGGCAAGCCGCTGCAGCCGCTGGGCGATGCCCCGCTGGTGCTGCACGTGGCCCAGCGTGCACTCGAGGCCGGCGCTGCCGAAGTGTGGGTGGCCACCGACGATGTCCGGGTCCGCGATGCGCTGGCCGGTACACCCGTCCACGTGGCGATGACCTCGTCCGCGCATCTCTCCGGCACCGATCGGCTGGCCGAATGCGCGGCGCTTGCAGGCTGGGCAGACGAGCGGGTGGTCGTGAACCTGCAGGGCGATGAGCCGTTCGCGCCGGCCGCCGGCATCCGTGCGGTCGCGGCACTCGCGGCGCAGCCGCAGGTCGCGCTGGCCACGCTGGCCGCCCCGATCGACGATGTCCAGACGCTGCTCGACCCGAACGCGGTCAAGGTCGTACTCGGCGCGGGCGGCGATGCGCTCTATTTCAGCCGGGCGCCGGTGCCGTGGCCGCGCGATGCGTTCGCCCGCGACCGCGCGACGATGCCGGCCGGCGAGTGGTGGCGGCATATCGGAATCTACGGTTATCGCGCCGGTTTCCTGCGCCGGTTCGCCGCGATGGCGCCCGGGCGCCTGGAACAGATCGAAATGCTCGAGCAGTTGCGCGTGATCGAAGCCGGGCTTCGGGTCGCGGTCGGCCCGACCCCTGCACCGTTCCCGCCGGGCGTCGACACCCCCGAGGATCTGGCGCGGGCCCAGGCGCGGTTGTCGGGTGCCGATGCCGGGCGTGGCACCGGCTCCGGCGCGCCTGCCTGAACGCGTTCGGCGGCCTGCGCTGACCGCAGTGCTCTCGACAGGGGGCCGCGGCGGGATCCCGCATAATTGCGTCATGAACGACGCTGTCGCAGCGCCCGAATTCCCGGCCGGCCTGGCCTGGCTGAACCTGCGCGACCCGCTGCGCATGGCGCAGCTGCGCGGGCGGGTCTGCGCGCTGGCGTTCGTCAATCTGAGCTCGGCCTGGTGCCAGCAACGGCTCGCCGATCTCGGCCACCTGCGCGCGCGCCATCGCGAGCGCCTGCAGGTGGTCGTCGTCCACGTCCCGCGTTTCGATGCCGAACGCGACGCCAGGCGCAGTGCGCACCGCGTCGACCTGCAGCAGTACGACTTCCCGGTCGCGCATGACGGCGACTGGACGGCCTGGCAGCACTTCGGGCTCGATGCCTGGCCGACGGTCCTGTTGATCGATGGCGAAGGGCGGGTGCGCGAGCGCATCGTCGGCGAAAACGGCATCCGCGACCTCGATGCGCGGATCGGCATGTTGGTCGAGGGCCTGACCCCGCAACCGCTTGCCGGCGATCCGATCCGCTTGCGCCGGGACAGCGAGTCGGCGCTACCGCTGCGGTTCCCGGCAGGGCTGGCGGTGTCGGGCGATCTGCTCTATATCGCCGACTGCGGCCATCACCGCGTGCTCGAATGCGATGCCCGCGGGCGCATCCTGCGCCAGTTCGGCAGCGGACGCGCCGGCTTCATCGACGGCCCGATGGAACTGGCCGCGGTGACCCGGCCGCACGGGCTGTGTCTGGCGCGCGGCGCGCTCTATGTCGCCGACACCGGCAACCATGCCGTGCGCCGGATCGACCTGCGCAGCGGCGACGTGTCCACCGTCTGCGGTGCCGGCCGACCCGGCGTCACCGTGCCCGGATCGCTGGCCGACCCGCGCGCGGTCGCGCTCGACCAGCCGCGTGCCGTCGTGTTGTCGGGCGACCGGTTGTATGTCGCGACCGCCGGCGACAACCGCATCTGGCAGCTCGACCTGGGCCAGACCCGGATTGCGCCGCTGTGCGGCAGTGGCGCGCTCGGCACGCGCGACGGTGTGGGCGCGCAGGCCGCATTCGCCGAGCCGGTGGCACTGGCGTGCGTGCAGCACACGCTCTACGTCTGCGATGCCGCGGGCTCGGCGATCCGCAGTGTGCACCTGCCGACCGGGCAGGTCGCCACGCTGGTCGGCGGCGGACCGTGGCAATTCGGGGCCGTCGACGGCGCGCGCGACGATGCGCAGTTGCAGGCGCCCCAGGCGTTGGCACTCGATCCCGAGGCGCCGGTGCTATGGATCGCCGACAGCGGCAACGACACCTTGCGCCAGCTGCGTCTGGGCGGCGGCGCGCTGTCGACGCTCGCGTTGCCCCAGCGCCTGCATGGGCCCGCGGCCTTGGCCGTCGGGAACGGGCGGCTGTGGATCGCCGACACCGATGCCCATGCCGTGCTGCGGCTGGACCCGACCACCGGCGCGCTGCGCCGCGTCCCGGTGGGCGAATGACCGGCACGACGAAAGCGCGCGGCGCGCGGCCGACATTCGACGGCAAGGCCTTCGTTGCAGGCCTGAGCACTGCGCCGGGCGTCTATCGCATGATCGCGGCCGACGATGCGGTGCTGTACGTCGGCAAGGCCGCGGACCTGCGCAAACGCGTGGCGAGCTACTTCAACGCCACGCCCAAGGCGACGCGGACGATGGCGATGATCGCGCAGATCGCGCGCATGGAAGTCACCGTCACCCGCACCGAGGCCGAGGCGCTGCTGCTGGAAAACCAGCTGATCAAGTCGCTCAAGCCGCGTTACAACGTCTCGCTGCGCGACGACAAGAGCTATCCCTACGTGCTGGTCACCCGCGACACCTGGCCGCGGATCGCGGTCCATCGCGGCCCGCGCAATGTGCCCGGACGCTACTTCGGGCCGTACCCGGGCGTGACCGCGGTGCGCGAAACGCTGAACCTGATGCAGAAGCTGTTCAAGCTGCGCAACTGCGAGGACAGCGTGTTCCGCAACCGCTCGCGGCCCTGCCTGCAGCACCAGATCGGCCGCTGCACCGCGCCGTGCGTCGGGCTGGTGTCCGAGCGCGAGTACGCCGACGCGGTGCGGCGCGCGTCGATGTTCCTCGAAGGTCGCAGCGATGCGCTGACCGACGAGGTCACGCGCGACATGGAAGCGGCGGCCGAACGCCTGGATTTCGAAGAGGCCGCGCGCTTGCGCGACCTGCTGGGCAACATGCGCGGCATGCAGGCGCGGCAGTACGTCGACGGCAAGGTCGCCGAGCTCGACGTGCTCGCCTGCGCGATGCGCGGCACCCATGCCTGCGTGCTGCTGTTGTCGTTCCGCGATGGCCGCAACCTGGGCACGCGGGCGTTCCACCCGCGCACCAACGGCAGCGAGGACCCGGCCGAGGTGCTCGCCGCGTTCGTGTCCCAGCACTATGCCGAGCAGGTGCCGCCGCGCGAGATCGTGCTCGATCGCGCGATCGAGGATGTCGCCTTGCTCGAGCAGGCGTTCAGCGAGGCGGCCGGACGCCGGGTGCAGCTCAAGTGCAACGTGCGCGGCGACCGGGCGCGCTACGTCGATCTGGCGCGGCGCAATGCCGAGATCGCGCTGGCCAGCGAGCTCGGCAGCCAGGCCGCGCAGCAGGCGCGCGCCGACTCGCTGCGTCAGATGCTGGGCCTGGCCGAGCCGGCGCAGCGCATCGAGTGCTTCGACATCAGCCATACGATGGGCGAGGCCACCGTGGCCTCGTGCGTGGTGTTCGATGCGCAAGGGCCGGTGCGCAGCCAGTACCGGCGCTACAACATTGCCGGCATCGAACCGGGCGACGACTACGCGGCGATGCACCAGGCGCTCACCCGGCGCTTCCGCAAGGTGGCCGAGGAGGGCGGCGTGATGCCCGACGTGCTGCTGATCGACGGCGGCGCCGGCCAGGTCGCCCAGGCGCGCGCGGTGCTCGACGGCTACGGCATCACCGGCATCTGTCTGGTCGGCGTGGCCAAGGGCGAGGCGCGCAAGCCGGGCGACGAGACCTTGCTGTTGCCCGCCACCGACGGGCAGCCGGCCCGCGAACTCAAGCCCGGCGCCGCCTCGCCCGGCTTGCAACTGGTGCAGCAGGTGCGCGACGAGGCCCACCGCTTCGCGATCACCGGCCATCGCGGCCGACGCCAGAAGGCGCGCAACACCAGCCGGCTGGAAGACATCCCGGGCATCGGCCCGCGGCGCCGTGCGAACCTGCTCAAGCATTTCGGTGGACTCGGCGGCCTCAAGGCGGCCGGTGCCGAGCAGATCGCGCAGGTCGAGGGCGTCAATGCAGCGCTCGCGCAGCGCATCTATGCGACCCTACACGGGCTCGATGCCGGCGCATCGGGTGCCGGCCAGGACTGATTGCCACGAGTTTGCGATGAAATTGACGATTCCCACCTGGCTCACGCTGCTGCGGATCCTGATGATCCCGGTGCTGGTGCTGGTGTTCTACCTGCCGTTCAAATGGACCAACTTCGCCGCCGCGTTCGTGTTCGGGCTGGCGGCGGTCACCGACTGGCTCGACGGCTGGATCGCGCGTCGCTATGGCCTGTCCTCGGCGTTCGGCGCGTTTCTCGACCCGGTCGCCGACAAGTTGATGGTCGCCGTGGCGCTGTTTCTGATCGTGCAGGGGCACCCGTCGCCGTGGATGGCGATCTGGGCGGCGGTGATCGTCGGGCGCGAGATCGCCGTGTCGGCGCTGCGCGAGTGGATGGCCGAATTGGGGCAGCGGGCGACGGTCAAGGTCGCGGCGATCGGCAAGATCAAGACGATCGCGCAGATGGTCGCGCTGCTGTGCCTGCTGTACTCGGTCACGCCCGAGCGGCCGGTACCGCCGCCGCCGTGGCTGGGGCGCGAGATCTTCGTCGTCGGCGACTGGCTGCTGGCGCTCGCCGCGCTGCTCACGCTGTGGTCGGGGCTGGCGTATCTGCGCGCGGCCTGGCCGATCATGCGCGCCGCCGAACGCAACAAGTATTGACACCCTGCCGGCGAACGGTAGAATTTCGCCTCCCAAGCGGGAATAGCTCAGTTGGTAGAGCACGACCTTGCCAAGGTCGGGGTCGCGAGTTCGAGTCTCGTTTCCCGCTCCAGTTTCAAACGCGAAACCCCGGGTGGTACGCGGGGTTTCGTTTTGTCGGCAGGGTCCTCCGGATCCCGGCGACGGGTCACCGGCCTGGTGGCAGAGTGGTTATGCAGCGGATTGCAAATCCGTGTACGCCGGTTCGATTCCGACCCAGGCCTCCAGCCGGCGCACCACACAGGTCGCAGGCAGGGTACAATTGAAGTCATGCGGGAATAGCTCAGTTGGTAGAGCACGACCTTGCCAAGGTCGGGGTCGCGAGTTCGAGTCTCGTTTCCCGCTCCAGTTCGATGAACAACCCCGCGCAAGCGGGGTTTTTCGTCTGTGCGACACGTGACGTCGCCGGCCTGCCGGGGTTCGGGTTTCAATTCCCCGGGCGCTCAGGCACGCTTGGCGCCGCATGCCCGGATGGCGAAACTGGTAGACGCACCGGACTTAAAATCCGTTGGCCGCAAGGCCGTGCCGGTTCGATTCCGGCTCCGGGCACCATCGCAAGCCCTGCGGGCGGCGGCCGCGTGGACCCGCGGCGTGCCCGCGCATCGTGTCATTCCCCCTTCACCCGGCGGGCTCTAGATTCCCTGTCGACGCTCACTGGGGATCGAGGCGCATCGCAACCGCGGATGCGATGCAACGTATGGCCGTCTCCAGAGTCCGCGACGATTTTCAACTCGCGATCGTCTCCCTGCTCGGGCTGACGACGCTGTTGACGCTGTCGGGCTTCATGCTCTGGCGCTGCCTGCGTGGGGAATGGACGCTGGCTGCGTTCGACGCCTTGGTGATCGTGGTGATCGCCTTGATCGTCGGGCGTGCCTGGCGCACGGGCCGGACCAATGCGGCCGGCGGGTTGATGGCGATTCTGAACTCCGGCTTCTGCCTCACCGCCTGCGTGCTGATCGGCGATGCCGCCAGCGGCTGGGTGTACGTGGTGCTGATGACCAACTTCTACATTGCGCGGACCGAGATCGCCGCGTGGTGCGGGGCGCTGCTGATCGTGGGCGCGACGACGCTGCTGATCGTGCCCGATGCCAGTCTGGGGCGGTGGGCGACCGTCATCACCTGGTCGCTGGTGTATGCGTTCTCGTTCGCCTTCTCGCGCCGCCTGCGCGACTACAGCGACTCGCTGGAGCGTCGGGCGATGCTCGACCCGTTGACCCGGCTGCCCAACCGCGGCGCGATGGAAGCGCATCTGCGCAGCCTCGTGGACGATCGCCGGCAGCCCGGGATCGGCCTGCTGGTCCTGGACCTCGACCGCTTCAAGGCGGTCAACGACACCTTCGGCCATGCGGTCGGCGATGCGGTGCTGGTCGAACTGGGCACGATCCTGCGCGACACGCTGCGCGAGGGCGATGCCGTCTACCGATTCGGCGGCGAGGAGTTCGTCCTCGTGCTGCCCGCAGACGACGATGCGGGGTTGACGGCCGCGGCCGAGCGCGTGCGGGTCGAGGTCGAGCGGCGCCTGCGCAGTCCCGCCGGCCCCATCACGGTGTCGATCGGTGGCGCCATGCTCGCCGCCGAGCAGGACTGGCAGGATTGGTTCGGGCGGGCCGATACCGCGCTGTACCTTGCCAAGCGCGCAGGGCGCAACCGCACGCATATCGCCAAAGGGCTGGACTGACGCGGTGTCGCCTCGCCCGGCGCTGCGGCGTCAGGGCAGCAGGTCGAGCAGGCGCTCGGTGGGGCGACCGACGACCGCGCGCGTGCCGTGCAGCAGGATCGGGCGTTCGATCAGGCGCGGATGCGCCGCCATCGCCGCGATGATCGCGTCGTCATCGAGCGCCGGGTCGGCCAGGCCCAACTCGCCATAGACCGCCTCACCGGTGCGCAGCAGCGCCCGGGGTGCGAGGTCCAGGCGCTGGAGCAGGTCGCGCAGCGCCGCGGCATCGGGCGGGGTCTCCAGATAGAGCACCACCTGCGGCGCGATGCCGCGCGCCTGCAACAGCTCGAGCGCGGCACGCGATTTCGAGCAGCGGGGGTTGTGATAGAGGACGAAGGAATCGGTCATGTCGGGGGAGCTTCGGGATCGGAGGCGGAGGGAGGCACGCCGCTGCGTCGTGCGACCACGCCGGTCGCGGTGACGTCGGCGGTGGTGTTGGTGACGGTCGCAAACGCATCGGGCAGGGTGTCGACCGCCAGCAGCACGCCCAGTGGTTCGACCGGCAGGCCGACAGCCTGGGTGACCGGCAGGTTGTTGGTCATGAAGCTGACCTGCCCGGGCAGGCCGACCGAGCCCATGCTGATCACGATGGCCAGTGCGACCGCGATCGCCAATTGGCCGGCGCCCAGCTCGATCCCGTAGATCCAGGCGATGAAGCTGACCACGCTCAGATACTGGACCGGGCTGGCGATGCGGAACAGCGACACCGCCATCGGCAGCACCAGCGAGGTTACCGCGAGCGGATAGCCCAGGCGGCTGCGCGCGCTGTCGACCATCACCGGCAACGCGGCCAGCGACGACTGGGTGCTCGCCGCGATCGCCTGCACCGGCAGCAGCGCTGCGGCAAAGCGCGCCGGACGCTCGCCGGCGACGACGACGGCGATGAGGTACATCAACAGCGTGATCGCCACATACAGCACGCATTGCAGCGCGATGTAGGTGCCCAGCGCGGTGAACACGCCCAGCCCGACATGCGCGCACACCGACAGCACCAGCGCGAACACGCCCAAGGGCGCGGCGACCAGCACCCAGCGCACGACCACGATCATGGCATCGGCGACCGTGCGCACCAGCTCGAGCATGCGTTCGCGACGCGCGGCCTCCAGGCGGGTCAGCGCGAAGCCGAAGAACATCGAGAACACCACCAGCGGCAGCATTGCGCTGGCGGCCGCCGCGGCGATCGCATTGCTGGGGATCAGGCTGGTGATCCACAGTCCGAACGCTGGCGCCTGCGGCAGTACGTCCGGCGCGCCGATCGCGGCGCGAAACAGCGCGGTCTGGGTCTCGTCGCGCGGCACCAGCGACAGCAGCGCGGGCGCGGCGAGTGCGGCGAACGTCGCTGACAGCGCCAGCATCACCACGAAGGTGGTCATCGCCAGGCGCGCGGTGCGTCCGGAGGCCGCGGCATCGGACGCGGCGTTCACGCCGACGACCACGAGCGCTGCGACCAGCGGGACCACGGTCATCTGCAGTGCGTGCAGCCACAGCGTGCCGATCGGCTGGACGATGTCGGCGGTGCGCACCGCCACCGCCGGGTCCCAGGCGGCCAGCGACAGGCCGATGACGGCGCCGGCCAGCAGCGCGAGCAGCACGCGCGCGGGCATCGACAGGCGGAAGCGAGCGGGCGCGGACGGGCTGGGCGTCATCGGTCGGGTCGGCAGCGGCGGACCCGGCGAGCATGCCATGCCGGCGGCCGCCTGCGATGCAGGTCGGTCATCGCGCCGCAGGGGCGTCCAGTGACAGCGTCAGCATGTCCCGATGGCCGTCGACGAAGCCTGCGCGCAGATACAGCGCCTTGGCGCGCGGGTTGTGGTGATGCACCTCCAGCCGCAGCATCGCCACGCCCCAGGCGCGGCTGCGTTCGGCTGCCAGGGTCAGCGCCTGCGCCCCCAGGCCGCGGCCGCGCGCCTGCGGCGCGACATAGAGCTCGTCGAGCAGCGCGAACGCGCCGCCCTGTTCGAGGCTGAAGCCCCGGGTCAGCACCAGATAGCCGTCCTCGCCGGCATCGCCGAGCAGCAACACCACGCCGTGCGCGGGGTCGGCCAGCAGCGCATCGAGCCCGGCACCGACGCGGACCGGGTCAAACACCAAGCGGTCCTCCGCATAGAACGCACGCATCATCGCCAGCACATGTGCGCGATCGGCGGCGGTAGCGTCGCGCGCAAGCGGCGCCGGATCGACAGGAAGCACCATCGGACAACTCCAGACAACGACAGACGCCCCATTGTCGCCCGTGGGCGAACGAGCGTCAGGCGGGAAGCGGGGCGAGATCGCGGATCGACACGATGCCAAGGCCCGGTGCCTCGCTGATGCGGATGGTCGGCCCGTCGAAATGGACGCCACCCTCGACCGGGTCGTACGCGCACAACGACGGACCATCGAGATCGACCTTGGTGATCGCGTCGGCCTTGGCAACCGCCAGGTGCACGGCCGCGGCGACACTGATGCTGCTCTCGAGCATGCAGCCGATCATGCAGTCGATGCCGTGCAGGGCGGCGATGTCGGCCAGCCGGATCGCGTTCGACAGGCCACCGGTCTTCATCAGCTTGATGTTGACGATGTCGGCCGCGCGCATGCGGATCAAGTCGATCAGCTCGAGCGGGCCGAACACGCTTTCGTCGGCCATGACCGGCACGGCGACCCGATCGGTGACGAACTTCAGGCCGTGTAGGTCGTGCGCCGGGACCGGTTGCTCGAGCAGTTCGGGATGGATACCGGCCGCCTCGAGCCGGCGCATCGTCTGCACGGCCTGCTTGGGCGTCCAGCCCTGGTTGGCATCGAGCCGCAGCGTGGCGCGGCCGTCGACCGCAGCATGGACCGCGCGGACGCGGTCCAGGTCCAGCGCGGTGTCCTGGCCGACCTTGACCTTCAGCGAGCGAAAGCCGCGTGCGAGCGCGGCCTGCGCGTCGGCGACCATCGTGTCGACATCGCCGACACTGATCGTGAGGTCGGTCGCGAGCACCGGCTCGCCGCCACCGCCGAGGATGCGGTACAGCGGCGCGCCGTGCAGCTGCGCGAACAGGTCGTAGAGCGCGATCTCGACCGCGGCCTTGGCGCTGGTGTTGCGCAGCAGCGCGGTCTGTACCAGGCGCACGAGGCGGTTGAGATCCCCGACCTCCCGGCCGACCAGGCGCGGTGCGATGACCTGGGCGATCGCCGCGACGATCGCGCCGTGCGTGTCGCCGGTGATCACCGCGGTCGCGGCGGCCTCGCCGTGGCCGACGTGACCGGTATCGGTGTGGATCGTGACGACGATGTCCTCGACCCGCTCGACCGTGCGCAGCGCGGTCTTGAACGGCGTTCGGAGCGGCACGCGCAGCATGCTCAGGCGAATGTCGGTGATCTTCATGGCGACAGGTCCGGGCAGGGCGTTCAGCGCACGCGCTGGATGCTGGTGATGCGGTCGATCGTCGCCTCGCCGTCGCTGCCCAGCAACGGCAGCAGCGGGGTCACCACCACGCCATTGAGCGCCAGCCGCGCGAGCGCGCCGTCGGCGCCGCGCAGCGAGGTGCCGGCGGTGTCGTGGATCACATAGGGATCGCCGTCGACATGGCCGATGACCATCATCACGTGGCCCGGGATGAACACCAGATCGCCGACATCGGTCTGTCGCAGCGGGCGCAGGCGCGCCTCGCGCGACATCGCCGGCGCGAAGGCGATCCGGTCCAGCGCCGGGCTGGTGCCCTGTGCGCTGGTGTTGCGCGGCAGCAGGATCCCGAGGCTGCGGTAGACCTCCGAGACGAAGCCGCTGCAGTCGCGCGCGTTGTACGAATGCCCCCAGCCGTAGCGCTCGCCGAGGAACTTGAACGCCTGACGGATCAGCTGGGCGCGGGTGAACGCGAGCGCGTCGTCGGCGACGTCAGCCGCCTGCGGCAGCATCGCAGGCGCGAACGCCAGGCCGCCGGTCGCGGTGCGCACCGGCAGCTCCACGACGCGGCCGTACCACGGAATCTGGCCATTGAGCACGCGATCGCCGGGCCAGTCGAGGGCGGGCACGCGCACGCCCATCTCCAACTGCACATCGGAGACCTCGGGCGCTTGCGGCGTGTAGACGGTCCGCGCGGTCGCGCCGGTCACGATCGGCCCGTGCGCTGCACGCGCGACGTAGTCGGCGACCGCGTCGCGTGTGCCCAGTGCGACCTGCGTGGCGTCGATCCAGGCCGCGTAGCGCTCGCTGACGACGAAGTACCAGGCGCCGTCTCGGCTCGCGTGCACCACCGCGACCGGCGCGCCTGGAAACAGGGCGTCTTCCTGGAACCGGTCGATGTCGGTGTCCTCGGGGCGGCTGAACACCCGTGTGCGGGTCGGGAACGCACGCAGGTCCGCGCGGCGCACGACCAGACCGAAACGGGGCGACGGCGCGGCGGGCAGGGCCGCCAGGTCGACATCGGCGCGCAGACGGGCGAGCGCCGCTGCATCCAGCACGCGGCCATCGAGCGTGTAGCGCGGCTGCGCGGGGCGCGTCGACACCGCCTCGATCCAGCCGGCGACGGTGGCGCGGTCGAGCGTGTCGGGCAATGCGAGCACGTCGTGGATCGAGGGATCGACGCGCCGCATCGCGGCGTTTTGGGTCGCGATCGCGGCGCGATCGAGCAGGCGCGCATCGGGCGCGTCGAGCCGGTCGATCCAGTACTGCGGATCGAGCTGCGCGCGTGTCATTCCGGGAATCGCCGGCGGCGTCGCCGATGCGCTCGCCGCCAGCAGCGAGGCCAGCAGCGCGCCGGCCATACATCGCCAGGGACGGCGGCGCCCGGGCGAGGCGCCGCGTCGCGTCCGCATCGTGGCCGTTGTCGTCTGCATCGCAGCTCCTGCATGGCGGCCGCACGGGCCGCGGGGACGCATTCGAGCATAGGTGTTTTGGCGCAGCGGACAAGCCGGCCGACGCGATTGACAAGGCTCGGGGTGCGGTGTAATCACAATGGCATCGTGTCGCGCGCATGGGGAGCGGGCACACACATGGCAGGCCGGCATCGATGCGCGATGGCGCGTGTGGCCGCCGGCTGTGCCCGTCACGCCATCGCCAGGGGAACGCCGCATGCCCGTATCGTCCAGACATCTGTGCTCGAGCCGTTGTCCGCTCGCCATCGCGTTGTTGGCGGCCATCGCGATGCCGGCCGCGGCGCAGTCGACCGATGCCCACGTCAACACGCTCGACCAGGTCCAGGTGACCGGCTCGCGCATCGCGCGCACGCAAGTCGAGGGGCCGGCGCCGGTGACCGTGATCACGGCCGAGGAGATCCAGAAGCAGGGGTTCAGCACGGTCTGGGAGTCGCTGGGCACGCTGACCCAGTTCACCGGCAACACGCTCAACGAATCCGATCAGACTGGCAACGCGCCCAACGGCCAGTTCATGAATCTGCGCGGCCTGGGGCCGGGCTACCAGCTGATCCTGCTCAACGGCCAGCGTCTGGCCGACTATCCGCAGCCCTACGGCTCGAGCGGTACCGCGGTGAGCCTGGGCAGCATTCCGGCCGCGGCGATCGAGCGTATCGAAGTCATGAGTGGCGGCGCGTCGGCGATCTACGGCTCGGATGCGGTGGCCGGCGTGGTCAACATCATCACCCGCGAGAACTTCAGTGGCGACACCGTGCGCCTGCGCGGCGGCACGACATCCGGCGGCGGTGGCGACACCGGCCAACTGCAGTGGAGCGGCGGCCGCAGCGGCGACCGCTGGAGCCTGACCTACGCATTCGAGCGACTGGATCGCGAAGAGATCGTCGCCGCGCAACGCGACCTGACCTATCTTGCGCACCCGCAGTACCGCACGAACCCCGAGCGTCCGACCGCATCGATCTCGGGCGTGTACTTCCTCGCCGGTTCCAACTATCTGTGGCGCGGCGACAACGGCGTGCTGTCCCCCAGCTACGACGCGATGGTGCAGGCGTGCGCGGCAACCAATCCGAGCTTCGTGCCGTTCCATTCGGCGACCAGCGCACCGCTGCCCAATCGCTGCGGCGCACTGGATTACTACAACGCCCGCTCGATCCAGAACGCCTACGGCAAGACGTCGGCCTACCTGTCGGGCAGCGTCGACTTCAGCGAATCGGTGACTGGCTACGCCCAGGTGCTGGGCAGCCGCTCGCAGGACAAGAGCTCCAGCCAGACGCACTATTACATCGGCGAAACCCCGTTCACGGTGCAGGATCCGACGCGGGGGCTGGTGACCGCGCAGCGGATCTTCCTGCCCGACGAGGTCGGCGGGGTGAAGCGGATCGAGTACGACGAGCGCGCCTGGAACCTCAATGCCGGCGTGCGCGGCACGGCGTTCGGCGGCCGCTTCGATTGGGACGTGGGTTTCACTTCGTCGCGCTTCGAGATCGAAACCAGGCGGCCGCGCTTTCTGACCCGCGCGGTGCGCGATTACTACATGGGGCCGATCCAGGGCTATACCGCCAATGGCACCGAGATCCGCGAGTTCCTCGTCGACCGGCTGTTCGCACCCGGCACGCCCGAGCTCTACGACCAGCTGACCACGACCGTCGTCAGTTCCGGCACGTCGAAATCCGACCAGGCGCAGTTGGTCTTCAGCGGTCCGCTGTTTGACCTGCCGGCCGGCCCCTTGCAGATGGCCGCAGTCGTCGAGGCTGCGCGGCAGGAATACACGCTGACGCCGGACCCGCGCACGACCGTCGACTACACCGGCCCGGATCGCGTCTACAACCTGACCAGCACGCCCGGCGGCGGCCCGCGCAATCGCTACGCCGCCGGTCTCGAATTCCGCGTGCCGGTCTTCTCCAAGCTCGAAGCCACGCTGGCCGGCCGCTACGACAAGTACGACGACATCACCTCGGTCGACGATGCGATCACCTGGCAGGCGGGCCTGGAATGGCGTCCCTTCACCACGCTGCTGCTGCGCGGCGCCCACGCGACGAGCTTCCGCGCGCCCGATCTGCTGTGGATCTACGCGGGCACGACCGGCTCCAATCCTTTTGTCGACGACGAGTATCTGTGCCGTGCCAACGGCATCGCCGCCGAAACGCCCGCGTGTACCTCGGCCTACAACTACCAGACCTACATGACCCAATCCTCCAATCCCCTGCTGCAGGAGGAGGAGGGCAAGTCGACGACGCTCGGCGTGGTGTGGGACGCGCTGCCGAACCTGTCGATCGGCGTCGACTGGTACCGGATCGAGCTCGAGGGTCGCGTCCAGGCGCTGTCCAACAGCTACTACCTCGAACAGGAAGCGAACTGCCGGCTCGGTGTCGACCGCGCCGGCAATGCGGTCGATACCACCTCGCAGGCGTGCCAGTTCTACGCCGGGGCGGTCGAGCGCACGGTCTCCGATCTCAATCCCGAAGGCCGCATCACCCGCTTTGCGACCTATCCGATCAATGCTTCGCTGATGCGCACCGAAGGGCTCGATGCGACCTTGCGCTGGGCGCAGGACCTCGGCCGCTGGGGCGATCTGGGCGTGCAATTGGGCTACACGCATGTGCTCGCGTTCGAGGTCGCGCAGTTCGGCGACGAGGCGCCGCGCGACGTCCGCAGCACGGTCGAGTACAACGCCTTCCGCAGCCGCGCCAACTGGCGCGCCAACTGGGCGGTCGGCGACTGGACCACCAGCCTCTACGGCTACCGCTGGGGCGGGCGCCCCAACTACAACGGCACGCTGCGCCCCGGCCGCACACCGGCCTACGTGATCTGGAACGCCGACGTGTCGCGTCGCATCACCGACCACGTCACGCTCGGCGTGAGCGTACTGAACCTGCTCGACGAGACGCCGCCGCGCGACGATTCCCACACTGCGTGGCCGTACTTCGCCAGTTCCTACAGTGCGATCGGTCGCCAGGTGTTCGCCAACATCACGTTCGATTTCTGAGGCATGCGCGCCACTTGCCTGGCCTGGACGCTGGCGGGCTGGCTGGTCGCCGGCCTGCCCGCAGTCGCCGCCACCCCCGTCGCGCCTGCGCGCCTGGCGGCGCTGGTCGACGCTGCGGCCGAGCGCTACGCGCTGCCCGGCATCGCGGTCGGCGTGGTCGTCGATGGCGAGGTTGTGCTGCGGCATACGCGCGGCGAACTGCGTGCGGGCGAGGGCGAGGCGGTCGATCCCGCGACGCTGTTCAAGATCGCCTCCAACAGCAAGGCGATGACCGCTGCCGTGCTCGCTCGGCTGGTCGATGCCGGGCAGCTGCGCTGGGACGATCCGGTGGTGCGTTACCTGCCGCAGTTCCGCATGTACGACGACTGGGTCACGCGCGAGATGCAGGTCCGCGACCTGCTGATCCACAACAGCGGCCTGAGCCCGGGCGCCGGCGACTTGATGCTGTGGCCGTCGCCGAACGCCTTCACCCGCGCCCAGGTGATCGAAGGGCTGCGCCACCTGCGGCCGCGCTGGAGTTTCCGGTCACGCTACGCCTACGACAACACGCTCTACATCGTCGCTGGCGAAGTCGCGGCTGCGGCGGGCGGCGCCCCATACGACACGCTGGTGCGCCGCGAGATCTTCGAGCCGCTCGGCATGCACCGTTGCCAGGCCGGCGCCTGGCAGCGCGATGCGGTCGGCAACGTCGCCCAGCCACACGCCCGCTTCGATGGCCGCAATACGGTCGTGCGTGGCGACGAGGCGATGATTCCCGACGAACCGATGATGGCGGCCGGCGGCTTGCGCTGCAGTCTCGACGACATGCTGCGATGGGCGCAGGCCTGGCTCGACCCGGACGCCGGGACCCCTGGCCAGCCCTGGCTGTCGGCTGCGCAGCGCGAGGCCGCTTGGACCGCGCATATGCCGATGCCGCTGACTGCGCGCATGCGCGCCTGGGACCGCAGCCATTTCTCGGCCTACGGCTACGGCTGGCGGTTGACCGATGTCGACGGCACCGCGAAGGTGTCGCACACCGGCACGCTGACGGGCATGGTGTCCTCGCTGGTGCTGCTGCCCGAGCAGCGCGTCGGCATCGTGGTGTTGATCAACGGCGATGCCGATCCCGCGCGCACGGTGCTCACTCAGGCGCTGGTCAAGCAGTTCGTCGCCACCGACGGTGGTCCGCACGACGTCGACGCCTATGCCGGCCGGCTGGAGGCGGAGCGCGGCGCGACAGCGCATGCCGAACAGCCGGACGCCCACGATGCGGTCGCCGTCTCGGCCGCGGTCGCCGCCTCACTTGCCGGTCGTTACCGCGATCCCTGGTTTGGTGACGTGGCGTTGTGTCCGCGCGACGGAGGCCTGCGCTGGATCGCGGCGCGTTCGCCCAAACTCGATGGCGATGTCGTCGCCGTCGATGGTGGGCTGCAGGTGCGCTGGCGCGCGCCCGATGTCGACGTCGATGCCTGGCTATGGCCCACGCCAGCGGCTGGCCGCACGGTCTCGCTGCAAATGGCCAAGGTCGATCCGGACGCGGATTTCAGCTACGACTTCGAAGACCTGGCACTGACGCGCGTCGGCGACTGCGACTGAGCGATGCAGCGTCGCCGTTGGCGGCGATGGTGCATCTGCGCGGCCCCGCGTGCCTGGGAGATGCGTGCGATGTGCGTTGCTCCTTCCCTTCGCGTGCGGGACATTGCGCCCGTCACGGATGGAAGGTTGGGTTGGGGCAGGGCGGCTGCGTGCAGAACGAAAAAACCCCTGCATCGCTGCAGGGGTTTTTCGTAACACTGGCGGAGCGGACGGGACTCGAACCCGCGACCTCCGGCGTGACAGGCCAGCATTCTAACCAGCTGAACTACCGCTCCGAGCCGCGAGATTCTACGCGAATTCGCGCGCTTGGGAAGGGGGTTGCGCGATCTTTTTTCCATCTCGCCTTCGTCGGTGCGTGCGCTCCCCGAATCGGCGCGTTTGCGAGGCCCGCGATCTGCATCGGTCGACGTGCGTGGCTGCGTGGTGTGTCGCCGGATTGCTACGTGGGGACGACCAGCGACATGCGATGCGCGATGTCACTGCACGCGTGGATCGTCGGCCCGCGTGTCGAGGTCGCCACAGTGACGGGGGCGCTACACCGGCACGCGCATCGAGAGTGACGTCATGCGAGTGCACGTCTCGAGCTGCCACAGCGCGAAAAGCCCGCGCCCCCACCCGACGCCTCCGGCGTCGACCTCCGCCCGCAAGCGGGGGAGGTGGTGCGCTGCTCGACGACTGCGTCCTCTGATCGAGATCGCGGAAAGCCTTCTTCGCATGTGGGGTAGATGGGGCGGATGCAGGTCGATGCGGGGCTTGTGGCATTGGCGGCCGGGGCTCCAGGCCTCCACCTGACGCCTTCGGCGTCGACCTCCGCCCGCAAGCGGGGGAGGTGGTGCGCTGCTCGACGACTGCATCCTCTGATCGAAGCGGAAAAAGCCCTTCCCCGCATGCGGGGGAGGGTTGGGTGGGGGCAGGGCTCGCGACGTAGGACTCGACGCCCATGTTCAACAGCGCGCCACACCCGCACCCAGACGCAAAAAAAAAGGTTCTTCGCAGATTAGCGGGGAGTCCTTTGCCAGCCACCGTTACGCTTGATGCCTGATTCCAGGGCGCAAGGGTGAGGGGATGTTCGACCGGAAGACGATCAAGAGGCTGGGCGGGTGGGAAGGCTATCGGGTGGAGCGCATCGCGTGGCCCGAGGGCGGCAGCCGGACCGTGACGATCTACCTCAAGCCCAGCGCCCGCATGATGTACTGCCAGCACTGCGGCAGTCGGTGCCGGCAGGTGCATGAGACGACTGCGCGGCGGGTGCGTGACCTACCTCTGATGGCACTTCAGGTGCGGTTGGTGGTGCCGCGCCGGCGCGTCTGGTGCGACCAGTGCGGCGGTCCGCGACTGGAAAAGTTGAGCTGGCTGGGGCGCTACCAGCGGGTGACCAACCGGTTGGCCGAGGCGGTCAGCCAACTGCTTGAATCCAGCAACATCCTGGCTGTTGCCCGCTTTTTCCAACTGGGTTGGCACACGGTCAAGGCGCTCGATAAGGCCCAGTTGCGGCAGGTTGTGCGGGCGCCGGAT